>PLLM01000050.1 GCA_003141275.1 Phycisphaerales bacterium
TTGGCACCAAGTTCTGGTCAACTATCATAGTTTCG
This sequence comes from Phycisphaerales bacterium, assembly GCA_003141275.1. Taxonomy (GTDB): domain Bacteria; phylum Planctomycetota; class Phycisphaerae; order Sedimentisphaerales; family Anaerobacaceae; genus Fen-1362. The sequence continues at coordinate 36 of PLLM01000050.1, forward strand.
CTCTCTTTAGTGGTTACAGTTTTTTGTCGGCTGGTTTTTTCTTGTCCTGGTCTTCGAGCTTCAGCACCTCGTCGATAAGGCCGTAGGCAAGCGCCTCGTTCGCCGTCATATATCTGTCTCTTTCCGTTTCGGCGATTATTCTCTCAACGGGTTGCCCTGAGTGTTTGGCGAGCACCTCGTTCAGCATTTGCTTTGCCTTGAGGATTTCCTCCGCCTGAATCTTTATGTCCGCCGCCTGGCCAAAAACTCCGCCCCACGGCTGATGCAGCATAATTTTGGCGTGCGGCAGCGCGAATCGCTTGCCCTTTGCCCCCGCCGCGAGTATTACCGCACCGCCCGACTGCGCCCGACCGATGCAGTAAGTCGCGATAGGCGAACTGACAAATTGCATCGTGTCATATACCGCCATCGTGTCGTCAACGGAGCCCCCCGGCGAGTTCACGTACAAGCTTATTTCGGTGTTGCGTTTCTGGTTATCGAGGTAAAGGAGTTTCATTATCACCTCGGTTGCCCGCGCATAGTTGATTTCCCCGATGAGAAACACAATCCGGTTTTCCAGCAGCAGGTCGTCCAAACTCATCTGGCGGAATTGCTGATAATGGCCGCCGGATTGCCCATACTGGTCCTGATACTGAACCTTCGGCTCAACCTTCATAATTCGTCTTTCGGGTCCTGTGTTGAACATCAAGCTTTCCCCTTAATCTTAATAAGTGGGTAGGGCGAGGTTTGCCCCGCCAGTTTCACAATGCCCTGATACCCAAGGTGTTTATCGGATATTCTTACGCTCAGGTTTTCTTTTTTCGGGGCGTTGGCTTTGCCTTTTTCACAGGTTTTTTCTCATCATGGGCCTTGACCGCCTTGGTATGCGGGTGTTTTGTCGCGGTTTCGGCCTTTTTAGCCGGTTTCTCAGGTGTTTTTTCGGCCGTTTTCTTGTGCTTTGGCGCCTCGACCTTATGTTTTTCCGCCTTCGGCTCAACCTCGGTAATCTTCGCCGACTCAAGCAGTTTGGCTATGCACTTTTGTTCGCGGACCTGAAGCTTGAACTGTTCCAGGGAACCATCCCGCTGCATTTCCTCTTTCATACGCTCAGGGCGGACGTGTTTCTGGATGGCTAACTGGGCGATGTGCCCGTTGACTTCCTCATCCGTTGTTTTGATATCAAGCTTCTCCGCCACCTTGTCTATTATGAAGAACGCCTTTAGCTGTTCCTTCGCCTGCTGCTCGGTGCTCGATTTCAACTGCTCGATATTTTTGTCAATCTGCTCTCTTTCGATACCCTGCATCATAAGGTTGATATATTGGCGGCGCAACATCGTGACGGCCTGGTCTGCGATAACGCCAACCGGCAACTCGAAGCTGATACCGTCCAGCAGGTATTTGTATATTTGTTCGGCCATCTCGTTTTTGGCCTGACCTTCGAGCCGGCCCTGCAGTTTCTCCCGAATTGCCTTTCGCAACTCCTCCTCGGTTGCCACGCCGCATTTGCTTATCGTGTCCTGGTTCAGCTCCGCGGGCTTTAGCCACTTGATGTCCTTAATCGTTATCTTGATATCGACCTTCTTGCCTCGCAATTCCTCCCGGAAGAATGTCTTTGGCACTTCCACTTCTGCGGTCTTGATGTCTCCGGTTTTTGTGCCAATCAGGATTTCGTCCAGCTTTTCGACAGGCACGTCCGCCACAAAGCCATTCGGCTTGGCGTATAGCTCCGTGTTATCTACCTTCTGCTCCTGCCCCTCGATATTCAGCATCACGTCCGCGACAACCTGGTCGTCAAGCTCAACCTTACCGTTGTCCTTCGGCGTCCACGTTCCCGCGTATTTGCAAAGCATCTCTATTTCCCGCTCAACGAGCCCGTCGGTTACAACGTGTTTCGGCTTATCGACCGGTATGCCCTCAAGTTTTGGCAGCTCGAATTCCGGACGCACCTCGACCTCGAACTCGAACTTCAGCGGCCCATCTGCCGGGAGCGCTATCTTCTCGTAGTCGATTTCCGGCTCGCGCAGAATATCAAGCTTATTGTCCTTTACCGCCGAGTCGCTCGCGTCGGCTAATATTTTCAGCTTTGTCTGTTCGCCGATGTCTTTGCCGAACCGCTTCTCCAGCAAACGCCTCGGCGCACGACCTTTCCTGAAACCAGGCACCATCGCCTCTTTGCGCAGCGTCTCGTATTGCGCGTCGGTGGCCTTGCTTATTATCTCACGCGGGACCTCGATGATGACCTTCTTTTTGCACGGGCCTGCCTCTTCGATTTTTACGGTATTCTTTGGGGTTGTTTCCTGTTGCTCTGCCATGTTTTTCTCCTATCGTACCGGGCCAACTCTCATACAAAACAAAAATGGCATTAGGAACTTGATTCCCTCAGCCACATTTTTTTCATATTTCGTTGCCCAAACGCGTCGGCGACCAACGCCAAACTACTCATTTAGCCGGTAACTCGCCGACACTATATATTTCAAAGCGGGTGATGAGGCTCGAACTCACGACATCCACGTTGGCAACGTGACGCTCTACCACTGAGCTACACCCGCATAACAGGCACCATTATAATTACTGTTATCGACCCTTTGCAAGCGGTTTTTTAACAAAAAAACGGGTCCTCTGGCGCTATGCCTGCCCTCCGTAGTTTCAACGAAGGAGGGTCATTCCCGCGCACCTGTCCTGAGCTTGTCGAAGGAAGCGGGAATCCCAATTTAGCCCCTCAACCTGTCCCGACCGAAGGGGGATTTATTCAGGGGTTACTATGAGCGCGCGGGAATCCGGTATTTTCTCTGAGATCTCAAATTTTAAATCTTAAATCCCAATGAACGCCCCCCATTTTATGGTGAGCTTGTAATCCTGAGCTTGTCGAAGGAGTCGAACCATCGGGCGTTTGTATATAGCCCGCCGTTTCACGGCGGGTTGCAATCGCAAGGTTCGCTGAATTAAATCCGCAATTGACGCCCCGCGTCATCCTCGGGCGTGGCTCCTTTGGTTAGGAACATGGGACCCACTTCTTATCGGCAATCGGAAATCAAACGGCCTTCCGTCCTCTGCTTCCTTCTTGACTCTTTCCGGCCAACATACTAAGTTGATGACAAATTGTGGTGGATATTATTAAGTTAGGCATCTCTGAAACAGAAAGGAACTCTATATGGAAAAAGAGAAGGAATACGCACTTGTCCGCTTTGCTCCGGAAACAATCCGAGAAGCCGTTGCCTCCCTGCAGCAGATGTATCCGAAGTCCAATTTGAGATACTCAATTCTGACCGTCGAGATTCAGGACGAAAAATGGTCTCATGATAATCCTGAGGAGTTCTTTGCCGATTATCGTAATGGTAATGGAACTAGTTATTTTAAAGTTGTAATAGAACCCGGTGGGATATTCCTCACAACAAATAGATACTTGAGCAAAACCAATATAAAAGTACAGGGAGATGAACGATCTAAAATAGAGAAAGTATTCGAAGTATTCGAGGGACATGTAGACGAATCTCGTATTCCTTCACCACCAGATCCTGAGCAACCCAAACCCGTCATCTTCATTGGGCACGGTAGAAGTCAGCAGTGGCGAGATCTTAAAGATCATCTTCATGATAAGCACGGATACCAAGTCGAAGCTTACGAAATCGGTGCAAGAGCTGGACATGCCATACGCGACATTCTTGAGGATATGCTGACCAAGAGTTCCTGTGCCCTCCTTGTAATGACAGCCGAAGATGAAGTATCTGATGGTACACTGCGGGCCAGACAGAATGTCATCCATGAAATTGGCCTTTTTCAAGGCCGACTCGGATTCAGCAGGAGTATCGTCCTTCTAGAAGAAGGTGCCGATGAGTTTTCTAACATACAGGGCATCGACCAGATTCGATTCAGTAAGAACAACATCAGAGAGACATTTGGCGACGTACTGGCCACTTTAAGAAGAGAGTTCAAGAAAGAATCTGTCGAACAAGAAGATTGACACCTATTCTTAAAAACGACACGGTTGGAAAAGAAAGCCATCCAAGGCGTTATCGTTCGTTGTTTATCCGCCTACGGCGGATAATTTTCTAATCAGTTCGGTGATATAGAACTGGCTTTGCTGTAGTAATGGCAATGCGTACAATGGCAGGATAAAATCAGTGGAAATAGTGTCATATATTATAAAGTTGATCATAAAATTTGTGATAATTTGGAAAATGCCTCATCGGATAACATTTGATTCAAATATTAAAAAGTCGCTCAATAATAGGGACAGCCGTTTTCCCCCGGCTCGAAGCGTAGCGTAGATCCCAAGGTGGATGCTCCTCTGGTCTTCTGTCAGGGACCCCGTTTAAATTTCCAATTTCCTCGTTAAATCCGCAATCCGCAATCGCAAATCGACAATTGATTAATCCGTGTCAATCTATGGTTAGAAACTCTCTGTGTTCTCTGCCTGCCCTGCGTAGCCGCTTCGGCGAATAAGGAGGCTCTCTGTGGCTAAAAAAACAGCGTAACCCGCGTTACCTGTCCTGAGCAGCCTGTGGTGAGCATGGTCGAACCGTAGTCGAAGGAATCAGCGTCTAAACCTTTTGTGCCTCTTTGTGGCTAAAAACCTCCGCGTTCTTCGCGTGCTCTGTGGTGAAAAAATGCCTGCCCCCGGCAAAGCCGCTCGATCCTGAGGAATTGCTTCAGGAGGTGCGTGTTGCAATTGGGTGTTCCCTGGCTTATCGTTTGATTTATGAGATGAAACAGCGTTTACAGCACAGGTACGAAGGGCTGGGAAATATGGAGGAATTGCTGGCAAAGGAGAACCGAAACGCGTTACCAGTACAGATAAACGGTTTTATTGAACTTGCGTTTCTAAACGTTATTGACGGGTTGTTTGATATAAAGCACATAACGGGGATTTTAGCCGAGAGCAACGGGCAGGAACAGGTGTGCCATTTATTCAACTGCCCGCGTTTAGAGTCGCTTCGCAAAGGTATGGCGGAGACCATCGAGGTTTTGGAAAAGACCAAGAGCGTTTTCAAGTCCAGAGACCTGGGAGTAATACGAGGACGGTTTAGAGGAGCTTATCAGCAACAAACCTTACTAACGGGTAAAAAAATCCGATAAAACAATAAAATCCACCCCAAGAAGTAAAGTCCACCAAAATAATGGACGATAACCATATCAGAAATGACCTGTGAAGTGCAGTACTGGTCGCCTTGTCGTGCGGAATATAAGGTCTTTTATGATTCCTGGCGCTGTTTGTGATTAAGTTAAAGAGGTTTATCAAAATGCTTGTTTTGGCCAGAAGTAACCATCAATCGGCAGTAGTCGGCAATGAAGTTGAGAGCACTGTTGTCGATGCCGGAGTTTATGGTGTGGGGACAGAAGGCGAGTTATAAGGCACGCGTGTAGCGTGCTTTTTTTAGTTTCTATTTTTTATAGTTTCCCATAAGAGGGGAACGAAAGGAGCATTATCATGGCAGTGGAAAAAACAATTGGTTCGAGCAGTCTGGTTGAGGTAATTGACCGAATACTGGACAAGGGCATCGTAGTGGATGCTTGGGTACGCGTCTCATTGGTGGGTATTGAGATACTCGCGATTGAGGCAAGAGTTGTTGCGGCTTCGGTAGAGACCTACCTGAAGTATGCCGAGGCAATCGGACTTACAGCAACAGCAGCGTAACTGTGGTCCCAACCAGCATATAGAGGATTCTTGCCGAGCCATCCTTATGCACCACCTGAAAGAAAGTATGGTTCGCCAAGAAAAACCTCTTCTTAACATGGGCAATCTCGGAAAGGGGAAAATTAAGACAATGCTTTTAGCCACTGAAAAAGAAAATGTGCTTGAGAACATAATATCTTCTTACGAAGCCAGGATACAAAGCGTTGAAACATTCTTCGAGGCCACAGGCCAAATCTTTCAGGATTTTCAGGAATCCCTTCTTAGTACAAGGGCCGAACGGGAAAAAATAAATAACCAACTGAGAGAGAGCCTTGCAAAAAACGGGTCTCTGCGGAAGAAGGATTTTGACCGGATGATGAACGTTATCTTTTTATATTTAGATGAAAGTGAGCAGGAAATAAGGGGGCAGTCCCAAAAATATCTTCGTGAACAAACAAAACTGGTACAGCAATTAAGGGAAGGCTTGAGAAACTTTAAAGATGCTCTTACTGAAGGCCGGACCGAAAAGGTCAAGGAATTGCAAACACTAATTAAAGAAATTCTCGTCAGACAGGATGAAAGCAAAATCGAGGTTACTTCAAAACTGAAAGAGTTCCAACAAGGGCAGCAACAAACATCAAAAATGCTTAAAGAGCTTTTAACCAAGGGGGAAGAGTTGAGAATAAGGCATTTTAAGGCGACGCTTGCCGAGTTCAAAAGACAGCGAAAGGAACGCATAGCCTGCCAGGAGCAGAGACGTCAGGAAGTTAAAGATATGCTGGGTGAATTCAAGGCCAAACGCACAGAAGCAGAACAAGATCGTCTTGTTGGGCTGCGGGAGGCATAAAAGGCAGATGACTGGTAATTATGCGAGGTATCATAAATAACATTATAAATTTTTATGAGATACAGGCGATAGCCTTGAGCGTTTTAGTGGCTAATACCCAGAAGGCTTTGGAGCAATCAGAAAAAGAAAGAAAAGCTAATGAGCAGATACAAAGGGTGGAAAATCTTGTAAAGGATTTGAATAATATGCTGACGAGATTTTATTTTCTCAAAGAGCGCAAAAACAGGAAACAGGAGCAAATGACTGATAGTCAGGTGAAAGCTATGACTGGGTTTGCAATTTTTGTTAAGACCCTAACCGATAATGTGCGTTCATTGCTCAGGCGTTTTCAGCATGGTCTGACCTTTGAAGAAAGAGTTGATGAGGAAATAAGGGAACTTGAAGCCAGTGTTAGGCGGAGGCTAAAGGAGTTTGATGTAGCTTTAGATGAAACCAGCGGCACTTTGACCATTCGTCTGAGTAACTTTGCCCGGGATATTGCCGGCAGTTTTACCAAACTTATTAAAGTGCAAGAGATTTTTCTCCGCGTGGCGAATAGCAGAAAGTCTTACAGCCCTTTGGGAGAATCACCCCAAAATACCAAAGAAGATTCTCTGGCCCGGCCCCAGGACAGCGGTGACAATCAATTGGAAAATCTATTTAACTACTCGAGCATAAAACCGGTCGAGAGTGACGAAAAAAGGTCGAAACGTTTGATGCAGTTAAAGGCGTAACAAAGATGCAAGAGGTAGAAATCCAAACTGTTCTACGTCATTTGAGTAAAGAGCTTCGTCGGTTTATCGACACCATCGGTGAGATACCTTATGTTGCCCTGCCCTCGGAAAAGCCGGAGATTATTTGCTTTGCCGGGAAAATCGGGGAATTAACCGGCTATGATGCCAATGAAATCCTGGCAGATAGAGAACATTGGGAAAAAATGATTCACCCCGATGATCGTGAGCGAGTATTTGCGGCTTTTGCCAGGTGTAAAAATGAAGGTATGCCATTTAACATAGGGTACCGAATTGTCCACAAAGATTATTTAGTGCGATATGTCAATGATAAGGGTGGGCCTGCTTTTAACAACGAAGGCGAAATAGCCCAAATTGAGGGCACAATAACTCCCCTTGGAGAAATTACAAAGCCCGAAAATATTCCGTTGTTGGAAATTAAAGAAGTGCCAACGTCTAATAATGTGAACTCAAATTGTTTTCAAAATGTTTAAAATATAAAAAGGAGAATCGAAATGGTAATGACAATAGCTGAAGACATGAAAAAGCTGACGGAGAACATCATTTTTTCCAATGATGTTCGGGTAAAAACGCTGGGCAACCTGGCAGTCGACACTCACAGAACCTTAGCCGATGCCCGAAAAAACGTGGAGGGTTTTGCTGCAGACAGGAAGAAAATGGCTGTTGAGCAAGCCAAGGATTTGGCTGGTTTTGTAAATGGGTTATCAAAGAACGTACAAAGTATGCTAAAAAGCGCCCAAAACATGGTCCAGCAGTTTCATAAGGAAAACACGCAGATTAGCAAGGAGCAAGCCAAGAATTTAGCAGATTTTGTCAGTGGTCTTGTTAGTAATGTCGGTTCGATGTTGGATGGTTTCCAAAAAGACCACGCCCATATGTCAAAGGAAATGAAGGCTAAACTTACCAGAGAAATAAAAGATATTCAGGCAGAGGTTGAAAGAATTCTGGGTGATGCTGACAAGCTTATGGGCGAGTTTAGCGCTGATATGGCTGGGGTCAAGAAGGCCTGGCAAGGCATGTCTGCGGTTCTGGCCAGGTCAAGAAAATCCGGTTTTGTTAAGGCCGGAGTGAAGGTAAGCACGGTCAGCCAGGGCAGAAAGAAAAATGCCAAGAAGAGCAAAAGCAGCAGGCAAAAAGTTGGAGCTGGCGTCTAAGAAAGCAGTGAAAATTGACGCGTGATGTAGGACTATTGTTGTGAGAAGTAAAAAGACAAACGTTTAATATTGATAATTGTACATGGAGGTACAGAAAATGTTAGCTGTAATCGAATGGGGAAATCTTATTGTTGAGCCGGTAACACAAATGTTGACCAAGATACTGGCCTATCTTCCAATCCTGCTTGGCGCATTAATAATCCTGATAGTGGGCTGGATTGTGGCCAAGTTAATCAGGCGGGCAGTTGACTGGCTGCTTAAGACAGTACGCTTCGATATGATGGCGGACAAAGCGGGTATATCAGAAGTTCTCAGGAAAGGCGATTTGAAGATTACCGCCCGGGAGGTCGTAAGCGGCCTGGTTTACTGGCTGATTATCATTATGGTTTTAGTGATGACAGTCGATGCGCTGGGGCTGCCAAAGGCATCGGATGTTCTTACGAGCTTATTCGCATATGTTCCCAAGGTGATAGCGGCCCTGCTCGTTCTGGTGGTTGCAATGTTTCTGGCCAGTTTTGTATCGGAAATAGTTCGCACGGCTTGCGGCAATGCTAAACTGCCCAGTCCTGAAATAATTGCCGGCATAAGTCGATGGGCGATTATAATCTTCGCGGTGACTATTGCGATGGAAGAGCTTGGTATCGCACCGCTTCTGGTGGGTACTGCCTTCAATATTATCCTCGGCGGCATCGTCCTTGCACTGGCGCTTGCCTTCGGATTAGGCGGCAAGGATGCCGCGGCAAGGTATCTTGAGGAATTAAAGAAAAGGCACTCTTAGAAAAAAGCCACTGAAAAGTTAAGCTGCTTAGGAAACTATAAACCAAGGATGGTATTCGATTATGAGCCAGACAACATCTGCTACGGCCCAGATAACGTGCGGGTTCTGTAAGGGTACGGGCAAAGACCCTTTCGACTTGTTGAGTGAACACGCCACCTGCCAGGTCTGCGGCGGCACAGGTAATGTTGAGGTCGTAGAACCGGTGATTAAATGTGCTTTTTGTAGAGGCAGCGGCGTCTATCATAATACCCGGATTACCTGCACCATATGTAACGGCAAAGGTATGGTTCCAGCTCCCCAAAGTCCAACTGAACGGTGCCCTAAATGTGAGGGTACAGGTATGACAATAGATAGTGCAATGGCTTGTCTTGGGTGCAAAGGCAAAGGGGTCGTTTCAAAGTGAAAGACGTAACCAAACCAAATTTGCACAGAGAAGACTTTACCAAAAAGAGGACTAAAGCCATGACTAAATTTGAGTCCCTCAGACAAAACTTTAGAAGCAGAGAAAAGAAGATAAGGGCGGATTTAGAAAAGGCAGGCAGAATCTGGAAAAAAGCAGGCGAAAGATTCAGATGGTGGGGCTTGTTGCCCTGAGGGGAAAAACAAGAATTTAAGAGACAGGAGGTCTATCAAAATGATTGGCGAAATGACAACAGTATTGGAACCGGCTCCAATGCCTGACTTTGTTGAAACGAAGTATGTAAAGGACATTACGAGCAGGGCTATTTTTTATATTAAGGCCGGCTTTCCAGTCCACCTGAGAGGACCTTCCGGCACGGGCAAGACAACGCTTGCGATGCACCTTGCCAATGAAATTAAAAGACCCGTAGTGATGATTCACGGGGACGAAGAGTTCACCACCTCCGACCTCGTAGGCGGCGAACACGGTTACCGGATTAGAAGAGTCGTTGACCGCTTTATTTCGAGGGTCCTAAAGACAGAAGAAGACATGGTCAAACATTGGGTAGATAATCGTTTGACCGTGGCATGCAAGTATGGCTATACCTTGATATACGACGAGTTTACCCGTTCCCGGCCGGAGGCAAATAACATTCTTCTTTCCATATTGCAAGAGAAGATGATGGATTTGCCGGCGGGCAGAGGCGGCGATGAGCCATATTTGAAGGTGGACCCGAATTTTGCCGCCATATTCACATCAAATCCCGAGGAGTATGCCGGCGTGCATAGAAGTCAGGACGCCTTAAGAGACAGAATGATTACTATGGACCTGGATTATTTTGACTATGACACCGAAGTGGCCATCACGAGGTCGAAATCCAAGCTTTGCAGGGCGGATGCCGAAACTATAGTCGATATTGTGAGAGGTTTGAGGGAATCGGGGAGATGTGAATTCGCACCGACTGTCCGCGGATGTATTATGATTGCGAAAACCCTTAAGGTTCGAAATCTCACACCTGCCAGGGCGAGCGGTGTTTTTATGCAAATGTGTCAGGATATACTTGCTTCAGAGACAAGCCGCGTGGGTTCAAAAACCAATCAGAACAAGGTCAAAGAGATAGTAAAAGAGCTTGTTATAAAAGAGCTTGGTATGCGAAGGACAATGAGTGTCCCCCTGAGAGTGGGCAGGAAGAATCCTGTATCAAGTGTCACGTATGATGACAAGGTGGAAGACAGAAAGCTAAAAATAGAAGGTCAGACCCAAATGCAGGAAGGAGTATGTGTCAAATGAAAGGGATGTCAGAAATAACAAGTATCAGGGACACGAGGAGTTTGCATTCAGTGGGGGGAGGATGCATCCCCAAGCATCAGCGGTCGGCCAATCTGGAATTATACGTGCTTGGCAGTGAGAAGAGCAGATTAGAGAAAGAGGTCTTTGCGATTGACAAGAGAAGAAACTCGGCTAGGAAACAACTGGACTGCGTTAGCAAGCGAATCGAGAAGTTGCAGGAAGAAACGCATATACAACGTAAAGCTAAAGCTGACGGGGGTACGCCGGCGAAGCCGCTCAAAAGGATGTCTATAAGCTATTAACCGAATTGCGGTGATATTTCCGTATCTGAGTTAATTGGTGTGAAACATAATAATGTGTTGAAAAAAGGGGTACAAAATGGCCAAAGAGCAAAAGAAAAAAGGGAAAGAAGAAAACGAAGGGCTGAATATCGATTTCGGCATAGGGAAACTGAGCCTTGGGGGTCTGTTCAAGGGTATCGAGAATCTTGTTGACATGGCTGCTAAATTGGAGGAAGCAGGCGGTGAAATCAATAAAGAAGGCGAAATTGACTTCAGTCACCTTAAAAAAGGCATGAAAGGGGTGTTTGGGGTTTCCATAAAGACAGCGGTGGGAGGCAAACCAATAGTCGAATCGTTCGGGAACGTAAGGAAGACAGCCGAGGGGCCTGCGGTTGAAGAAGAAAGAGAACCTATTACAGACGTCTTTGATGAGAAAGACGAGGTTCGAATCTACGCTGAGATGCCGGGAGTCAACGAAGCAGATATAAAGTTGGATTTGAAAGAAGACATCCTGGATATCTCGGTACAAACCGGGGACAGAAAGTATCACAAGGAGATTTTGCTCCCTGCAAAGGTACAGGCCGGCACACTGACATCTTCATACAACAACGGCATCCTGGAAATCAAGGTGAAGAAGTAAATGGGATTGAAAGGACTCAAAGAAACCTCATTGAAACTGATTTTGTTCGGCGGCAAGGGTGGTGTAGGAAAGACGACGTGTGCGTGCAGCACGGCCCTTTACCTGGCCGAGGATTTCAAGACGTTGCTCTTTTCGACCGACCCGGCGCACTCTCTTGCGGATAGTTTGGGCCAGAGAATCGGAAGTGAAGTGAGCGAAGTGAAAGGAATAAGCAGTTTAAGCGCCCTGGAGATAGATGCCCAAAAAGCTCTTTTAAGGTTCAAAACAGAACATCAAGACCAGATAAGAAAGGTTGTATTGACTGGGACTAATCTGGACGCCGAGGATGTCGAATTGGTGTTTGCCCTGCCCCTTCCGGGAATGGATGAAGTAATGGGGCTTAAAACGGTGGTTGATTTAATGGGCGAGGCGAAGTTCGACAAATACGTGGTGGATACGGCGCCCACCGGGCACGCTTTACGACTTTTGGATTCGCCCGAGCTGTTGGATGACTGGATAAAGGTGATAGCGAAGATGAGATGGAAGTACAGATATGTAGCTGAAACGTTTGGGGGAAAATACACGCCTGATGAGGCGGATGATTTTTTGCTGACTATGAAGAAGTCGGTAAAGAGGATAGAAGACGTGCTCCACAGCCCGGACACAAGCGAGTTTGTGGCGGTTACAATCCCGGAGGAGATGGCTATTTTAGAGACCGAAAGATTAATAACCGGCCTGGGCAGACACGGGATAAAGGTCAGGCAGCTCATAATAAACAATGTTTTGCAGTCGGACGGCTGCGAGTTTTGCAGGGAAAAAAGGAAGGCGCAGCACGAGCAAATAACCAGGATAGGGGAAAAGTTCAGAGGGTTAACAACGACGATTGTCCCATTGCAGCCCCGAGAAGTTAAGGGCATGGAGGCGCTGGGGAACTTTAAACAGTTGCTGTTTAACTAACTATGGGAACGAAGGACAAAAATATGAGGCAGTTGAAGGTCAAAGAGGCGTTGCCTAAAGATGTGGGAAGGGCCATTGCCAGAATCGATCCAGAAGAAATGAAGAGTTTGAGCCTGGAGGTGGGCCAGATAGTAGAGATAGAAGGTAAAAGGAAAACCGCCGCCAAGGCGATGCCTTGTTACGCGGCTGACAGGGGAAAGGATATCATTCAAATAGACGGCATTACGAGAGAAAATGCTAAAGTCGGTCTTGATGAAAAGGTAACGATTCAGAAAAGCGAAAGTGAACCTGCCAAGAAAATCACGCTTGCCCCTTTGACAGACGGAGGCGGGCTACAAAAAGAGAAGGACGCGGAGTACATTGGTTCTTTGATAGAAGGGTTACCCTTAACGAGCGGTGATAAAATAAGGGCGAGATTGTTTGGCACTAAGACCTGCGATTTCATGGTGGAAGACACGGTGCCGAATGGTGTGGTATTCGTCAGCCCTGCAACCCTGATAAGGGTAAAGTCAAAGGAGGGCAAAATTGAGAAAGCCAAAATATCCTATGAAGATATCGGCGGGCTTGGTTCGCAGGTCCGGCGAATAAGAGAGATGATTGAGCTGCCTCTCAAGTATCCCGAAGTTTTTAACCGGCTTGGTATCGAAGCCCCCAAAGGAGTTTTTATGTATGGCCCGCCGGGGACGGGCAAAACATTAACCGCTCGAGCCGTAGCTAATGAGACCGATGCGTATTTTATCAGCATAAGCGGCCCCGAAATTATGGGTAAGTTTTACGGCGAATCCGAGGCCCGGCTTCGCAGTGTTTTTGAGGATGCCCAGAAACATGCTCCTGCCATAATCTTTATCGATGAGATTGATGCGATAGCGCCCAAAAGAGAAGATATGGGTGGCGAAAAGCAAGTCGAAAGGCGTGTTGTCGCTCAGCTTCTGTCCTTGCTGGATGGAATAGAATCCCGAGGCCATGTTATCGTTATAGGTGCGACGAATATTCCCAATACCATAGACCCTGCCCTGAGACGGCCTGGCCGTTTTGATAGGGAGATATCCATCCCTATACCCGATAAGAACGGGAGATTAGAGATATTGGAGATTCATACAAGAGGCATGCCTTTGGCCAAAGACGTTGACGTGGTAAGGTTAGCTGAAATTACACATGGTTTTGTCGGGGCGGATTTGGAGGCGCTGGCCAGAGAGGCGGCCATGTCGGCTCTGCGAAATATTTTGCCAAACATTGATTTTGAATTGTCGGAGATTCCTTACGAAACCCTGCTTAAACTTGAAATAACGATGGATAATTTTCTCGAAGCGATGAAGGAAATAGAGCCATCCGCAATAAGGGAAGTGTTTGTTGAAGTCCCGGATGTAAAGTGGTCTGACGTGGGCGGCCTTGAGAATGTCAAGCAGGAACTCAAAGAGGCAGTTGAGTGGCCGCTTAAATATCCGGACGTATTCAAGAAGGCCGGCACCAATCCATCTAAAGGGATTTTGCTTTATGGCAAACCTGGAACCGGCAAAACACTTTTAGCCAAGGCGATAGCCAATGAAAGCGGTGTTAATTTTATATCTATTAAAGGGCCGCAGCTTATCAGCCGGTATGTCGGAGAATCGGAACGAGGGGTAAGAGAAACGTTCAGGACGGCAAAACATGCCGCACCAACAATACTATTTTTTGACGAGATAGACAGTCTTGCCCCCAGAAGAGGTTCAAGCTCCACTGATGCCCATGTAACCGAAAGAGTGATAAGTCAATTCCTGACCGAGATGGACGGGATTGAAGAACTCAAGGGTGTCGTAGTTTTAGCCGCAACAAACAGATTGGATATGATTGACCCCGCGATATTGCGAAGCGGCAGGTTCGACTTTTTGTTTGAGCTGCCTTCACCTGATGAGAAAACCAGAGAAGAAATTTTCAAAATACACACGAAAAACAAGCCGCTTGCCAAAGATGTTGATTTGACAAAATTAGCGAAAGAAAGCGACGGCAGTACCGGTTCGGATATTGAATTTGTCTGCCGAAAGGCCTCGATGCTTGCGGTAAGAGAATATATTGAACGTAACTCAGCACAGAACAAGGTATCGCCGGATGGCTCGCTCAGGGTCACACGGCAGCATTTTGAACAGGCACTTAAATTATTTAAAGAACAGATTAAGCAATGATTTAATCCCGGTTTTTAGCGGGTTGAAAGATGGTCTTAGGGAAGAGGCCGGCAAGCCCTTCCCAAAGAATGAAAGGGTTTGTTATGAGCAACACAGGGAAGTATATTTACGGTATCATAAACTCCAACGCCGAAGAATCTTTTGAACTTGGCGAGATTGCTGCGATTGACTTTGTTGGCCCCATAAGAGTTACAGGTGGAAACCACGCCTATACTGTTTGTTTCCAGGATATAGCGGCAGTCGTAAGCGATTCAGAAATAGTCGATTACCGCCACGTGCCCAAAGAAACTTTGGCCAGATTACTTGTCAACCATCAGCAACTGATAGAAAAGGTAATGACAAGGCATACCATTATCCCAATGAGGATAGGGACTTTTGCCGGTAACGATGAAGAAGTAAGGCAGATTCTATCCAAAGGGTACAGGACAATCGCGGACATTTTTTCAAGGGCAAAAGACAGCATCGAGTTCGATGTAGTGGCAACGTTAAGCGATTTCAAATCTTTCCTGCTGGGAATTTCAGGCCAAGAAGAAATAAAGCAGTTCAAACAGTCGATCCTGGATAAAAAAAGTGGTGTCACTATAGACGACCAGACGAGGATTGGCCTTTTGGTTAAAAAATACGCCGACAAGGGAAAAGAAGTATTTGCCGGCCAAATACAAGCTGCCTTGGGTGAAATAGCTCAAAATTTCAAGGTGCATGAACTTATGGATGACAAGATGGTGCTTAACACCGCGTTTCTTATAAGCCAAAGCAGGCGGGAAGAATTTGAGCATAAAATAGATGAGCTCAACGATAAATTCGGGGAAAAATTGAACTTTAGATGCGTGGGGCCGCTGCCTCCATACAGTTTTTATACCCTGGAGATTAAAAGGCCGCAATTTGAAGAAGTGAACTGGGCAAGAGAAAAATTAGGACTTGTGGGCGATTTTGTAACCGCCAATGAAATCAAAAAAGCCCACCTTAAAACGGCGTTGGCCTGCCATCCCGATAAAAACCCCGGCACGCCGGACATAGAGCAGAAGTTTGACGAGATGACCAGGGCTTACAAGATACTCCTCGATTATTACCGGGCTTCCAGCCAGTCCGAACACAATGAGGGCTGTTACTTTAACGAGCAGGCATTCGAAAAGAACGCAGTGCTGGTTACGACGATGGGGTAGTATGGAAAAACAAGGTAAATACATTTACTGCATTATTGAGACCAAACAGGAGCGTAATTTCGGTGCTGTCGGTATTGGAGGCAGAAGCGACGAAGTTTTGACCATTGGTTACGACGACCTGAGCATGGTGGTGAGCAACTATCCCTTAACCAAAATTAAGGCAAACAGGGAAAACATGCTGACTCACCAAAAGGTGATTGAGGATGTAATGAAAGAGTTCGACAGCGTGCTTCCCGTTCGGTTCGGAACCATTGCCTCCGGGGCTGATGAAGTAAGAAATCTGTTGGATAGAAGATACAGAGAATTCAAGACCGCATTAAGGGATATGGGTCATAAAGTAGAATTAGGTGTCAAGGGTATATGGAAAAACATGGATGCCATTTTCAGCGAGATTGTAAAAGGAAATGAGGCAATAAAAAATCTGAAGGAAGCTTTGACGGCGGAAAACGGCAATGACCTGCAGGCAAAAATGGGTCTTGGGCGAATGGTCAAAAAGGCGTTGGACGAAAAAAAGGAAAAGCAGGCGGGCCAAATCGTGGACAGATTGAGGAGAACGTCTTACGAGCACAAACTTAATGACACCATCGGCGACGAGATGTTTATGAATGCCGCCTTTTTGGTGGATAAGGGCAGAGAGAAGGAATTTGACAACATTATGGAAGATTTAAGCGACGAGTATAAAGACAGAGTAAGGTTTATGTATGCAGGACCTCTGCCGGTATTTAATTTTGTCAATATTGTCATCTATCCTGAAGAATGGGAAAAATAGAAATGGACGTAACGACAAAGCAGGGCAAATACATATATTGTGTCATAGGATCAGAGTTACCCCAATCATTCGGGCCGTTTGGTATTGGAGGGCGAGGCGACCAGCTGCATACAATTTGTTTTGATGGTGTAGCTGCACTGGTCAGTGACGCCCCTTTGGGGAAATACAGGGTTTCGCGGGAGAATTCGCTTGCCCACGAAAAGGCCATTGAGACGGTAATGGCCGAATATACGGTCTTGCCTGTGAGATTTGCAACAGTTGCGGAAGATGAAGAAAAGGTCAGGAGAATACTGCTAAAAGAGCATGATAGATTTAAAGACCTGTTGGCCGGCATTAAGAATAAAACCGAGCTTGGTCTTAAAGCAATATTTGAAGAAACAGTTATTTATAAGGATATTCTTGAAAAGCACGAAGATATACGGTTGCTAAAAGGGAAAATTGCAGCGATTGCTTCTGAAAAGTCCCATTATTATCGTATGGAGATAGGGAGAATGGTGGAGGAGGCCCTGCGGAGAGAAAGGGAGATTGTCAAGGATGACATTATAAACACGCTCTCGCCGTTGGCAGTTGAAGTCAAAACAAACGATACTTATGGCGAACTGATGATTATCAATGCCGCTTTTTTTGTGGAAAAGGAAAAAGAAGCGGACTTCGACCGACAGGTTCAACAACTCGGGGGCAAATATGCCGGGAAGGTGACATTCAAGTATGTAGGGCCGCTGCCTCCGTTTAATTTTGTGAATATCGCGATCAATACGGAGGACTACTGAAGGTGTTTTTACTCGACAGCATACTGCTTGCTCCGTTAAAGGGCGTGATATGGATGGGCCAAAAACTCGGCGATATGGCACAAGCGGAACTAACTGACAAAGGACGCATAAAAGAAGAGCTGATGGCGTTACAAATGCAATTTGAGCTCGATGAGATAAATGAGCAGGAATATAACAGACGCGAGAAAGAACTTTTGGATCGTCTGGACGATATCACGAAATCAGAAGAACAGGAGATGTAAAAATGACAAGTATAGAAGATGCACGAAGAATAGCTGTTGAGTTTTTGCAGAAGTCGCTTGGCGTAAACGATGTCAAGGTAATAGGAGTGACTAAAATAAGTGACGGCTGGGATGTAGAAACCGAGGTTTATGAGGAAAGCTCCTTCTTGAAATCCCTCGGGCTTCCAACTCGGGTTCAGGACCGCAACGGCTATACCGTGAAGCTCAATGACGGCCTGGAAGTCGAATCTTATGAGCGACAAGAGCATGCAGCAGCAAGATAATTTGCGAAATTGAAAAGATGAGAAATAACGATGAATGGTCTGTATCTTTATTGTCTTAGAGAAGGAACCATAAACTCTCCAGCCATTTCCGCAAAAGGCATTGATGGAAAGGGAGAGATTTTCATTTTTCCCTATCGTGGGCTGGAAGCGATAATCAGCAGGGTTTCTCTGGATGAATTCGGTTCCGAAGAGATGCAGAGAAAAGCACGGGAAGACCTAAACTGGATTAAGGAAAAGGGCGTTGCCCACGAGAGAGTCATAGAAGAGGCGATGATAAATAATGGCAAACTCATAAGTGCGGTTCCGATGAGATTTGGCGTAATTTTTAAGGACGAGACCAAATTAATAGAGTCATTGGATAGCAATTATGCCGGCATCAAAAGGGTTTTGGAAAGTATTCGAGACAAACAGGAGTGGAGTGTTAAGGCATATCTGATGGACTCGGGAAAATTCACGCAGGCCATAAAAGAGAAAAATGAAACGGTTAAAGAAAAAGAAAAAGAAATTGCTTCTTTACCAGAGGGTATGGCTTTTTTTATGGAAGAGGAGCTAAAACAGGTTATCGCTAACGAAGTGAATATGGAATTAAACAGCAGCGCAGACACCCTGTTCGACAGGTTGACAAGACAGTCCTCGGCCTCCGTAAAATGTAATATTTTAGCAAAAGAGCTTACAGGTAAACGCGAACCTATGGTTCTCAACGCTGCTTACCTGGTGAGTGAGGGAAAAATAGAAAGCTTTAAGCACGAAGTTGAAGGGCTAAAACAGCAACTATACGAAAAAGGACTTTGCCTTGAGTGCAGTGGTCCATGGCCCGCGTTTAATTTTACAGGATATTAAAACTATGACCGGTTTGGTAAGTACGGAAGTTCGCAGAAGCAACAATGTAACATTGGTAGATGCCTTGGACAAAGTTCTTGAAAAAGGGGCGGTTATCAATGGGGATATAGTAATAAGTGTTGCGGACGTTGACCTTGTCTTTCTGGGTTTGCGGCTCATCCTCACCTCCGTCTCCAAAGCCGAAGAAATATCGGGTAAGAATTTAGGCAATCCCGACAAAGGCCTTACCCCTGAAGATATGGACTACATAGGGAAATTGCAGAAAGAGATTAGAAGAGCTGAAGAAAATATTCCCAAACTTATTGACCTTGGCAGCCCCAAAAAAACGGAGCAGGGCCTGGCCAAACTGGTATTGACCTTAGTTGAGCTTATAAGACGGCTTATGGAAAAAGAGGCCTACAGAAGGGTGAAAAGAGGAACTCTTTCTTCTACCGAGATTCAAAAATTAGGACTGAGCTTGAAGGCGGTGAAGAAAAAGATAGAGGAGATTCAGACGATTTTTGGCATCGCAGACGAAGAATTAAATTTAGATTTGGGCCCTTTAGGTAATTTGATGTAGGAGAAACAATGTCTGAAGAAAATGCCGAAATAAGTTGCTCAGTATTCCAAAAACAAGAGCCTGTAATCAAGGATATTACTGCTAAAATTAACAATGCCAAAGGGGTATTAGAAAAAGCGGAATTCGCTGAAGAACTTCAACGGGAGGTAAATATTCTTCTCTCCTGCCCGGATTACAACCAAGGAAATACAGATTGCAGTAATTGCCGTTTTATTGCAAATGTGCGGGGGAAAACAGCCGCTCTGATTATAAAGGTAAAAAAGTTGTCGTAACAAAATGGAGATATAAATAATGTCCGAACAAAAGATGATGCACGCTACCGAGGCCACGAATCTGGCTGATATTCTCGAAAGGGTCTTGGATAAAGGAATTGTTATTGCAGGTGACATAAAGATTCAAATTGCCGACATCGACCTGCTCACCATTAAAATACGGCTTCTGGTCGCCTCCGTGGATAAAGCAATGGAGATGGGCATAAACTGGTGGCAGCAAGACCCTTACCTGTCTTCGGGGGCAAAGGGGGGTGATATTGAACAGGAAAACAGAGAGTTGAGAAAAAAATTAGAGCGCAATGAAGAGCTCAAAAAGCGATTAGAACGTGCTGAGGCAAAGGCAACTTAAAAATGAGAACGCTCATTTACGTTCCGGTTATACATACCAGCGCTGACCTCGGCTCCATTGCCGGCGATGTAATTAAAAGAGGCATAGCGGGCATGGGTGAAGAAGCTTGGGCAAAGCACAGGAATACGGTTGATAGGTTTTGGGATGCTATATCGAAGTATTTTGATTCGGTTGACGTAACGGGGATGAAGATATATCAGGATGGTATGGTTGCCGAAGGCGATGTAGGCAGAAGAATCGTCGAAGACACAGCCAATGCAGGCAGCAAGAATTATCAGTTGGTGCAGAATCTTCTTGAAAGAGGAGCGGTCCTGGTTAAAACCGAGGACTTCAAGCTTGTTAAGCGGGAGTACTACAGGTTGCTTGGCATAACTCTGGCAAAGACAATTGTGCAGAAAATAATAGCGATGATAAGATACAAACTGGTCAAAGGCATGCTGCTGAAGAAAAGGGACGCTTTTATTGCCGCAAGGATAGACGAGACCCTCGGGGCGGGCGAAAAAGGAATTTTGTTTATCGGGGCCTTTCACAATGTCAAAGAAAAGCTTCACAAGAGCATCCACGTTAGAGAAATTAAAGACCGGGAAAAAGTAAGAAAATACCAGAACTTGCTGCTTTTTCACAAAAAGCATAAGGACCAGTTTGATAGATTGGGGGAATACCTCATTTCAGATGTCGCCCCTATGAAAACCGGCGGTCTTGGTGGATGCGGTGCAGATTGAGTGGCGAGGAGGGTAGTATCAGGAGATCAGGGGGCGTAGGGATTGAAGCTTTAGGGAATCCTGTATGTTATAGATTCCTGTCCGGTCCTGAAAACAACCCTTGAACGCTTCAACATCGCCGGTTTTAATGCCTTCAAGACGATATGGCAGAAAGGTAACGGAGCAGGAGGGATTCGAACCCCCGATACCCAAAGGGTATAACGGTTTTCAAGACCGTCGCTTTCAGCCGCTCAGCCACTGCTCCACTATTCCACTATCTTATACTCGGCTGTTCTTTTCCGCCAGTCCATTGGTAACCAAATTGGATTAAGGTTTTTTTGCAGTTTGTCGGCTTTTTGAACCCATGGCTATCGTTGCGTCGGTGGAAAAATTCTTAAAATTCACCCGTTTTTTTTGAACCCTCGAAATCCGCCCGCGTATTTACTTTTAAGAATATAAAAAACACTCTCCTTCTTAACGAAACGATAAAATGAGGAAGGGCGGCGAAAGCGAGATTAAAGCCGCTCTTCCTCGTTTTGTTTACGCAATGGAAACCTTATACCGGCCGGTAAATTTTTGACTATTTTTCCGGATTTTTTGAACCCGCGAAGCCCACCCGCGTATAAAACAGTGAAAGCAAAAAACTCTTCTCCCTCCTTAGAAGACAGAACGAAATTGTGGCGACGCCAAACGACAGGTTGGCGTCGCCCTCTTCCTTTTATAAGAACATTACCTGTTTGCTTACCCTGGCGCAGCCCTTGTGCTAAGCTGGGTCTTGTGTCCGGGGTCTTACTATCGGATGGTCTTTTCGAGTTGTTCGAGGATTGTCCTTGCCTGGGACACCCGGTTGCCCGTAGGGCCTTGCCAGTTAAGCTGTGCGTTCTGGGCGATTTGTTCTTCGACTTTTTTGCACGCTACCAGAACCGTCGCGTGGTTCTTGTTGCCTGACAGCCGGCCAATTTCCGACGATGACATTCGCGTATGCTTCCTCGCCAGATACATACTGAAGTGTCTGGCCAGGGCCACGGTTCGGTCCTTTTTTGAAGAGTGAATTGCCGCCGAGGTGATGCCGAAGAACGTGGCCACCACCGACTCGATATCCGATAAATGCACAGCCGGGTCACAGCGTTCGATATGCTCCGCCAATACCTCTTGTGCCATACCGAGACTGATTTTGACGTTCTGTAGCGACGCGAAGGCGACTAATTTCAGTATTGCCCCCTGTAGTTCGCGTATGTTGCTGTGGAGGTGTTCAGCGATGCAGCCGATTACCTCTTCCGGGACGTGTTTTTTCATACTCATGGCGTATCGTCTGCAAATCTCGCAGCGGGTCTTGAAATCCGGCTGTTCAATCTTGACTACCATCCCCGACACGAACCGGTTTATTAGCTTTTCTGAAATCTGGGTTATCATTTTCGGATGCGAGTCTGAGGCAAGTATTACCTGCCTCCCCGCCAAATCCAACGCGTTATAAGAATGCAGGAATTCCTCCTGCGTTGCAGGCTTGCTGGCCAGGAAGTGAATGTCGTCAATAGCCAACAAGTCCGTTTGTCGGATGCGACTGCGAAAAGCATCCAGCTTTCTCGTCTTCAAGGCCAGCACAAATTGATTAGCAAAGTCCTCCGCCGACATATACAGCCAGGTGGCTGTAGGCCGGGTTCGACGCAGTTCCGTGCATATCCCTTGCAGCAGGTGCGTTTTGCCGAGACCATACCCTCCGTGGAAAAATAGCGGATTGAACGGGCTTTGCTTATCGTTGATAACCGCTTTCGCGGCGTTATAGGCAAGTTCGTTGGATTGGCCGACTACGAAGGTGTCCAAGGAGAGCTTGAGGCGCTGGCCCGCGGGAGCAGACCTTTGCATCATCGACATTTCGATTCTGCCCGTGGCGGGCAGGGCGGCCCCGGCAACGGCCGGTTTGGCCTGCCAGTCGAATGCCGCGGGCCTGTGGTTGTCGCAAAGCTGCGAGTCAACGGCGAAGCATACCTGGCAGTTGTCGCCCGCGACGGTGCGGGCCGCCTCGGCAACCTGTGCGCTGAAGTGGCTTTCGAGCCACGTCGCTATGAACGGATTTATAACGCCAACCTTCAAGAGACCATCCGAAAGTGTCAGTCGTGTCGAGTTCTTAAACCATATTCGAAATTTTTGCTGCCCGATTTTTTCCGCGATAGCATCGTTAATGGCGCTGACTGCGGATTCCGCTGAGCGGACTTCCACGCACTTAGTCGAGGTGCGGATGTCCTCCTTGACAATACCCTGCATTTTCGTTTCTCCGTGTCCGTTCTTCGCGGCTAAATTCCCGCACAGAACGGATTAAGCAGCCAGTTGTTAGTTTTTTCTCGCGTCTCCATACGCTGGAAATCGCACTATGTCGCGAGGTTCAATTTTACTCACCACTGACAGAACAACCGCAATTATTGGGAGTATGCAAATTGAATCAATCGCGTTTCTTTAATTTTCTTTTCAACTTGTTCGATGTCTCGGCCGGCAATGGGGTTGCGACTGAAAAATTTTTACATTTAACAGCTTATGCACAACGTAAGTGCTTTTTGTGCATAAGCTGTGGAAAGGGGTTTGAGATTTCAGATTTCGGATTGCGTATTTCGGATTGCGGATTTAATATAGCAGCTTCGGGACTAATGATTGGTAATAGGATTTGATATTTTATTTTGATTTGGAGAACGGCAATGGAATGGACGTGCAGGGACATAGCGAAAATGATAGACCACTCGCTTTTGAAGCCGGAGATGACGGCGGATGATATTAGAAAGGGCTGCGAGGTCGCCAAAAAATACGGCGTTGCGACTGTTTGCTGTTCGCCCTGGGCGCTGCCTTTAGTGGCGATGCTGCTGAAAGGGACAGATATAAAGTCAACGACTGTGATTGGTTTTCCGCACGGGTACAACAAAACGGAGACCAAGGTCTTTGAGGCCGAGCAGGCGATTAAAGACGGCGCACTTGAGCTTGATATGGTGCTCAATATAGGCAAACTCAAAAGCGGCGACTTCGATTACGTCCGCAATGATATAAAAGCCGTCGTCGATACCGCGCATAAGAATAAAGTCTTTGTGAAAGTCATACTTGAAAATTTCTACCTGACAGATGAATTGAAAAAGATTGCGTGCCGATTGTGCGAGGATGCGGGCGCGGACTGGGTAAAGACATCAACCGGCTTTGCGGGCGGCGGGGCGACGATTGAGGATTTGAAACTGATGAGGAAGACCGTCTCAAAGAAGGTGCAGGTCAAGGCGGCAGGGGGCGTGCGAGACCTCGATATGGCGTTGAAGGTTCGCGAGGTCGGCTGCACTCGCTTTGGCGCAACCGCGACAGCGGCCATTATGGAAGAATGCTTCAAAAGAAGGCAGAAGTAAAAGGCCGTCTTTAGGGCTTTATGCCCATTGCTTTCATAATGGGGAGGTTTTTGGAAATCAGCTTGTATCTCTGCTGGACGCAGGCGTAAGACCGGCCTGCTTCGGGCGGGGTATTCAAAACATAATCCAGCATCAAATCAACGGTCGTTTCAGCGACGTGGCAGCGGGTGTCCGAGGAGGCGTAGTAAATGAAGAGTTGGCCGTTTTTGCGGGCGACCCAGCCATTGGTGAAGACGACGTTTGAGACATCTCCAATACGTTCCTCGCCCTGCGGGGCAATCAAATAGCCGCCCGGTTCGGCGATGAGTTTGTTCGGCTGGTCGAGTTTGGTAAGGAACGCGTAAACGACATAACGCAATCCTGCGGCGCAGGCGCGGACGCCGTGGGCGAGTTGGAGCCAGCCCTTTTCGGTTTTGATGGGGGCGGGGCCGAGGCCGTTTTTGACCTCTTTGATTGTGTGATATTGCCTGTCATCAACGATTGTTTCGGGGCCTGTGATTACGGCGTGTTCCATATTGTCGCAGAGTCCCCAGCCGATGCCGCCACCTGAGCCGGCGGAGATGAAACCATCCTGCGGGCGTGTATAGAGGGCGTATTTGCCGTTGATGAATTCGGGATGAAGGACGACGTTTCGCTGCTGGGGCGAGGTGGTTTTCAAATCATCTAAGCGTTCCCATTTTTTAAGGTCTTTTGTTCGGACGATGCCGCATTGAGCGGTCGCGCTTGAGAGGTCGCCGCGTGGGGCATTCGGGTCTTTGCGTTCGGAGCAGAACAGTCCGTAAATCCAGCCATCCTCGTGCTTGACTAATCGCATATCGTAAACATTGATATCTGGGTCGCCGGTTTCGGGGAGGAGAATCGGGTAATCCCAGAATTTGAAATTATCGACGCCCGTTTTGCTTTCTGCGATTGCGAAGAATGATTTTCTGTCAACGCCTTCGGCGCGGGCGACGAGACAGATTTTGCCGTCAAATTCGATAGCGCCTGGGTTGAATGCGCAGTTCATACCGAGCCGTTCCATAAGGTTGTGGTTGCTTTTGTAATCGAGGTCATAACGCCAGAAGACGGGCGTATGTTCGGCGGTCAGGACGGGATATTTATAGCGATAGTAAACGCCGTTGGTCTCTTTGACTTTGGGGTTCTTGCGTGCGATGAAGCGTTTATGGTCCGCGAACAGTTTTTTGACCTTTGCGTCGAATGTCTTCTTATTCATTTTTTCTTCCTGTCGGTTTTAGTTCTCTTCAAGTTTGTTATACCAGTTCCGTTTGAGGAAAATAGAGGTGACGCCGAGCACCGCGATAGAAATCCACATTTCCCTGAAGCTTTTGATAACTAAGTAAATCGGAATCAGGACGAGCGTTGTTTGCCAGACGATACCCACGGCCACGTTGACCATATCGCGTTTGAAATTGGTGTTGGGTTTGAAAGACGCGTCTTCCGCTAAAACCATCTGTCGTATCGGCTCCCAGCATCCCCAGGGTCGGACCTGCCTGTAAAACTTTTTGAGCACCTCAATATCGTCCGGTTCTGTAAGCAAACTGACAGCAACCGCGGTAATGGCGCTTATTGCGAGAACGAACGGGAACAGTGCCATATTGCGCTCGATGCTCCACAAGACGGTTCGGTCCATGAACATCCAGGGAAGGACAATGGCGGCGGCAATGCCTGAAATCATACCGTAGAAGTAACCCATCCCGTTGAATCGCCACCAGTACCACTTGAGGACGTTCGTCGCGACGTATGCGCCCCACAGGCCATTGACAATCCACTGTGTGACGGTGTTGACGGACTCTGTCATAAAGCCGAAGGCAATGCCTACGGCCACGACTATTATAGAACAAATATAGCTTGCGCGGACGTAATGTTTTTCCGGCTTGCCGGGTTTGATGTATTTTTTGTAGAGGTCGTTGACGACATAAGAAGCGCCCGCGTTAATTGTAGAGGTGAAGGTGCTCATAAATGCGGCGAGCAGCCCGGCGAGTGCGAAACCGATAAGCCCGGTTGGGAGGAATTTGCTGATGACGTTCGGCAGGACCTGCTCGACGTCGAAGTCGCTGCCCATTTTAACAATCTCTTCTTTGAAGAATACCAGCCCAAGGACGACGATGCCTGTAACCATAAGGTATCGCGGGAAGAAAAGGACCAATGAGACAAACCCGCTCATTTTGGCCGCTTCTTTGGGGCTTTTGGTGGAGAGGATTCTTTGCATATCATAGTTTGGCGCAGGCCCGGCGATGCTGAGGAGAACTCCCTTAAACAGCATCATCATAAAGAGGATGGTGAACAATTCATAACCCTGTTTTGCAATGATGTCGTTGAGAGAGGGAATTTGCTGGGCCCAGTCGAGGTTAAGTTTCCAGCCGAAGAACAGATTATGCCAGCCGGCCGGGACAGAGGCGGTAATCTGGGCGGCGGTTGTGTGCATCATCGCCACGATGGCGATAAGTACCGAGGCGAGAGTCATAAGGATATATTGGATAACATCGGTGACGGTGACGCTGAGCATACCGCCGAAAATAACGTATATCGTAGTTACACCCATAAGAATCATCGCGTAGGTGTTGGCGGAGAGATGCCAGGGGAAGAAAATCTGGGCGAATTTACCCATACCCCTGAAATCGTAAGCGAGGAAGCCGATGACGCTGACCAGCGCGAAAATAACGACGCTGATATTGGAGAGTTTCGCCCCCAAACTATTGCCGAAGCGGGTATTAATCCACTGCGCTCCCGTCATAACGTTTGACCGGCGAAGCCACGCGGCCAAAAATACCATAAGGAAAATCTGGTTAAAGACGGGCCAGACCCAGGGCAAAAATGCGCCTTTTAACCCATAGACAAAAATTGTCATAACAAGCCACATTGTCCCCGTGATATCGAACATACCGGAGGCGTTTGCGACGCCGAGGATATACCACGGGACTTTGTTGCCGCCAAGAAAGTATGAGTCGAGGTTTTTGCTCGCGTATTTTGACATCGCGAACCCGGCGGCCATAATTATGACGATATACGCGCCGATTATTCCGAGGTCGATAGGTTGAAGCAGCATAGTAACTCCTTAATTAACCACAGATTACGCAGATTACACCAATTAAGCAGCCGCTATAGAAAACGCACAGGTTATCTAAAACCGATAGGGGATGCAACAGAAATTTGGCGTGGAGGGCAGGGAGTTGAGGTGGTTGCTGGCACGAAAAACCTGCCGGGCTTATTGCCGGCGGATGTTCCCGAAATTTAGCGAATCAAGCGGATTTTTTAATAAGCTGTGATCGGAACGGTATTAGTATACCCGAGTTTTCCCCAGCAGCCAATTTGTATTTTATAGAGATCCTGTTTGCCCGTGGTAGTTGTCGGACAATAGGTCTGATTTGACGGATTATAACCCCCTAGTATATAGTTATGGCCAAGCTCAAGGGATTCTGTACTCCATTTCCAATGTTCAGCGTGATTATCCGCAAAAGAAAAGACTTGTCCGTCACCGTGCCGGATCTCCGGGGCGTCCCACCAGCATTCTCGATCATAAAAAACCGCAAGACTATCCGGCGTCACTTTGCCTTCGTCCATAAGAATAATCTGGGACGCCGTCCTTCTTATTTCGCTTCTATTCTTTAGAGCCACTTTGCCTCTGCCGGCGCCATTCCACCCAGCCGCCTGACCATTCATCGAGTCCATGGCATTATATGTAAAGAATTGTCCTTTATCTGCTGCAGGACAGCGATATATCTTAAAGTCCGGCGCATATTTGAATAACGCACCGGTCTGTATAGCGCATCTCGTGGCTTTTTCAGGAAGTGACTGAGTATAACTTAAAAATGCACCGCCGACCCAGGGTAATTCGTTAAGATGACCGCAGTTATTACCAGAAGAACCTGGACAGGTAGTCGCATCAGGCACTTTGGCTTTAGCGATATAAGGGGCTCCGATTGGACAGTCAGGGCACTGGTCGCATTGCGGCGCACCTTGAGATGGTGTTGCAGTATTAACAATTTTATCGTTGCAGGTATCCGCATACATACCCCAGGCAACGGTCAACTGCTTGATATTGCTCATACACACGATGCGCTTGCCCTGTTCGCGGGCCCTGTTAAGGGCGGGCAGCAGCACGGCCATAAGAAGCGCGATGATTGCGATAACAACAAGCAATTCTACGAGAGTAAACCCATCTTCGCTTGCGCTACTCCCGTAAGGGACACCTAACGGTGGATGGGCA
Source organism: Phycisphaerales bacterium (assembly GCA_003141275.1). Classification (GTDB taxonomy): domain Bacteria; phylum Planctomycetota; class Phycisphaerae; order Sedimentisphaerales; family Anaerobacaceae; genus Fen-1362. The sequence continues at coordinate 28,351 of PLLM01000050.1, forward strand.
GGCCCTACTTTACGCAAGGCGAGCGATTTCCGCCTGTTCATAAGCCAACCTCATATATTCGGGTGTGAGGTTCTTTAAACCACCAATAATATCATATCTACCACCATTTTGCAATGGTGCATTTTGTCATTGGACAGATGGAAAAACAAAGTGCAATAGGGGATATCGCGGGAATGGCCGCTCTTTGCTGGTTTTTAGACGCCCTAAGCGAGTTTTTTGTTATTCGGCAGGCGCGTAATGGCAAGTTGCCCCGGCTACGATCCCAGCAGGCGTATAAAGTAACGATTTGCCCCAACAACCAAACTGTATTTTGTAGAGGTCTTCCACGCCGGTACAGGTTTGTGGTTGAAAGTTATATAGATTATTTTTTGCGGCATCAAGGGTTTCAGGCGCTTTGAGCGCCACGCGTCCTGCATGGCCGTCGGCATAAGATGTATCTGTTCCGCCGCCGTGTCTCGCCATCGGTGGGTCAAACCACTTCTGGGACATGGTATAGACCGCATAACTATCCGGGCTCAATGTGCCCTCATCGAGGAATAACATTCTCTGCGACGTGCCTCTTATCTGATTGAGGTACTTAACCATCACTGTTGAAGAATTGTCCCCGCCGTCTTTATTCCATTTCCATTTACCGTTCATTGAATCGACAATGGGGTATGTTACTAAGGCATCTTTTTCGCCTGTCGGACAACGGTATATTTTCTCGTTCTGGGTATATTTCCAGAGCGCCCCGGTCTGCATAGCGCATTTCTGGCAGCATGTATCAGCAGGTATGAATCCGGTGCCAGATGGTATCGTACCGTATCCAAGCCAGGGCAGTTCATCTTTGTGCATGATATACCAAGGATCCGTTGCGTTAACAAGCGGAATTGAGGCCGCACATGTAGTTCCAGAAGCACAACCCATTCCAGTTGGACAGGTAGTGGAACAGGTAGTTGTGGCGGCTGCGCCATTTACGAGTTTTTCGTTGTTCGCCGTCGCGTAATTCATCCAGGCAAGGGTTAGCTGCTTAAGGTTATTGAGGCAGACGACACGTTTGCCCTGCTCGCGTGCCCTGTTCAGGGCGGGCAGCAACACGGCCATAAGAAGGGCGATGATGGCGATAACAACGAGCAGTTCAACGAGAGTAAATGCTTTCCGTCTGTTCATAAATCCAACCCCATATATTTTAGTGTAAAGTTCTTATCACCTACTCATAATAATACCATATTCACAGGCAGGGGTCAATAAGGGTATTTGCTTTTTGGAGAAGATTTGACCTGCCGGCAAGGGGGGGTATAATATCGGATTTGAGTTAGGATAAGGATTATGAGCGATAAATTTGTGCGTGCGATTTTTCCGGGGTCTTTTGACCCGATTACCAATGGGCATTTGGACGTGATAAACCGTGGTATGAAGCTTTTTGACGAGCTGATTGTGGCGGTGGGCAGAAGTCCGCTTAAAGACCAGCTTTTCAGCCCTGGAGAGCGGGTTGAAATGATAGCGGAGCTTATAAAGGGCCTGCGAGGGGTATCGGTTGAGGGTTTCGATGGTCTGACGGTGGAATATGCCCGACAAAAGAAGGCCAACGTCATACTTCGCGGATTGCGCAGTTTGACGGACGTGAATTATGAATTTGAGCTTGCGATGACCAACCGGTCGGTTACGGGGATAGAGACGATATTTGTAATGACGACGGAGCAATACGGGTTTATAAGCTCGACGCTGGTTCGCCAGGTGGCGTCGCTTGGGGGTGATATCTCGAACTTAGTGCCTGAGAATGTATATCGCCGATTGCAGGAACGATTCAAGAAACAATAGGCAAATAGGCGAAACATAGTTAAAGGCGGTTATTAAGGCAAGGATGCCGTCTGCTAATCAGGGATTGGTTTTTTGGGAGTGTAAACGTGTTTACGATTGGAATCGAGACGCAATTCAAGGCGTGGCACAGCGTTCCTTTGCCGGATGGGACAAAAGAGCCGAAACATGAGCATTTCTGGGCGGTGGATGTTGAGGTCAGCGGTGAAATGCCGGACAATAGCGGGATGGTGATAGGTTTCGCGCAACTCAAATCGCGGATTGTGGATATTACCTCCAAGCTTCATGAGACGGTCCTGGACGAGTCGGATTATTTCCACGACAAGTGCCCATCGGCGGAGAACGTGGCGGTGTATATTTTCGACCGGCTTGAGCCGACCCTGCCGAAAAACGTCCTGCTGAAAAGCGTTAAAGTCAGTGAGCAGGTGGGCTGCTGGGCGATTTACAGCAAAAGATAGCATCGAGTTCCAGGTTTTAAGCCGAAAGACGACATTCCGCGTCGATTGGATATTCAGGAGGGCGGGAAAATTGACGATTTATTAAGCGCCGGTGTGGTATAATAATCATGTTAAATCGAGGTTTTTATGCAATGTGAGGTTTGCCAGAGTAAAGAGGCGACGATACACCTGACGGAAATAGCCGATGGTGTTCGGACGGAGATGCATCTCTGTGAGCAGTGCGCGCAGGAGCAGGGCGTGGGGACAAAGAGCTATATCCCCTT
>PLLM01000029.1 GCA_003141275.1 Phycisphaerales bacterium
CCGACACTGCACAATAATCTTGGCAATGCCTACGGCGAACTTGGCCTCTGGCGGGAGGCGACAGAGGCCTATAAGCAGGCCATAAGAATCAAGCCTGATTATGCTGATGCGCACAATAATCTCGGCGTTGCTTACAGCAAACTCGGCCGTTATCAGGAGGCGATAGAGGCCTATAAGCAGGCCATCAAAATCAAGACGGATTATGCCGAGGCGCACTATAATCTCGGCACTACTTACGGCGAACTTGGCCGCTATCAGGAGGCGATAGAGGCCTTCAGCCAGGACATAAAAATCAAGCCGGATTACGCCGAAGCGCACAATAGTCGTGGCGTTGCTTACAACATACTTGGCCGCTACCAAGATGCGGTAGATGCCTATAAGCAGGCCATAAGAATCAATCCGGATTACGCCGAGGCGCACTATAATCTTGGCGTTACCTACTACAAACTTGGCCGCTATCAGGATGCAATAGAATCCTATAAGCAGACCATAAGAATCAATCCGGATTATGCCAAGGCATATATTAATCTTGGCGTTACCTACTACAAACTTGGTCGCTATCAGGATGCGGTGGAAGCATATAAACGAGCTATTATAATCAAACCGGATATTTCTATGGTGCACTATGCTTTGGGTATTACTTATTTAGCAACCGGTGACAAAGAATCAGCCCTTGAAGAATACAAAATCTTAAAAACGCTGGACGCCAAACAGGCAAACAAATTGTTTGACTTGATTAATAAGTAGGTATTCCCGAACCCGTCTCTGTAATCCTGATTAGCGCTGGTTTCCTTCCGGCAGTTCAAGCCATCTTTGCCAGGCCGTCGAAGCAAATCTGCGACCAGGTTTCCATAGTATCGCGAACCAGTTGTAATTCAGGGATACTCATAAAACCCATTTGTGTTATCATTTGTTCTTTTCTATTCACCTTCGGCTCATCCAAAGTCCACAAATGAACGATTCCCAGATGCACCTGGCCAACCTCGTTTGAGTCATCATTGAGAAGAGCAACAACCTTGTCTTTATATTTTGTTTCTATCGACACTTCTTCAGCTACCTCGCGTTTGACAGCAGTAAGATAATTTTCGTACAAGTAAGCAAATAAGGTACTATTGTCAGCATCAACTGGATTTATGTGGCCTCCGATGCCGAGAGAGCGTTTGGCGACAAGGCGGGTCTCGCCCGCTTTTTTGCCGCGGACATAATTGAGGTATTTGCCGCCGCAGGTCATAATCACATAAGGAATAAGCTGCTTAAAAGACGGGTCTTTTTCGGCTTGCGGCCTGGGCATAAAACGGGGAACGCCCGGAACAAATATCTTTTCGATATACTTCTGAATATCAAAAGCAAGGCCGTTAAACGCACCTGCGCTTTCAAAAACCTTGCGATGGACAACTAAAATCTGCTCATCCTGTGCCATTACCTCACTCCAAATTGAGAATTAAGAATTTAGAATTTAGAAATAAATAATTACTCGACCGCTTCTCAATTCTAAATTCTCAATTCATAATTCACTGTGCTCTGCGTGGAAAAATTCTTGTCATACTGCCATACCAGAAACTTCGGTTTCGAAGACCATCTTATCGTTGACCATTCCCTGGATATAGGCGTCGTATATCCTGCCCGGCTTGAATTTTGTTATTTTACCTAAGAGCAAAAGCCGCTGGCCCGGCTCGACGGGTGAGCGGAACTTGGCCGAGTCAATACCCGAAAAACCGATGAAGCCCTGCTCGCCCATAACATGCTTGACAAAGTAACTCAGCAGTTGGGCCGCTGCTTCTACCATAATCACCCCCGGCATCAGGGGTCTTCCCGGTATGTGTCCGCGAACCCAGAACTCCTTGTCGGTTACATCCTTGTAGCCAAGCACAAGCATATTGGGCTTGTCGAACCAGAGCACACCATCAAGTTGCTGCATCTCGTAATTCTGGGGATTGACCTTGAGAATGTCATCCCTGTTAAAAATCGGCTTGCCCGCGAGGTTTATCTTCGATAAATCGAACAATAGCGGCTTAGGCATTATTAAACCCCTGAGAATAGGGACTTGGCGCAATTGCTATCCGTTACTCGGCCCGTGCGGTGCGGTTATGCGCACCACAGACCGATATATGCCAAATCCGGCATCCTAAATACGGTTATGTCCTACTGCGTTGTTCTGATTTCCAGGACCTTATTGCGAACTAACTGGGCCGCCTGCTTGATACCCTGCATCTGCTTGCGAACCCGCGTCCCTGCGGCCTTGTTTCCACCTTCGGCCTTGCTAATGTCTGCTTCAATTTCTGCTACCAGCACTTTCAAATTTTCGTACTCTTGCATCGAATAGTCCTCCACTTATGTGGTTAACGTTCTTTAGTTTTCAAGCTTCGGATGCCTGAAACTTAACTACACAATACCAAGTTGTCAAAGAAAATCCGCGATTTTGCGAAAAAAACCGCTATCCCCACAAACGACTAATGGCCCAGTTTTTTGGTCAATTCCACGATTCGTTTGCCCCAGCGGGCGCAAAGTTTCTCGACCCTCTGGTCGGGCTTGCCAATCGAAACCGGCCCATAGTGGTCGCCCTGCGGGTCGCCCTGGATTACCATGCCACTGATAATCATCGCGTGCAGGATGTCTAATACCGTTGTTTCGTTGCCTCCGCCGATATTGGCTGCGCTTGTAAAGGCCGCGCCGACTTTGCCATCCAATTGGCCGTGCTTGACCACCGCGTCGTCAATCAGCTGCTTCATTGCCGCCGCCATTCCACCATAATAAGTGGGAGAACCCATCACTATCGCGTCATACTTCAGCAAATCATCAACCTTGACTTTGGCGATTTCTTTGCACTCCGTTTCCAGTCCGCCTTCGTTCATCGCCTTGGTTATCATATCCGCCATCTGCTTCGTATTGCCGCTTCTCGAATAATAAATCACTATTCCCTTCGACATTTCCATTTCCTTTCAACGTAGGATGGGCTTTAGCCCATCATTTATTTCTAAAACATACCTTGTAATCAATGCATTCGACTAAGTGTCAAATTATGACCAGCCGGATCAATCTTCGTTATACGATATTTACCCCCAGGCAAATCAATATCCGTAAACAGATCTCTCGCTTCATCAGAACTGCTATCGATTATACCATCGAGATCCCAGTCCATAAGTATCTCATCGTCAGCATCATTAAAAAGACCGTTCCCCGAGGAGTCAAGAATAAGTATTTGTATTCTTTTTTTACCCGCCTCAAAAACACCATATCTCCCTGCTTCCGTGCCATAACATACTGAAATTATGCCTTTGGTCTGAACCACATATATTTGCAGACAATATTCCTCCGTTGAACCCTCCTGATAAGAGACCTTAATTCCTCGTATATGATATTCGCCTTCGTTGTCAATCGGCACTTTGTCCTCGGCAAGGTCTCCATCCCGGTCTTTATCCAGATACAAATCGAAAGAAAAATATTTTTTATCAGTCGGTTCATAATCTATTACCCCAACGATGCGATTATCAGCAGCATTGCCAAGTTTCAAAAAGAAATAAAGCTGAGCAGCATGCCTGAATTTCGGTGTTTTCTTAACAATCTCCGGTTTATTCGGTGAATTTTCCTGTGCTATTTGAGGTTTATACCAATCAATCAGAAAATTCTGCTTGTCAGCCGCTATTGCGCGTAGCTGTACTGTGTATTGTTCCTCCCAGCCGACAGGTCCATTGGGATTGTTGACATCGACGAATATCCTCCCCGATGGTTTATTTGCCGGTTTAGTTTCCGGTTTGGGAGCGACAGCCGCGGGTTTTTGAGGCGTCAGGCGACGATTCAATTCCTCAATCTTTCCGCCATACTCCTCGTTTTTCTGCTCGATATTACTGATACGGTCATCCAGTTGCAAACCTTGCTCGACAATGACACCTTTGATGTCTTTTAATTGACGTCCGGTTGCCGTAATCAGGTCGCCAACCTCCGTATTCAACATATCCACATCTTTGCGGACATTCCTGATATCTTTGGCAGCATCAAAACCCTTTGCTTCTAACGTCCCGACTTTAACAGCCGTTTCGCTTGTGCTGTCGGCAAGTTTTTGCGTTACTTGTTCAAGTCGGGATGTGTTTTTTGTTAATTGATTTAAGGTGGTAACCGTCCATACTAAAACCGATACTATCGCAACCAGTACCACCCCCGCCAAGAGTCCCACAATAACCTTTGCTCCCTGCGACATTTTTCCTGCACCTCCCAATTCTATAATTTCATCTGCTTTTTAATGGTATTATTTCCGGCTGGCCGAAGCCCTCGGGAATTGTAAACTCAAAAACCTTTTCGTCAATAACTTCATTTACTTTCGGCTTTGCGAAACTAATCTCGTAAATATCGCCCTCCGTCGAAACCGCCGATATTTTCGCGGGCAGCATCAATCCCTTGTCAATCCAGACCTCGACCGATTTGTAATCGTCCTTGTATTGCGAATCCGGCTTGACCTTCAAATGCAGGTGCGTTAATCCGTTTGGCTCACCAAGTAGATTGACATCAAATTGCTGCCGTAAATCTTCCGTCTTATCAAAACCAATTAGCGGGAAGTTTCTCTTTGCTAATTCAAATGCGTCAATCTGTTCATTCGCCTCGGCCAACTGCCTCTTCTGCACCTGCTTAATCTGATAATCGATATGTGTAAGCCAGCGGCCATCGAAGATATACTGGTCGCCGTGTTTCTGCTGAGGATTTTCATCCTGCGTAAGCGTGTCGAAGTTGATTCTCAGTTTTGAGCCATTGCCAAGCCGGGCGTAATACAACTTGCCCGTTCGCAGCGTCTTTGATTCGAGCACGGGCTGGCTGAAAAGGTAATTTACTTCGCATTGATATGATTTTAATTGACTCGTCTTTTGCCTGAGGTTGTCCAGAACGTTTGATATATAATTCGCATCAGTCGTCGATTGCTCCTCGCAGGATGCAAGACCACATACGCCAACTATAACCGTTAAGATAATAAGTATTCTCAACATAAAAACCTTTTGCCGCTGCATAGACAGTATTACCATACGCCTGCGAACTTTTGTCAATTAAAAATTAGGACCTGTCCCCCTTTATTCCATGCCGGCACTCTAATTACAAGTGGCACAGTTTTTGGGGGAAGGTCATGATCTCTAAATTTACACTATCTTACGTTTAAAACCCAAAGCTTGATGGCATCATATAACAAGTTACGACCGCCGCCGAGAAAGCAACAAGTAAGAGCGTTAAAATTATTTTAACATGTATATTTTTAAACGGCCAGAATTTGATCGTTGCAAGCCATATAACATCAAACATCAGTACTATAATAAGAAATGTCCCCGAAAACATCCAATCCCCATTAATATAGATTCCTATAATACGTATCGGACGACCAATCATTAGCTTCACAGTACACCAATAAGCTATGATGGTTAACATGACCAAGCCGGTTACTTCTAAAGTTATTGGCAAAGCTTTTTTACCACTCATATGTTAATCTCCTAAACAGCAAAACAGCACAATTTTCTGGGGAAAAGGGGGACAGGTCCTAAATTATTCCCATTCCCAAGTAAAGTTCTTCATTCATTTTCTTCTCTGCGGTCTCCGCGGTAAGTTTTCTTTCTTATCGTAGATAATCTTGAGTAAATCGGTGATATTTTCAATAACAAAATCGGCGTGATGAGCAAATTCGTCGGCCTTGTGATGATTTTTCAACAGCACCGGAATCGCTCCTGCTGCCCTGGCACAAAGCAAATCGAAAAGAAAATCGCCGACCACCAATGCCTCCTGCGGCATAATGGCGAACTTTTCGCAAAGATATAAAACGCCAAAGGCATCGGGCTTTACGGGTCCATCCTCCCTACCAACAACCGCATCGAATTTCAAGCCGTGCTTTTTGGCAACCGCAAAGGCGTTATCCTTCTTATTGCGAGTCAGTATTCCTATGGAAATATCTCTTCTGCGCAATTCTTCGAGCGTCTCTTTTGCGCCGGGGTTTAATGTCGATTCGGCGACCGCCTTTTCCTCGTGAGCCAGCAAAATTATTTCCGCTGCCTCCCGCTCGCCGGCCGTCATTTTTTCCATCAGTTCCAGAATAGGCCCCGCATCAGGCGGATAACCCATTTCCAGACGAATCGCGTCAAAATCAAAAAACGGCTGCGTTATCGTGCCATCGAGGTCAAATATCACGGCTTTAATTTGCATAATGCCATAAATTTAGAATTTAGAATTAAAAATTGGATTTTTTCTTAATTCATCTTTCTCAATTCTCACTTCCTGCGGAGAAGGTCTATCAGGTATCGCGTCTCCTGGCTGATGACGCGGTCCCTGCGAACAAGAATCCCCGTCGGGCGCACAAACCTCTCGTTTTCAAATTCAATCGCCTTTATGGTGCCGGTCGCAAGCTCCTGCAGCATCGTCGGGCGAGGCAGGATGCTGACGCCCGAATTTATCTCAACGGCCTTTTTGACCGTTTCGACGTTGTCAAATTCCATCACGGGCCTTATGACTATATTGTATCGCTGGAAAATGCCGTCTATCCATATACGCGTCGGGACACCTTCTTCAAAGCTGATAAATCGCTCGAACTGAAGTTTATGAATATCGATATGCGATTGTGCCGCCAGCGGATGTTTCGGACTGCACGCCAGAACCAGCGGCTCATCCTCAAAATCATAGACCTCCAGCCGTTTATCCCTCCGAGGCACCGCCACAAGACCGATATCCAGCTCGCCCGCCAGCACCATTTCGTAAATTTTGTCCGCGGTAAAGTACTCCACGTGGACATTGACGTTCGGCTTTTTGACCATAAATCTTTTGATATACTCCGGCAGTGAATGCATCCCGATACTGTAAATCGCCCCGACGTTTACCCTGCGCTGTGCCGCCTGCTTGAGGGTGTTCATCTCACTTTTGAGCAATTCATACCTGTCCACCATATCCCTTGCGGCCCGGTAAAAAATCTCTCCTGCCGCCGTCAATTCGAGCGGCCTTTTTTGCCTGTTCAGCAACTGGCACTTGTGCTCTATTTCCAGTTGAGCCACCTGCTGTGAAACAGCGGATTGACTGACTAAATGTTTGTCCGCCGTCTTGGAAAAACTCCGCAGGTCCGCCAAATCGCAAAACATCCTCAACGTTTCTATGTGCATTATAAGTCCCCTTGATGAACCATATTAAACAAACAATCTTGCACTTGCCTTGCCGGCAATTAGTATTAAGCTTATACTACTATAAGCTTAATAGCAGGCAATTGCATAAGTTTTGCTTATTTTAACAATTACCGGACAAAAGGCAATCCTGACTTTCGCCTTGGCATAACTTGCCAAAATTCAGGATTGCGGACAAAAAACCCAAAAATCCGGAAAGGACGGATTTATGCCCGAACAGGTTAGCACTGGTCTGACAGGTCTCGACGCCATACTTAACCAGCTTCGCAAAGGCGATAACGTTGTCTGGCAGGTTGACAGCATCGAGGACTTCGCCGCCTTCGTAAATCCCTATGTAAAAACCGCCATCGCTAATGGCCACAAAGTAATCTATATGCGGTTCGCCAGCCATGAGCCGCTTCTCAAGCCGGCGCCGGGCATTCAGATTTTCAATCTCGATGCGCACAGCGGCTTCGAATTATTCTCCGCACAGGTCCACAGCATCATTTCCGAACAGGGCATCGGCGCTCACTACGTCTTTGACTGCCTCTCCGACCTTTTAAACGCCTGGGCAACCGACCTGATGATTGGCAACTTTTTTATGATTACCTGCCCGTATCTTTTCGAGCTGGACACCATCGCCTATTTTGCGTTATTACGGAATAATCACTCATTCAAGACCATCGCCAGAATCCGCGAAACAACGCAGCTTCTCCTTGACCTGTATAACCTCGAAGACCGCTTTTATATCCATCCGCTGAAGGTCTGGAAACGGTATTCCCCCACAATGTTCCTTCCGCATTTGCAGCAGGAAGAAAAATTTGTCCCCATCACCAGCAGCGTTGACGCCAGCCGGCTGTTTTCCCGGATATCCGAACAGGGTATCGAATCCGCCGAAAGAACGCTCGATTACTGGGACCGACTTTTCATAAGGGCCAGGGAAGTCGCCGAGCTTCCTGAAACATCAAATCTGGACAAAAAGCTGACCCTCGACCGGCTTTGCAGGGTAATAATTGGCAAGGAAAAAAGGATTCTCGCTCTTGCCCAGAAGCACTTTTCCTTAAACGACCTCGTTAATATCGAAGAGCGTCTAATCGGCACCGGCTTCATAGGCGGAAAAGCGGTCGGTATGCTGCTCGCAAACAACATCGTATCATCCGACCGTTCGCTCGATTTGGCAGGCCATCTCGAACAGCACGATTCCTTCTACGTCGGCTCAGATGTTTTCTACACCTACATCGTCGAAAACGACTGCTGGAAGCTCCTTATGGAGCAAAAGACAAAAGACGGTTATTTCAAAGTCGCCCCTGAAATCCGAGAGCGCCTCCTCAAAGGCAAATTCCCCGACCAGGTGCGAGAACAGTTCCAGCAAATGATAGAATACTTCGGCCAGTCGCCCATCATTGTCCGCTCAAGCAGCTTGCTCGAAGACGCATTCGGCAACGCGTTCGCCGGAAAATACGAAAGCTTGTTCTGCACCAACCAAGGCAGCCCCGAACAGCGGCTCGCCCAGTTCGAAACGGCAGTGCGGGAAGTTTACGCCAGCACAATGGGCGACGATGCGCTTGTATATCGGCTGCAAAGAGGGCTCGACCAGCAGGATGAACAAATGGCGCTGCTCGTCCAGCGGGTATCCGGCTCATATCGCGACAACTACTTTTTCCCGGATTTGGCGGGCGTCGCGCTTTCTTATAATACTTTCGTCTGGAACCCGGACCTCGACCCGAAAGCAGGCATGGTGCGATTAGTCATGGGCTTAGGAACCCGCGCCGTCGGAAGAGTCGAAGACGATTACCCGCAAACAATCGCCCTCGACGCCCCGCTTTTGCGTCCGCTCGCGGATATGGACGATGTCCGAAGATTCTCGCAGCATTACGTTGACCTGCTCGATATCCAGAACAACTGCCTTACGTCAGTGCCTATCCAGGAGCTTCTGAGCAAAAAAATTGATCTGAAAATCGACCTTGTCGCCTCGCCCGATCACGAAATGTCCGAAAAGGCAAAATCGCTTCGGATGCCGCAAAAAGAATACTGGCTTCTCACTTTTGAAAAGCTCCTCAAGGAAACCGATTTTGTCCCCTGTATGCAAAAAATTCTCAAGCGCATCGAAACCAGCTACCATTATCCCGTCGATGTCGAATTCACGGTCAACTTCACAAAAGAAGACAAATTGATGATAAACCTGCTCCAGTGCAGGCCCCTGCAAACCAAGGGCCGACGTGCGGCCGTCTCGATTCCAACGGACGTAAAAGCGGAAAAGCTGCTGTTTCTCTGCCACGGATATTTTATGGGCGGCTCCATCTCCGCCGACATCAAACGCGTTATTTTCGTTGACCCGAAACAATATGAAGCTGTCCCCAACCAGCAAAAATATGATATCGCCCGCGCCATCGGCGCACTGAATAAACAAATCACCAATAAAGACGATACGGGCCTGCTCATGTTAGGCCCCGGACGCTGGGGCACTACAACCCCTTCGCTGGGCGTGCCTGTGAGCTTTTCGGAAATCAATAACGTCGCCGTGCTGGGCGAACTGGCCTGTGAAGGAACAAATCTCGTTCCCGACTTATCTTTCGGAACGCACTTCTTCCAGGACCTCGTCGAGACCGACATTTTTTACGTCGCGATTTTCCCTTCCCACAAGGGTTTTGCCTTCAACGAGAAATGGTTTGCTGCCCAGCCGAATCAACTTGCCTCGCTGCTGCCCGACAAGGCCAAATACGCCGACGTGATAAAGGTAATAGACCTCGCCGACTCCCCCGCCCGCATCCTAGGCGACGTCATCAGCCAGCAGGTTATGTGTTTCTTACCGTGATATCCTGCTCTATTCTCTATTCTGCACTCTTTATGCTGCATTCTAACTTCCACTTGCCACGGCATAGCCGAAGGCGACGCCGGGTCATCTGTTTTCTCCCCTGAAATCCATAAAGGGGTCTGACCCCTTTATGGCTCGAAGGCCGCGAAGCAGGGGAGCATTTTCTTCGGCAGTTAAAAACGGTATTAATCCACGTCTGAAATTTCAGCCCCGCCCCGCCCCGCCTTATAGGTCTATAAGCCAATCTGATGGATTCTATTAAGAATTAGTGCTTTCGCTCGCTCAAAACGACCGCTATATTGTTTCCATTCGCCAAAGGAAATGCTCTTTAACGTATGTCAGTAAATATGCTGATAATATGAAACTAAACCCAATAGCCCACTGTATGACCAAAGAAGGAGGTAACACAAATGAAGGCAAACGCCGTAGTGCAGTCCGTCTATGAACAAGTCCTGAAACGCAACCCGGGAGAAGCAGAATTCCATCAGGCAGTAAAAGAGGTTTTGGAATGCCTCGAACCAGTCCTCGAAAAACATCCCGAATACGTCAAGGCGAAAATCGTTGACCGTCTCGTCGAGCCGGAAAGACAGATTATCTTCCGCATCCCTTGGCAGGATGACAAAGGCGAATTCCAGGTCAATCGCGGCTTCCGCATTCAGTTCAATAGCGCGCTGGGACCTTATAAGGGCGGCATCAGGTTGCACCCCAGCGTCTATATCGGTATCATCAAGTTCCTCGGCTTTGAGCAGATTCTGAAGAACTCATTGACCGGTCTGATGATGGGCGGCGGCAAGGGCGGCTCCGATTTCGACCCCAAAGGCAAAAGCGACGGCGAAGTAATGCGTTTCTGCCAGAGCTTTATGACCGAGCTGTGCAAGCATATCGGCCCGGATACCGACGTCCCCGCCGGTGACATCGGCGTCGGCGGTCGTGAAGTCGGCTTTATGTTCGGCCAGTACAAACGCATCCGCAATGAGTTCACAGGCATCCTGACGGGCAAAGGCCTCGAATGGGGCGGCTCATTAGTCAGAACCGAAGCAACCGGCTACGGCCTCGTTTACATTATGGCCGAAGCCCTTAAAGACATGGGCAAATCCTTCAAAGGTATGACCGTTACCGTTTCCGGTTCGGGCAACGTCGCGATATACGCCGTCGAAAAGGTGCAGCAGTTAGGCGGCAAAGTCGTGGCGATGAGCGATTCCAACGGCTACATCTACGACGCCGATGGTATCAACCTCGACACCGTAAAGAAACTCAAGGAAGTCGAACGCAAACGCATCAAGGAATACCTCTCATATCACAAAAAGGCCAAATACACCGAGGGTTGCGCCGGTATATGGAACGTCAAGTGCGATATCTCGCTGCCCTGCGCGACGCAGAACGAGCTTGATGAGGCAGGCGCAAAGGCGCTCGCCAAGAATGGCTGTATAGCGGTCGGCGAAGGCGCGAATATGCCCTGCACCCCGGAAGCAGCGGATGTATTCCTGCACAACAAAGTGCTGTTCCTGCCCGGCAAGGCTGCCAACGCGGGCGGCGTCGCCGTATCGGGTCTCGAAATGGCGCAGAACAGCCAGAGAATCCCGTGGACCTTCGAAAAGGCCGACGCGGAACTGAAAATTATTATGACCACCATTTACAAGAACGCCAGCGAGGCCGCGAAAGAGTATGGCCAGCCAGGCAACTTCATCGTCGGCGCAAATATCGCCGGCTTTGTCAAGGTCGCAAAGGCAATGCTCGCCCAGGGCCTTGTTTAAAACAAAATCGCAGATTCGCATAAGCCCCCCCTGCTTTCTTGCGAAAGCAAGAAGGGGGGCTTTTTGTTGCCTTCGGATGAAAATGTAATTACAATTCGGATTATGAAAAGTAATCCTGACATTAAGAAAGTCATCCGCCAGCACGCTGAAATGGCGGAATTTTTCTCCGGCGGTCTGACAGTTAAAAAACTAACCGCGGAGCACGCCGAGAACGCAGAGGAAGAAATTAAATTAAACTCTGCGAACTCTGCGGTCTCGGCGGTAAAAATCACACGCCCCCCCTGCTCGGCTGAGAACATCAAGGAGCTTGAGGACATCGCCGAGCAGACGCGCAAGTGCCGCAAATGCGAACTCGGCTCACTCCGCAAAAACGCCGTGCCAGGAGAAGGCAATACATCCGCCCGCATAATGTTCGTGGGCGAAGCTCCCGGAGCAGACGAAGACACACAAGGCAGACCATTCGTAGGAAGAGCGGGACAATTGTTAGATAAAATCATCGCTGCCTGCGGCCTCAAACGCCAAGACGTCTATATCGGCAACATCCTCAAGTGCAGGCCTCCCGATAACCGCGACCCGAAACCAGAAGAGATAATCGCCTGCATCCCCTATCTGCAAAGGCAAATCGAATTGATTAACCCGGAAATAATCGTCGCCCTCGGCGCCCACGCCGCCAAGACGCTGCTCGATACCCCTAAAGCAATAGGTCAGTTGCGAGGTATCTTCCACGAATATGTCCCCGGCCTCGGCCACAAACCCATAAAGCTAATGCCTACCTTCCACCCCGCCTACCTGCTTCGCAACTACTCCGACGACAACCGCAGAAAGGTCTGGGAGGATATGAAAAAGGTCCTTGCGGAACTTGGCCTGCCTATACCCCCACGGGCAAATAGGTAATGTCCCCGTATAATATTCCTTAATTAACGGACTATTGCTTTAAGATTCTCTAATACTATCTTCTCTATTACTTACAATGGCCGTTTTTTAGTCAAAAAACGCCTTTTAAAACCTCCAAATCGCCTTCGAAAAATATGGACTTTTTTCGTAGGAATTCCGATTTTTTGCTTGACATTATCGGTCGGTAAGGTATAAACTTGTGTTATAAGTTAGTTGTCGGTGCTTATGTCCTTAAGAGAGGGAATATAAGCGATGAGAAGACCGGCGGCTATGAAACGAGAAGGGTTTGAGAAGAAGTAAAATGGCAGGAGGAGTATGAGTATGTTAAGGTCTGCGTCTTTTCTAAAGTGTACACTTGTCATTTTGGTAGTATTCATCGTTTCAATTTCCCTCGTATCAAACGCTTCTGCAGGCCCTGTTGCCGGTTCCAGCGGTACTGTAAATATTATCGGCAATGACCCTGCCCACAACACCGGAAGCTATAAAATTCATGTCGTTTACTCCATATATGACGGCACAAGCTCCAACGACCCGCTGGGTCTTACGAGTAATTTACAGCTTGCTTTTACGATTACGAACCTCGGCGTCGACAGTACTGGGGAAACGCCCGCTCTGAGTATTGGCCGATTCCTCGTTTTTGCGCCTTCCGGCAGCGGAACATCAGTTGCTTTCTATAAAAGCATTAGCGCTGTCGGTTCAGGCACGGCCCCGATGACGGGCGGAATGAAAATCAAAGCAAATCCTGCTAACGAAGGATTCTGGGCTTTCGAGGACAGCCAACAAAACCCACTTTTTGCAGACGGCCTTACGTCACAAACCCTGGTATTAACAGCGGTTCCGGGTTCACTCAACAACAAGTCCGTGATTTTAGAGATTGATACGACCAACACTAACCCCAGCATTTCGAGCGATGTTACAGTCACCCTGGTTCCGGAACCGGCATCCATGGTATTGTTTGGTGTGGCATCATTATTATCTTTGCGACGCAGGCGAAAAATATAACTCATACACCAGGGTTTTGATGTTTGAATCGTGCAGGTTAGGAGAGTTAATATCGTCGCTTCTAAGCAGGGGGGAGAGGTGACGACAAATCAAGAAAGGTACGTCAGCGTACGGTAATACGCTGTTTTTTTTGATATCCTATTATTTTGCAGGGATTAGGCCGAACATCATTATCTGATTTGGCGTTCGGGAAACACATATAAATTTTGGAGAGGTTAAGGAGAAAAACATGGTGCACACAAAAAGGATCACGGTATTAACTGTTGTGGCGTGTTTGCTGCTTTTTGCGGTATCGTCCCAGTCGGCGCCGATACCCGGAACCACGGGTGTAGCGACATGGCAGGACGGCCCAAACGCCGAAGGTTTGTACTATATCGTCACCGTCAACTATGAAGCGTTTGACGGTCTCGATGCTTCCGACCCGCTTGGCGTCACACCAGGGAAAACACAATATGCTTATATTATGGATTATGTAGAAGGAAATGAGTACGTGGGGCGTTTTGATGTGGAGAGCACCAACGGCGTGCCGCTGCTCGATGTAGCCACAAGCACAAATGGAACGGTTAATGGTGTTACGCCGGGAACCGATTTGCCGGAAGTAACTGCAGTTGTCACTTATGCAGACGGAAACCCTGCCGCCAGATTTGGTTATAGTGATTTCGGGGATCCGTACTTTGGTCTGGCCGGAGACCGTTCTGTGATTATGGTCTATACGGCAAGCAACACATACAGCGTTGACACGGTTTTGGCCCAGATTACAAATTCAAGCTTAAGCGCGGCTGGCGAGGTTGTCGGACCAACGGTATGCGTCGCTACCATTGCAGGCAACATTTTCTGTCTTAACTGTGGTCCGGGCGGGCAAATAGCCCCAATGGAAGGCATAGGCATCAATGTGCTTCAAAACGGCAGCCAGGTCGCATCAGCAATTACCGGCGCAGACGGCCATTATCAGGTAACAGGGCTGGCCGAAGGGACATATACCGTCGCCGTTGCCGGCTCAAGCGATTACGCTCCGTGTTCGGTAAGTTCAACGGACGTTAACGTCGCCTGTAACAGCACGACGACCACCAACTTCTGTGTATGCCCGCAGGTATGCGGACAGCAGATTTGCGTAAAAACCGTTTGCGACCAGAACGGTACTGCGGTGCCTGCGCCTCATACATATGTCGGTATCTGTGGCCCGCAAATTTCCAAGTGGTCCAACACCGGGGCTGATGGCGTAAAATGCTTCAATAGCACAAAGATTATACCGGGTCACTACAAGGTAAAAGTAATTGCTCCAAAGGGATACCAGATTACAGGCAGCGATGCCCAGGAATTTGACCTCGCACAATGCGAATCCAAGAATCTGGTGTTTAAGGTCTGTCCCATACCGCCATGTGTGCAAACCGTCTGCGTCAGCGTTGTTGATAACAACACCGTACCTGTCAAAGACGTTGTTGTGAATGTTAAATGCAGCACACCCGACAAGAAGTCCGGCAAGACCGGCTCGGACGGCATAGTGTGCTTCACACTGAAACCCGGAAACCACACGGCTTCGATTGAAGTGCCGCTGGGATACAGGTTGTACAACGGGGATGGCAAAATCCAGTTCTCCCTTGCAAGATGCGAAAGCAACAGTGTCCAATTTGTGCTTTCCAAGATTCCGTATGGCCCGTGCCCGAAGAGCTGCGATTACTGGAAGTCCCATCAGTGCAATTGGCCGGTTGATTCGATGTGGATTGGCACATCCGTCCTTAACAAGACAGCGCTGATGAATATTCTCAATGGTAAGTTGCCTAACGGCGCAAAGGCAAACTGTAATGACCTTACTATAGATTTGGCGCAAAATCTTATCGCGGCCAAGTTGAACATCGCCGCGGGTTCAGACGTGGCAGATATCGCAACTTCGATCGTTGCCGCCGATGAGTTCCTGCTCTACGATTATCCGCCGGGAACCAAGCCCCAGGGTAAGGGCGCAGACCTGGCAAGAAATCTGAAGAACCAGCTGTATGATTACGTGCAGGATTGCACCTATTGCCAGCATTAAGATTAAGCACCATAAGTAACAGCATGTGATTTGACCGGGGCCGGATATAACAATCCGGCCCCGGTTTTTTATGCTTGATGAATCACCGATTTTGCCTATAATCTCCTGCTTGGTTCACGGGCGATTAGCTCAGTTGGTAGAGCAGCTGACTCTTAATCAGCGGGTCGTGGGTTCGAATCCCGCATCGCCCATTCATCTCAATCGTTCGCCGCTGGTAACCTGCGAAACGTTTATGAGGAATGCATTTGAGCAGAAAAAGACCAATTAGAATTTGATAATGTAGAATCGAGAATTAAGCTGCGGTTACTTTTATGCCCCGATGATTCTTACTACCGCCAAAGTTACCAGCAAACCAACGACCAATAATCCTGCCCTGAGTACTCGCGCCTGTTTGGTCTTCGGTTCGATGAGCCGCCAGAAGAAAGCCCCTACCACCACCACAAGGCATATTCTCAAAACAAAAATTATTGCGTTCCCAATCATATTTGAATTATACACTATGTTATCATTTTAAGTCAAGTTCATCTTGCCCATTTTAACATAATTTTAACCCGATAGCCCCCACCTAATTTCCCAGTATCGAAAAGACGGTTAACTGGCCGGCTAATAGGGGATAAATTGCCTATAGGGACAAAAAAATGACCATAGCCATTTGCCGGTTTCCATAAAAATTAAAGGCGCAAAGGAATATAAGCCGAAAAAGGCCGCAGGATGTTTTACAATATAACTTGTTTCAATTTAAGGAGATACAGATGCAGTTCTTCACAGAAATTAAGAAGTGGCTCGGTGAAATTACTGAAATAGCGCTGCTGCTGATTGCTCTCGGTGTCGCGGTTGAGATTCTGTTTGGTACCAACACTGTGCCGTTCTTCGGCCAGGTAGTTGGCAACATAACGGGGTTGCTAAAGACCCTCGGCGAAAACGGGCTGGTAGGCCTGATTGCCCTCGGGATTATAGTGTACCTGTTCAACAAGAAGAGGGCTACCAACTAAAACCCAGGCGCATCATGAATTTTTGCCGTGCAGCCCGATTGCGAAAAGAATCCGGCTGCACGGTTTTTTTATTATCCTGACACTAACCCCGCTGCGATGTTACTGCGGGCCGGTCCAAAGATACAGCGCCTGCGGGACGGCAACTTCATAAAGCGTTCTGCGGTCAATCTTCAATGATACATTTGTCTTTGCACCGAGGATATCGGCCAATGAAAACGTCTTTTTGTATTCGATTACCTGTGCCTTTTTAACGCCCGCAAGTGACTTGGCTTCGTCGATTGCGTCCGTGAGATAGCCGATACCGTCTATAAGCTTTTCCTCGAGTGCCTTGTCCGCCCAGTATATGGAGCCATCCGCCAGGCGATTTACGTCTTCTTCGGTCAATCCGCTTCTGCCATCGGCCACCACCTTGACAAATCGCTTATAAGCCGGGCCAATAATCCTTTCCTGCATATACTTCAACTGCTCGTCGGTAGGCATCTGGAACGGGTTAGGCCAGTCCTTTTTGGAACCTGCCTTGACCACTATCGGGTTTATCCCCAGCTTATCTTCCAAAAGCTGCTGCAGGACGAGATATTCCATTATTACNNGAATAATAACCGCCCGAAGCCGCGACCCCCTGCATAAAAGCGACCGCCGGCTGGTTGGTATCGTCGCGGTATTTCATTATCTCGTTATGAATCTGGTCGCTGCCCGAAATCGTCCCGCCGGGCGAGTTGACGCGAATAATCACTCCCTTGACATTTTTGTCGTCTCTGGCCTCTTTCAACTGCCAGTAAACTTCCTGCGCCTGCTGTTCATCTATCACGCCGTTTATCGAGACAATAGCGATTTTCGCTGACCGCGGGCCATCCTCAATGACCTCCTCGGTAAACTTCTTTTCGCCCCTTCCGGCAAATGCCACAATTCCCACCCCTATGAGCATCAGGAAGAGCATAACATTTCCGAGCATCGATAAGCCGGTGATTATGCCCCAGAAAATTCGCCATCCGCCGCCCTTATTGCCCTGTGATGCCGGTTGTGGCGAAGGAATACCGCCCAATTGCTGCTGTGAAGAATCATTGATATTTCCGAAATCCATAAATTTCCCCTTTATGACGTTGCCGAGTATATTCGTTAAAGTTGATTACCAACCGCTTAACCGTTACAATTATCAAGAATCACTTGGCAATAATCAATGACAAACTGAAAAAGGATTACACGGTGGCGGAGAACAAAGGATTTACACATCTTCATCTGCACAGCCAGTATTCGCTGCTCGACGGCGCTATAAGGTTCGAAAATCTTTTTGCGCGGTGCAAAGACCTCGGTATGGACTCAGTCGCCGTAACCGACCACGGCAATATGTTCGGGGCAATCGAGTTCTACACCAAGGCAATCGCCGCTGGCATCAAGCCGATAATCGGAATCGAGGCATATATCGCGCCCCACAGCCGGCTCGACCGCACAAAAACATCAATCAGTGACGCCGCTTATCACCTCGTCCTTCTTGCCCAGAATAATACGGGCTATCAAAACCTGCTCAAGCTCGCATCGACAGGTTACACAGAAGGGTTTTACTACCGCCCGCGAATCGACAAGCAAATTCTCGCGGAGCTTAACGAGGGACTGATTGTAACTTCCGCCTGCCCGAAAGGCGAACTGGCAATGCAAATTGCGGGCGGGGATATAAAGGCGGCACAGGCAGTCGCCGAAGGATATCTCAAAATCTTCGGCCCCGAAAGATACTTCATCGAAATCCAGAGCCACGAAGGCGATGATACCAATATCGCAAAATCGCTCGTCGATTTGGCAAACAAACTCGGCGCAGGTATCGTTGCGACAAACGATGTGCATTTCCTCAAAGAAGAAGACCACGAGGCACATAACTGTCTCTGCGCGATAAGCACGGGCAAAAAAGCCGACGACCCCGACAGGATGATTTACCCCAAAGACATATTTCTCAAAAGTCCCGCCCAGATGCGCCAGCTTTTCCCGGATTGTCCGCAGGCCTTCGATAACACGCTGGAAATCGCCAAAAGGTGCCACGTCGAGATTGACCTCAAAAGCAGGCACGCACCGCATTTCAGCCCGGAAGACGGCTCCACGCCGGAGAAATTCTTAACGAAACTCTGTTACGAAAAGGCAAACCAAATCTACGGTAAAATCGATGACAAGGTAAAAGAACGGCTCGAAAGAGAGCTGCACGTCATCGAGTCAAAAGGTTTCGCCAGTTACTTTTTAATCGTCTGGGATTTCTGTAACTATGCCCACAAAAACAACATCCCCGTCGGCGCAAGAGGCAGCGCGGTGGGGACATTAGTCGGCTACTGCCTTGGCCTGTGCGACGTTGACCCGCTCAAATACGATTTGCTCTTCGAGCGTTTTATGGACCCGCACCGCAATGAGATGCCCGATATCGATATCGACATCTGCCAGACAGGCAGGGGACAAATCATCGATTACGTCCGCCAAAAATACGGCCACGTCGCGCAAATCATCACCTTCGGAACGATGGGCGCAAAGGCGGTAATCCGCGACATCTGCCGGGTACTGAACGTCCCCTTGACCGAAGCCGACCGGCTGGCAAAACTCGTCCCCGAAACGCTTAATATGACCCTCGATACGGCGCTGGAAACAGAGCCCCAGTTAAAGCAGTCATATGATAAAGACCCGCAGACAAAAAAGGTCATCGACATCAGCAAAAAACTCGAAGGGCTGGCCCGCCACGCGTCGGTTCACGCCGCGGGAGTCGTAATAGCCGATGAGCCGTTGACTAATTTCGTGCCCCTTTACAAGCCGCCCGGCACCGAGGATATCGTCACCCAATTCGAAGGGCCTATGGTTGAAAAGGTGGGTCTCTTGAAAATGGACTTCCTCGGCCTAAAGACCCTTAGCGTCATCGAACGCGCCAGACAATTAGTCGAACAGATTCACGGCAAAAAAATAGACCTCGAAAAAATCGACCTCGAAGACCCGAAGGTATTGGCTCTTTTCGCCGCGGGAAAAACAAAGGGCATATTCCAGTTCGAATCGGGCGGTATGCAGGAACTGCTGATGAAGATGAGGCCCGACAGGATTCAGGACCTCATCGCCGCAAACGCCCTTTATCGCCCCGGCCCGATGACACTCATCCCTGATTACAACAACCGCAAGCACGGGGGGAAATGGTCGCTGCCCCACCCGATTATGAAAGAAGTCCTCGACGAGACCTACGGGATTATGGTCTATCAGGAACAGGTGATGCAAATCTGTAACCGGCTCGGTGACATACCGCTTCGCGAAGCATACACGCTGATTAAGGCAATCAGTAAAAAGAAGGCCTCGACCATACAAAAGGAAAAAGAACGATTCGTCGCCGGCTCGGTCGCCAAGGGGCTTAAAAAACAGCAGGCCGAAGACATATTCGAACTCATCGAGCGATTCGCCGGCTACGGCTTCAACAAAAGCCACTCGACCCGCTACGCCTTCATCGCGTATCAAACCGCTTATATGAAGGTCTATTGGCCCGTGGAATATATGGCGGCGCTTCTCACTTTCGAAATGGGCAATACGGACAAGGTCGTAGAATACATCTCCGAATGTAACAATATGGGTATCGAAGTCACCGCGCCCGACATCAACGAGAGCGGTGTTGACTTCACGCCCCTTTATAAAGAATCCGACAATAACAAAAAAGGAATGATTCGTTTCGGGTTAGCCGCTGTCAAAGGCGTCGGCGAAAAGGCGGTCGAGCAAATCATCGTCGCACGCGAAAAAACGGGCAGGTTCCAGAGCTTGTTCCACTTCTGCGAAAACGTCGATACGCGGGCCACGAACAAACAGTTAATGGAATCGCTTATAAAAGCGGGAGCATTCGACCGATTGGGAGGCAACCGCGCTCAAATGATAGCGGGACTTCAATCGGCTATGGAACACGGCGCCGATACACAGACGGACAAATTAAACGGCCAGATGCGGTTCTTCGCACAGGCAGCTAAGCCGGACTACTCACAGGACCACACCCGCCTGCCTTACGCAGACCCCTGGCCTGAACAAATGATGCTGATGTATGAAAAGGAAGTTCTCGGCTTTTATGTTACCAGCAACCCGTTGAGTCACTGCGCCGAGACAATCAATATATTCTCGAATATCAATGCCGCACAGATTGCCGAATCCACACAGGAACGGGAAGTAACTATCGGCGGTATGATAACCAAAATCCGCTACAACCTGACCAAGACAGGCAAAAACGCCGGCTCGAAAATGGCTGTCTTTACGCTCCTTGACCTGCAAGGCCAGGTCGAGGTTGTTATGTTCCCAAATACCTTAAACCAGTTCGCTGCGAAGCTCGCCGCCGACGCCGTCGTATTCGTCAAAGGCCGGCTGGACTTCAGAAGGGAAAAGCCAAACATCATCGCCTCGGAACTAATCACCCTCGACGAGGCAACCGACAAGCTCGCGGGCAAGGTGCGAATCAATCTCGACGCAGGTAGTGTTACTAAAGAAAAAGTCGCTGAGATAAAAAGTATCTGCCTGCACCACCGGGGCAAGAGCAGCGTATATGTCGCAATCAGGACTGACAAAGGCAAAGTTTACGCCTCCGCCGACAGACAATTGAGTGTCAACCCCGATGCCGAATTTTGCCGCAAGATGCGACACCTTATTGGCCCTGAAAACCTGCAATTAACAAGGTAGAAAAATGAACTCGAATAAATTAACGGGAAAATTTGTGGCTCTTGATGGGCCGGACGGCTGCGGGAAAAGCACGCAGGTAAAATTACTTGTCGATTGGCTGGCTAAACAGCAAATCGACGTGGTCAGCTTCCGCGAGCCGGGCGCAACCGCCATAGGCGAAAAAATCAGGGATATCCTGCTCAATCCCGAACATAAAGTAATGGATACCGCAACCGAAGTAATGCTTTATATGGCGGCGAGGGTCCAGCTTTGGAATGAGAAAATCGCCCCGGCGTTAAAACAAAATAAATGCGTGGTTGTTGACCGCTGGCTCTCAAGTACCTGCGCCTACCAGGGGCATGCGGGCGGCTTCGGAATGGATAAGGTTGTAAAACTCGCAACTGACTGTCTCGAAAAGCCCTGGCCTGACTTGACAATCATCCTCGACGTTGATTCCGCAACCGCGGCGACACGACTCAAAAGCAATCTCGACCGTATGGAGCAAAAGGGCGACAGCTATCACAAAAAAGTCCGCGATGGCTTCCTGAAAATTGCCAAACAACAGAAAAACTTCATCGTAATCAACGCCGCGGACAATATCGATACCGTCCATAAAAGGGTGATAGAGACAGTTAGTTTAACTAAAAATCCGTGAAATCTGTGTAATCTGTGGTTTTATGCCGCTGAAAGACATCTTCTGCCAGGAAAAAGCTGTCACTTCGCTCGAACAGGCCTATGATTCGGGCAAGGTCGCGCACGCCTATATCTTCGCGGGGCCTGATGGCGTGGGCAAATTTACAACCGCTAAGGAATTCGCGAAGCTATTGCTTTGTAAAAATCCCATAAAAAAAGGCGACTTCACCGACAGTTGCGGTAATTGCGCCTCCTGCCGGGCCTTTGAGGCAGGCTCACATCCCGACTTCGAGCACGTTTACAAAGAGCTAATCGAGTTCACTAAAGACGGCAAAGATAAAGACCCGCCGGTCGAATTCCCGATTGACGTGGTGCGAGAATTCGTCATCGAAAAAGTCAGCCAAAGGCCCGCCTTATCGACACGAAGGGTCTTTGTCCTCAGTGAGGCCGAAAAACTCAACAACGAGTCGCAAAACTGCCTGCTGAAGGTCCTCGAAGAGCCGCCCTCATATTGCTGTATAATCCTTGTCTGCACCCGCCCCGACAAACTTCTGCCCACAATCAGGTCCAGATG
>PLLM01000041.1 GCA_003141275.1 Phycisphaerales bacterium
CCCGACAGCGACTTGAGCATATCCCTGCTTCGCACAAACTGTTTTACCAGTCCTGATACGTCGTGCGGCTGTGCCCCTGAGCCGGCGGCAATTCTTCTGCGCCTCGATGAATCGATAACGTCCGGGTTCTGGCGTTCCTGGAGCGTCATCGAATAAACTATCCCCTCCATCTTCTTTAGTTCGTTCTCGTCGAAATCCATATCGCCCATTTCCGCGGCGCCCGGCATCATCTTCATCAGGTCCTTCATTCCCCCCATCTTCTTGACCGCCTGCATTTGCTGGAGGAAATCATCGAACCCGAAACTTCCCTCGGCCATTTTTTCCTGCAGTTTCATGGCCTCTTTCGCGTCAAACTGCTCATGTGCCCTCTCGACCAGCGTAACAATGTCACCCATACCGAGGATTCTGCTTGCCATCCGGTCGGGGTGAAATTCTTCGAGCTTATCGAGTTTTTCGCCTACGCCTATGAATTTTATGGGTTTGCCGGTTACCGCCTTTACGCTAAGCGCCGCTCCGCCTCTGGCGTCGCCGTCTAATTTGGTCAGTATGACGCCGTCTAATTCGAGGCGGGTGTTGAATTCCTTCGCGGAATTGACCGCGTCCTGTCCGGTCATCGAATCGCATACAAGGTAAATCTGGTGTGGCTGGACGGCTTTTGCGACGTCGCTTATCTGCGTCATCATTTCTTCGTCGATGTGCAGCCGACCAGCGGTATCCAAAATCACAACGTCAACGCCGGTTGTTCTGGCGTGTTGAATAGCGTTCTTCGCAACTCTCACCGCGTCCGTGCTTTGCTCGCTGTAAACCGGAATGTTTAACTGCTGGCCAAGTGTGACCAACTGGTCGATAGCGGCCGGCCTTTGCAGGTCGTCGGCAACAAGCATCGGCTTCTTGCCTTTATCCATAATATATTTGGCCAGCTTCGCGGCGGTGGTCGTTTTGCCGCAGCCCTGCAGCCCCGCCAGAAGTATCAGCGTTGGCCCGGGCGAGACGTAATAAATCTGCGTATCCACAGGCCCCATCAACTTGGTCAGCTCATCGTTGACTATCTTGACAAAAACCTGCCCGGGGTGCAGCGACTTGATTACCTCCGCCCCGATGGCCGCCTGGGTAACGTCCTTGCAGAATTGCTTGACCACCTGGTAGTTGACGTCGGCTTCAAGCAGCGCCTTGCGAACGTCGCGCACCGCGTCCGATACGTTCGCCTCGGTAATTCTTCCTCTGCCCGACAGCGACCGAAATACTGAACCGAATTTTTGCGTCAATGCGTCAAACACGAGTTTTTATTCTTTCCTGAATTTTGGTAAAGCCATACCGGGAAAAACCATCCCCGATAATAAGATTATAGATTCATCCGCCTGTTTTTTCAACGGCCAAATCCTGCTGGCCGGTTAAGTCGCTGGCTGAAACGGGCGATAATATGTTGATGAATTATATTGACCCACAGAACAGACATTCCGTTTATCCTGTCTGGCTAAGATTTTTTACACTGGTTGCGGCGTTTGCGGCCTTTGTTATATTTGTTGGCCCGTCGTCTTTGTTTAGCAAGTCCGACCCCTCGCTGCCTTGGAATGAGGAGAGAAGCGTCTTGTCGCGAGACCGGACATCGCAGTTTCACCTTTCCGAATACCAGCCCAAATTGACTCATGTTCTCCGCTACAAAGCGCAGGTTGAGCAGTATGTTCAGCCGCAAGGCGAGATTAATATACTGATATATCCCGACGGCAATGTTAAGGGTATCTGGAACGGCGAATACGATCGGGCCGACGACGCACATTGCCTTATTATGGCCGCGAGTTTCGCGGGCAATGTTGACCCGACCCGGAAGTATATCGAGAATGGCGTTCAGGATCTGTCAAAACTTTATTTTTTTACAGCTGGCTCATACAATGTATTTGAAACGGCGAGGGCAACCGGGAGTATCTCTGATGTTTCCGGGTTTCTTTACGTCCGCGGCTGGCTCGACTCGAACTATACTGCCGTCGGTGAGCTGGTTATTACCAGGAACAAAAAGACCTTTGGAACCTTTTCCTGGGTCGCCGTTCCCGTAAACTAACCTGATTGATTTTACCGGCATACATTCTCCGCTTGCCTCGATTGCCCGCATCACTTATCTTATGACAGATGGTCGTAACCAAAAAAATCCAGGTCAGCACAAATGGCAATAGTGAAGTCCTCGATATAACCCTGCAGGCTGAAAAAGCAGTCACCGATTCAGGTGTCTCGGCGGGGACAGCGACGCTTTTTGTCGTCGGTTCGACCGCCGCAATCACTACCACCGAATATGAGCCGGGGCTTGTCAACCACGATATTAAAGCTGCCTTTGAAAAAATAGCGCCGGCAAACGGCCGTTATGAGCACGAGGAAACCTGGCACGACGACAATGGCCATTCGCACGTTCGCGCATCGCTGCTCGGTCCCTCGCTTACTGTCCCAATTGTTGATGGTAAGCTCACCCTTGGTACTTGGCAGCAAATCATCCTTATTGACTTCGATACCCGCCCCCGCAACCGTCAGGTCATCTGCCAGATTGCCGGAGAATAATTGGCTTTTTTCTTGCGGCTGGGAGGCGGGCAGGAGAAAATGAATCATACTATGAAACAGGATGTGGAAAAACACCTTCGCGTCGCGGAAGAAACCCTGCGTGAGATGGAGTATCTGCTGGGAGGTGGGTTCTATAGAGCGGTAATGGAACGGGCTTATCATGCTATGATAAACGCAGCTACTGCCGCCCTGCTGGCTAAGGAAATTCGGAGCGGCGCAAGGCAGGCAATTGTGTCCGAATTTAAAGATGCCTTTGTTAAAACCGGCCTGCTCGACGAAAAGTACTATCGGTATTTTAGTCAGGCCTTCAATTCCAGAACCGAATCCGATGACCCTGCATTCGCCTCCGCGGACCACAGGCAGGCACAGACAACCCTTCTCAGGGTTAAGGACTTCATAGCCGCCTGTCGCGTATTATGCGATTGAATGCTGTATCCGGCGGTGTTTGGCCGATAAATCCATTGACGAATTCAAAAAAACGGATTAGTATTCTGCTTCGGCAGGATGGCCCCTAATTGTACAGGAGTAGGCCTTGTTTATGAAAATTTACCTCAGAAAAGCGTTGTGGTGCATAACTTTAGTATCGCTTCTGGCAGCAGTCGGCTGCGGCGGGAAGACCGCTAAGAACAAGTCCGCCGCAGACAATAACGGGATAGACGACACCATCGGTATGTATGCGGAGATATTCGCTTCCGATGTCATACCCTTAAGCGGCTATGCTTTGGTAGGGGGGCTTAACGGCACGGGTTCCTCTGAATGCCCCACGCAGATTAGGACTTACCTCCAAAAATACATCCTTCAGCACCTCTCCGGCGCCAAAGTCAATGTCGATGACCTTATCAGCAGCCCCGATACCGCCGTCGTAATTGTCGAAGGTATGATTCCGCCCGCCGCCTCAAAAAATCAGCGGTTTGACGTCAGGGTCACCGCGTTGCCCGGCACACAAACGACCTCTCTCGAAGGCGGCTGGCTATATGGCGTTGACCTCTTTGAGGTACGTCAGGGTGGTGCGGGCATCAAGCCCTTCGCTACCGCCGAAGGCCCTGTATTCACCGATTCCGCAATTCCCGGCTCGCAGGACCCGAGGATCGGCTACGTCCTGGGCGGCGGCACGGTCATAGAAGAGTACAAAGTCAATCTTGCCCTTCGCCTGCCGGACTACCGCGTCGTCAGTCAAATCCGGAATCGTATAAACGACCGCTTCGGCTACGAAATTGCCGTGGCGCTTGCGCCGGGCAGTATCGAGCTGCGAATCCCGACAAAGTATCTGGAGGCAAAAGGCAGATTCATCCAGCTTGTCAGGGCCACGTACCTTGTGGGGTCGCCCGATCTTACCGAGAAAAGAATAATGACCCATATAGAGAAACTTGCGAGTTCCAAAGATAAAAACGCAAGTGAAATTGCCCTCGAGGTCATAGGCAATGCCGCATTGCCGAAACTTACGGCTCTGCTTAATTCCTCCGACCCGGAAGTCCGCCTCCGGGCCGCTCGATGTATGTTCAACCTCGGTGACCAGAAGGGCAGGGAGGCGCTCTGGAGCATTGCCACCGACAAAGAATCTTCCTATCGTCTGGAGGCGGTTGAAGCCCTGGTCAATACCTCCGCCGGGCAGGACGTCACCTCAATGCTTCAATCGCTGCTGCGANNTGTCTCTCGTAAACTGATAGCCAACAGCTTCTATCTTGACCAGGTAACCCAGACCGGAAAACCCGCGATTCTGGTCTCTCGGCGAATCCAGCCCCGCGTCGCACTTCTCGGCTCTCCCATATACTGCCGAAGTAATGTCTTTATTGAGACGCACGACGGAACTATCACTATAAATGTACCCGCGGGCGAAAAATATGCCACGATAATACGCAAACACCCCAGACGCCCCGATACAATCATCCANNTTGAAAAGCTCCCTTGACCTTGCCGACATCATCGAGACATTGTGCCGGGAGCCGTTGACCCCAACGGCTCAGGGCGGACCGGGACTTGGCGTCCCCTACTCGACCCTCGTCGGATTACTTAACAAAATGGTCGATTCCGGCGCCGTCCAGGCCCAATTTTACGCCGGCCCACTCCCAAAAACCCTGCCAAATATAAAGAAATAATATCTCTTCGACCGATAACAATTAGAACAAAATGTAAGAACCTGATTGAAAGGTTATGACCAAAGGCAAAAAATATCGGACTAAGTTTGCTTCGCTGATCGGGTTTTGTAATAATAATAACTTCGAAATTATAGGACTATACGGTTTTGAGTTTTCTGGTTTTTGCGGCAGAAGAACGCAAGGGCAGGAGGGTTTCCGATATCCTTTGCTTATACCGGCTTGTGCCTGAATCTTAAGGATTTATAAATGCGACTTGAAAAAGTTGTCCTCGACGGTTTCAAAAGCTTCGCAGACAAAACGGAGTTCGTATTTTCAGCGGCGGTAACGGGCATTGTCGGCCCCAACGGCTGCGGCAAAAGCAACGTCGTTGACGCCGTAAAATGGGTCTTCGGTGAACAAAGCGCAAAAAGTTTGCGCAGCGGACGAATGACCGATATAATTTTCAGCGGCAGCGCCAGCAGAAAACCTGCCGGCTGTGCGGAAGTCAGCTTGTTCCTCGCGAATACCGCCGGCACCGAGTCGGGCCGACTGCCCATCGATGCCGACGAAGTCCAGATTACACGACGCATCTACCAGAGCGGCGACAGCGAATACCGCATCAATAACAAACTCTGCCGACTAAAAGACGTCCGCGAATTATTTATGGATACCGGCGTCGGCGTCAGGGCGTATTCCATTATCGAACAGGGGCAGGTCGAACGTCTCCTCTCCGCATCATCCGTCGAAAGGCGCGTGATATTCGAAGAGGCGGCAGGCATAAGCAAATACAAGGCGCACAAGGAAGAAGCCCTCCGCAAACTAGAACGCACCGAGCAAAATCTCCTTCGTCTTGCTGATATTGTCAGCGAGGTCGCCAGCCGGCTGAGAAGCGTCAAACTCGCCGCGGGCAAGGCAAGAAGCTACGTCCAATATACTCAACGGCTAAAAGAGCTTCAGGTCAATTATTCGCTGGCCGAATTTGACAAAATCTTCAAAACCGCCGCCCAGAAAAAGGCCGCCCTTGATGAATCGGAAAAGAACTTTGCCGTATCCGCCGCCGAGGTTGCCAGACATGATGCCCTGCTTGGCGAGATAGGCCAACAGATAATCGATACGGAAAACAGCATCAACCACACCGACAATTCGCTTGTGGCCGTCCAGAGCAAAATTGAGCAGCAGATGCAGAGGATAGAATTCCTGCGCACCAGAATCAAAGAGCTTGAGCAGAGAAAGGCCGCCGCGGTTGCCAGAGCACAACAGCTCGCCGAACAAAAAAGTGAATTCACAATTGACCTCGAAAAGTACCAGGCACAGCAGCAGGAAAACGAAAAATCATTCGAACAGTGCAATCTTGATATCGAGCGAACCAGTCGGGAAATCGCCGAGATTAACGCCCAGTGCTCTTCACTTGAGGCGGAGCTTGAGGACGAAAAATCAGGCATAATAGATATTGTCCGGCATACCGCCCAGCTTCACAACGAGCTTCAGAGCATATCTGTATATCGCACTAATCTTTCTTCTCAGAAAGACCGTCTCGCGGGTCGTGCCCAGGTCGCTGGCGCAGAGCTTGAAAAGCTCCTGACGGATAAGGCGCAGTGTGACGCGAGATTGAACGATATCGAAACTGTTATCGCCGACCTTACAAAAAACCTCGATGCCAAACGTAAGGAATCCGATACGTGCGTCGGTCGTGTCGAAGCGGACAAAAAACGTTTAGCCAACAGCAAGGAAGCCCGAAGCGCACTGGCCAGCGAGCTTGCTGTTCTTACTGATATGGAAAACCGCCGAGAGGGCGTCAAGGCGGGGGCAAAACGCATTCTCGAAAACCAGTCCCAGTTCGATTACGTCGAAGGAATTCTCGCGGATATTATCACCGCGCATATCGACTATGCCGCTGCGGTTGAGGCGGCCCTTGAAGACAAGACCGATGCCGTCGTTATCGCCTCGACTGAAAAGCTGCTGGCGGGTAAAGACGCCGTCGATAAACTCGATGGCCGGGTGCATTTCATAAGCGCAGACAAAATCGGGCCATTTGTGAATACCGATGACCTATCGACGCTGTCGGGCGTGAAAGGCCGTCTTGTTGAGTTCGTAAACTACCAGCCCAAACACGCTTCGCTTGTCTGGGCTTTGTTAGGCAAAACTCTCATCGTTGATTCAATCGATAAATTTGGCCAGTTATCCGAAACGCTTGGGCCTGATTATAAATTCGTTACGCTCAAAGGCGAGTTTGCTTCGGGTGACGGCTTCATAAAACTTGGCCCTCTCGGCAGGGCGGCGGGGCTTATCTCCCGAAAAAGCCGGCTTCGCCAGTTGCAGGACACCATTACCAATATCACTAATGAAATAGACACGCTCCAGAACCAGATTGACGAGTCAATCCGCACGGGCGACCACCTTACGAAACTCTGCAAAGACCTTCGCACCGCGGTTTACGAGGCGAATACCGAAAAGACACAGATAAACTCAAAATTAGCTGCGCTCGAAGAGAGTATAAAACGGCTCAGTGAAGAGCAGCCCCTTATCACGGGCGAAATCGACCAGCTCGAAAAGCAAATCGCGCAATCGGTGCAAAAGGAATACGAGTCAAAGCAAAAGCTACAGGAGCTTGAGACCGTCAACAATCAGCGCAACGCCCGAATCAGCCAGCTTCAGGGCGATTACTCGAATCTCAAGGGCAGCCAGCAGTCGCTCACGGAGAAGCTGACCGACCTCAAGGTATCGCTTGGCCAGATATCCGAGCACCGCCAGTCATTGATACAAACAATCCAGTCGCTCCAGACACAGCTTGCGGCCAATGCCGGGGCGGTTGCGGCTGCCGAATCCGAAATCAAAAGCTGCGCCGACCAGGCCTCCGCTGCCCAGACCGACATTCTTGTTTCCGAGTCGGCTGTCTCTGAGTTGTTCAGCGAAAAAGACCTGAAGCAGCAGAGCAGTTCTCAACTGCACAGTCAAATCGAAGGCCTGCTTGCCGAGCAAAAGAGCAATGAACAGACGCTCCGCGACAAGCGCGCTGGGCAAAGCCAAATCGAACAGCAGATAAACGAACTGAAAATAGAGCTTGGCCAGCTTGATGTAAGACAACAGGACCTTACCGCCCGTGTCCGCGACGAATTGCAGCTTGACCTGCTCCAGTCCTACCAGAATTATCAGGACACAGCCGTTGATTGGGAAAAGGTGCGTGAGGAAATCGCCGAGTTGCGAGGCAAAATCGAACGACTGGGCAACGTCAATCTCGACGCAATCCAGGAACAGCAGGACCTCGAACAGCGACACACCTTCCTTTCGACGCAGGTCGAGGACTTAAATTCCAGCAAGGGCCAGCTCCAGCAGCTAATCAACCGTCTCAACAAGGTAAGCAGAGAAAAGTTCCTTGAGACGTTCGAGCTGGTTCGCGGTCATTTCCAGCAGATTTTCCGCAAGCTCTTCGGCGGCGGCAAGGCCGACATTGTTCTTGAACAAGCCCCCGATATGGATGTTCTCGACGCGGGCATCGAAATAGTCGCCAGGCCCCCCGGAAAGGAAACCCGGAGCATCTCGCTATTATCCGGCGGCGAAAAGGCAATGACCGCCATCGCGCTATTGTTCTCCGTATTCAAGGCAAAACCCTCCCCGTTCTGCTTCCTCGACGAAGTTGACGCCGCCCTCGATGAGGCCAACAATGAACGATTCGACGCCATCGTCAGGGAATTCCAGAAGGAATCCCAGTTCATCATAATCACGCACTCCAAGCGAACGATGAGTGTTACGGATATGCTTTATGGTATAACTATGCAGACACAGGGAATCAGCAAGAGAATATCCGTCAACTTCGACCATTACAGTTCCGAACCCGCCGCCGCATAAACCAATCGGGGCATATCTTGTTTGTAATTCTCGCGGAAGCAGGAATCCAATCGTCTGCTTTGACGAATCCCCACAAAAGTTCTATAATACCCCGGTTCTATTGAGGGTTTGATTATGGAAACGATTTTGCTGGTTATAGTAGCTGTTCTGCTGGCGATAGTTCTGATTCACCAGTTCAGCACCAGTTCCGCCAACAGGGATAAGCTCACCCAGCAGCAAACCGCTGTAACGTCTCTTCAGCAGCAGCTCGATTCCATTTTGAAGTCGGCTGATTCCACCCGGAACACCCTTCAGGATTCCCTTCAAAAAGGTCAATCCACATTGACCCAGGGCCTGCAATCTTCAACGGATACGCTCAGCAGGCTCAATAATCAAATTGGTCAGTTAATTACCGCCAGCACGCAGATGCAGAAAGTAGGCGACGATGTAAAGCGCCTTCAGGAAATTCTCGCAAGCCCGAAACTTCGCGGCGGTCTCGGCGAATGGTCGCTTGAAAATCTGCTTGCGCAAACCCTGCCGAAGGACAGTTTCGAGATTCAGTATTCCTTCAGGGATGGTCAGAAGGTCGATGCCCTCATTCATTTGGCTGGCTATAACGCCCCAATCGACGCCAAATTTCCGCTTTCGAGTTTTGAATTGCTGCTCAAGGCCCAGAGGGACGATGAGCGGATTCGGTTGCGAAAACAATTTCACAATGACGTAATCAAGCACATCGACAAAATCGCGGCAAGTTACATCAGGCCCGCCGAAGGCACTCTTGATTTTGCCCTTATGTATATCCCCGCCGAAAATGTTTATTACGAGGCGGTTATCAAATACCCTGATGACGCGAAGGATATTCTCCAGTATTCGCTTGATAAAAAGGTCGTTCCCGTTTCGCCTAATCTGCTTTACGCGTATCTGATGACGGTTGTGATGGGTCTCCACGGCTTACAAATCGAAAAACAGGCAGCCGAAATACGCCAGAACCTCAAAACACTTAACGCTTCTTTTGCTGATTTCACTGGAACCTGGGACGTTCTTGGCAAACACCTCCGCAATGCCTATTCCCAGTTTGACGAGGGGCATAAAAAATTGGACAGATTTGGTATGGAACTTACTAATATTCAACAGGAAGATAACAAATGATTTGCGATGATAATAGAATGATGAAATGCCGCGTATACATATATACCGTATTGATTCTCACATTGCTTCTCGTTATGCCTGTTTTGTCCGCGGACAAGCTTTATGACGGCTTTAAGAATCCGCCGATGTCCGCCAGGCCGATTATTCGGTGGAACTGGGACGCAAACAGCCCGGGCGAGCGAGAAATCGCTCGTCAGCTCGATGCCTTCAAAAAGGCGGGCTTTGGCGGCGTCGAGATAGTCCCCGGCGAAGATGTCAACGGACAATTGTTCAAGTTTGCCACCGATGCCGCGAAGCAACGGGGGATGATTGTGGATTTGTCACTCGGCTCAACCATGGGCGGCTCCTTTATCACGCCTGCCGAGCAAAGCCATAAAATCACAGTAGGCAAAAAACAGTTCACGGGGCCGACAACGACTGTTGTGAACGTAAGCGATTTAATTAAAGTTTATGACCCTAATCAAAAGCTGATGTTTTTGTGTCTGATTAAAACGGGTGTGCGAAGGTTCCAGTCCAGCGAAGATCTGATCGAAAAAATAAAACCCGATGGCTCGGTGGCCATCGATATTAACGACGCCAACAGCTATACCCTTTATGCGGGCGTCCTGCAATCCGGTACAAATGCCGCTGGTGTTCCCGCCCTCGATTTGCTCAACAAACAGGCCGTGGAAAAATATCTTAACAATATCTCCGCCAAACTTGGCCCCGCCCTGGGCGGCAAAATAGGCAATTCCGTCCATTCCATTGTGTGCCCGCCTGTCGAAATGTCTGCCGCAAACTGGACAAGCGATTTCACCCAGTATTTTTTAAAGCGATGTGATTACGACATAAAACCCTCCCTGCCGGTTGTTCTCGATGATGATTTCCCCAAGGCAAAGACTCGTTTCGACGATGCTGTCTGCCGCGCACGTTACGATTTTTACGCGACCTTCGCTGAGTTGTACCGCGAACGTTTTGCCCAGGCCTTCCAGAACTTCTGCCGCGATAATGGTGTCTTGTCCTGTGTCCCGGCAGGCCCCGTTGATATCCTCGACAGTTGTTCTGTGCCCTCCGATATAATTCGGGGTTATGCCTCACCGGACCGCTTTAGTCATAACGCCTGGGACAAAATCGCTTCCTCTGCGGCGCATCTTGCCGGCAAATCCCTCGTAGCCGGCGAAGCAATAACAGGCGTTTCAGATAATCTTGAATCAGTAAAGAGAAACGCAGACATTGCTTTCGTTTCAGGAGTCAATCAATCTATTCTGGCCTGTGGTTCTTTTCCGGACGAGCGCAATCCCTGGTGGCCTTACGCGGGAAACTGGACCGAGCGTGATGCCCGGTTGTCTTATTTGTTTCAGAACGCCCGCCATCAGGCCAGAATCGCCATTATTTGTCCGGCCAGCAACCTCTGGAGTGATTGCGGCCCATCAGAATCAAGAATGGTCAACTATTTCTGGTATTTGTTTCCACTCGGGCACGCCCTCAATCAAAATGGCTGCACCGTCGATTACGTCAGCGAGAAAATCTTTCCGCAAACAACCTTCGAAGACGGGAAACTTCACTGTGGCTCACAGGCCTACGACGCTGTAATTGTCCCCGATGTATTATCAATGGAATTCCCTACCGCAAGGGCCCTGCGTTTCTTTGCTGAGAATGGTGGCAAAATCGCCTTCGTCGGACAAGCGCCAATGAACGCGCCTGGCTTCAGAGACCTCGTCCGGCGCAGTGTCCCCGTCGATATAACGATGGGCCATATCCGGAAAAGCGACCCCAATCGCGTTGCGTTCATCCCAGCCCCCGACAAGGAGAAGGATAACCTGCTCTATTGGACGTCCGACCTGATGAAAAAAATCGGCGTCTCGCCAACCGTCAAAATATCTCCTCCGAGCGATAAACTTCTTTTTGTCCATTATCTTGCCGAAGGCAGGGATATATTCTTTTTCACCAACACCGATAACTCTGCCCCCGTATCTTTCCACGCGGATTTCAATACCGCTGGTAAAACCCCCTGGTCTTGGAATCCGGACACCGGCGCTCGTGGCGTATTTGCCTATGGCGACAAAAAGAACTCTCTCGACATCCGCATCGAGCCGGCGGAGTTGCTGCTTCTGGTTTTTGACCCGAATATGAAGGCGAAATCCGCTATACGGCAGCCCGCGGTCGATTTCAATGACGGATTCGAAATCACAACGTCCTGGCAGGCAGACTTCTCGCATTGTGTAACCGGCAAAAAATTCACGCGTAAAATCGACAAGCTAATCGACCTTGGCCAGGACAAAGACCCTCAGCTAAATACCTTTGCGGGAACAATTTTGTATCGGGCCGAATTCAACGCCGCAGACAAAAAACGCACGGTTCTTGACTTGGGCGAATGCCGCGATATTTCGGAAGTGAAGCTAAACGGTAAATCGCTGGGTATGCGCTGGTATGGGCGGCACATCTACGATGTCGCGGATACCCTTAAAAAAGGCAAAAACACCATCGAAATAAAGGTAACGACTTCATTAAGCGATTCGAAAGCAAAGCCCGTCTCCGCAGGTTTGATTGGTCCCGTGCGGTTATTAAAAACACGGTAAGAACGTTTATTTTACGAAGATAATTGTTTCTGGTAAGCAATGATGCCGGCGGACGTTATATGCGTGCCTGAACAATTCTTGAAAAACGCACATCTTTCTGATACACTCTGTCTGTGAGTCATCATTGCGATTAAGTCGTGAAATATAGACGGGACTGTATCTAAATGCGAACTTCTGCACGGACGCAAAATAAATCATCCGCCAGTGAGCCGCTCCACAAGAATCATCGGCGTGCTAACTCCGCGGACAAAACCTGGGTCATATCGCCTGCTGACCCACGCGCAGACCAGCTCGCCAAATCCCTCAAGGTTTCGCCTTTACTCGCGCAACTGCTCATAAACCGGGGCGTTACCGACCCGCAATCCGGCTCCGCTTTCCTCAGACCCAAACTAACCGACCTCATCAGCCCCGAACTGCTTCCGGGCGTTCGTGATGCCGCACAAAGGATTAAACAGGCCGTTACGCAAAAACAAAAAATCACAATCTATGGCGATTACGACGTCGATGGCATCACGGGCGTTGCTATCCTCTGGCAAATCCTCACGCTCCTCGGCGCAAACGTCGATTACTACATCCCGCACCGCATCGACGAGGGCTACGGCCTCAAAGTTGACGCCGTCGAATCAATCGCCAAATCCGGCACGCAGCTTCTCGTTACCGTTGATTGCGGCATCACCGCTCACGCCGCCGCCGAATTGGCGAAAAAACTCGGCCTCGACCTGATTATCTCCGACCACCACCAATTCACCGATACGCTCCCGCCCGCGTTTGCCATTGTTCATCCGGCGCTCGATAAATCCTATCCCAACCCCGACTCTTCCGGCTCTCTTGTCGCCTTCAAGCTCGCCTGGGCCGTCGCGGACATCTTCAAAACCGGCGCCAAGCTAAGCCCGGAAATACGCGACTTTATGCTTAATTCCACGTCCCTGGCGGCGATGGGGACTATCGCTGATGTTATGGAACTCCGCGGCGAAAACAGGACCCTGACCAGTTTCGGTCTGAGCTTGCTTTCCGACCCCAAATTGCCCGGCCTGAAGGCACTGATCGAATCCGCCGACCTCACCGGCAAAGGCCTCGACAGCTACCACATCGGCTTTCGCCTCGCCCCTACGCTCAACGCCGCCGGCAGAATCGGCCACGCCCGCCTTGCCGTCGAACTGCTGACTTCCACATCGCTTGCCCACGCTACGCAGGTCGCCGAGTATCTCAAAAGTCAAAACGCCCAGCGTCAGCGGTTCGAACGAAAAATCTACAACCACGCCTGCCAGCTTATTGCCGAACAAAACCTCGATAATCCCGAAAGAAAAACCATCGTGCTTGCCGACTCCTCCTGGCACAGCGGCGTCATCGGTATTGTCGCCTCCAGAATCGTCGATAAATTCTTCCGCCCCGCGATTATGATTAACTCTGGCTCAACGCCCGCGCATGGGTCCGCCCGTTCCGTCCCCGGTTTTGATATCCTCGCTGGAATCGCCGCCTGCTCAAAACACCTCGTTACCTTCGGCGGTCACAAAATGGCCGCGGGAGTAACAGTAATGCCCGAAAATATCCAGAAGTTTGCCGATGACCTCGAAAACTACGCTCAACACCACCTGCTCGATGAACAGCGCGTCAG
Organism: Phycisphaerales bacterium; assembly: GCA_003141275.1. GTDB lineage: Bacteria > Planctomycetota > Phycisphaerae > Sedimentisphaerales > Anaerobacaceae > Fen-1362. Next base: position 13,767 of record PLLM01000041.1, read on the forward strand.
CAAACTCCATATCGATGCGCTGGCGTCGTTGTCCGAGTTCAACTACGAAAGTGTTACAGAAATGCAAACCCTCGGCCCGTTCGGCCAGGGCAACCCCGAACCCATGTTTGCCACAAAAGGCGTCCGCCTCTGCGGGTCTCCTCGCAGGGTCGGGACAAACGCCGACCACCTCCAGCTTGCTGTCACCGACCACACCAATTCAATCCGCTGTATCGGCTTTCGGATGGGTGCGCTCGAAAAGAAGCTCCTCGAACACGAATGTTTTGACATTGCCTATCACGCCGCAATCGACTCATTCAATGGCAACCGTTCTGTCCAATTGGTTATCGAAGATATTCGTTTCGAGTGACGGTTTCGCTTTTAGCGTTCGACCGTTATCTTTTCAATTTTGAATCTGCCTAATGTCGTCGCCAGGTTGAAAAAGCTCGCCGGCTCGCCGTCGCCCATCGCGAACGCTATATGCCCCGCGTCATATCCGCCTCGCTGGCTCGCCTTGAACGTCGAATCAAGCCCGACCCATTTGCCGCCAATGTACGCTTCTACCCAGGCATGTCCGCCAAAGCCGTCCCTGCCCTCGAAATCATCCACGTATGCCACTCCCATTGTCACTCTTGCCGGTATTCCCACTGACCGGCACATTGCGGCGCACAAGACCGAGAATTCCGTGCAGTCGCCTCTCCTGCTCGCCGCCACTTCCGTCGCAGAGGCGTATCCAACCGACAAGCTTATATTCTTAACGTAACTCGCCACAAATGATTCTATTCTTCTTGCCGCTTCTGCTGCGTCTTTGGTATCTCCAACCGCGCGCTTTGCAATCTCAATTATCTTCGCGTCGTTGCTTTGCAGGAACCTGCTCGGCATAGTCGCGTCCAGAATCGCCTTGTCCGGCCCCTTATAAGGAAATCTCGCCCCCGCGGGCGCACTAACCGGACTAACTGTCACTTTTAACGTCCCGTCCTCCTGTTGCTGGACGCGCTGGTTATCGCTCGATGGTATTATGAAGCTTCCTGCCTGGCCTGTGGGTTTCAGATAATATGTAATCGACTTCGCTGAGCCGACGTCCTCAATCGGCTCGGGACTTGCCATGAACATCTTATTGACTATCTCTACCGGCTCGTAACTTGCCAGCGCAACCTCTTTGGTGCAAGCCACCATTTCCATTTTCATATCCGCCATAGGTGTTGTACTCTTTAACGCGTTGAGATCCTCATCTACGTAACTGTCCGTCGTCATCTCACCGGTTCCGGGCATGCTCATCACCGTCGAAACCTTCGTCAGTTTCATTACCCTGCCTAATAAATCGACGTCCTGTTTTCCTCCTACCAACACGCGCGAATCGACTGCATTTAAAAGACTCGGACTGAATATCTTTGCACTGTAACTGGCACCTTCTCTCATTCCATTTTTTATTTCTAAAAGGCGAAGCCCCTCCGCCATTACCGCACCCTTGGGCCAGGCAAAACTGTTTTCCTGCCCTGAAGGCGTTTGTTGCGAGTTGGTGTCGTTATTTTGTATCCGCACTATCCCGTCCCTGCCTATCGTTCCTGTTGTCTTCGCAATTCCTAATCCCATATTCTGCTCGGAGCTGAACGATATCGGCTCTCCATCGACTGTCTCAACGCAAGTTTCTTTGGTTTTGATGTTAAGCTGAATACCCATTCGGCTTATCGTCATCTCGGCCGCTTCTGTTGTCGTGACCTGGCCATTGGTAATGGTTCTGCTGTGTGTTGCGAACCCGGCCTTGGCCCCCTCTATAAACACCGCATAATATTCAACGTCTTCCGAGGTTGCCGCCGCCCATGTAGCCGATTGCAATACGATTAACGCAGCCAGAATAATCTTCGTCTTCATAATCAGCTCCGTAAAATATCGTCTCGTTTCAAAATATGTTCATATTAGTATAAGCCATTTATTGCATCCGGCAAGTTATCACTCTAAAATACTTCTATACGCAATGAATTTTGACGAATTATTGAAACTTGTTCGTTCGCCTGGCGGCCCCCGGCTGTGCGATGATTCTCGTATCGTCGAGCCGGGCGATATTTTCGTCGCTGTCAAAGGCCCCGATGTTGATGGCCACGACTTTATTCCGCAAGTCCTTGCCAAAGGCGCAAAATTCATCGTCTGCCAACATCCATATACGAGCCACGAGCCACGAGCGACGAGTTACGAGATTATCCCCGTTCCTGATTCTTCTCTTGCCCTGGCCGATCTTGCACAAGCCGCCAATGGCGACCCCGCGTCCAGATTGATAAATCTCGCCGTCACGGGAACCAAGGGCAAGACCACGGTAACTTTTCTTGTCCGCTCCTGTTTCCAGGCCGCGGGGCAAAAATGCGGCTTAATCGGGACCGTTATCTATGATAACTGCGTTGATGTCTCGCCTGCTCCGCTCACTACCCCTGATTGCCTGACTATCGCAAAAGCGCAGGCACAGATGCTCAAAGCCGGCGCAAAATATATGGTCATCGAAGCCAGCTCGCACGCCCTCGACCAGAACCGTGTTGCTGCGATTAATTTCAAAGCCGCGGCCTTTACCAACCTCACAGGCGACCATCTCGATTACCACAAAACCACCGAAAACTACCTGGCCGCAAAATCGAAAATATTCGAATCGCTTTCTCCCGACTCAACCGCTGTTCTTAATAAACAATCCTCTTACTCAGAGCAAATAGCCGCGGGCACTAAAGCCAAAATACTTTGGTTTGCTGTTGATGAAAATGCCGATCTTTCCGCTGATATTCACTCAATCGATGGCTCAGGTACGGTGTTCACGCTTCGATATCAGGGGCAAAGTATCCGCATAAAAACGCCTTTGCTTGGCCGATTCAACGTCGCCAATCATCTTGCCGCCGCGGGCTTGTGCCTTGCCTCTGGTCTTGACCTCAAGACCGTTGTCCGTGGCTTATCTGCCCTCGATGCAATCCCCGGCCGGCTTGAGAATGTCAAACCCGATGCACCATTTACCGTTCTTGTCGATTTCGCTCATACCGACGACGCCCTCGATAACGTTCTTTCAACTCTCAAGCCATTATGTAAAGCCCGGCTCATCGTTGTTTTCGGCTGTGGAGGCGACAGGGACAAAACCAAACGACCGCGTATGGCAAAAGTCGTCGAAAAATTCGCTGACCTGGCTATCGTAACAAGCGATAATCCGAGGACCGAAAATCCCGACGATATAATCAGTCAAATCATCGCCGGCTTCAAAGACCCCGCCTCACCAAAAATCAAAATTGAACCTGACAGGAAAAAGGCGATAACTCTTGCCATTGATTCAGCACAGAAAAGCGACGTGATTATCATCGCGGGCAAAGGCCACGAAAATTATCAAGTCATCGGCAAACAAAAATTCCCCTTCAGCGACCAGCAAATCGCCCTTGATTTGTTAAAAACTAAAAAATGAAAAAACTCTTGATAAAAGATTTGGCCAAAATAATAAAAGCGAGCCACGAGCCACGAGTCACGAGCGACGCGTCACAGATTATGTCCGTATCTACCGACTCACGTACCATAAAGCCCGGCGACTGCTTTTTTGCCATTTCAGGTGAGAATTTCGATGGCCATAATTTTATCGCGGATGTTTTTGCCAAAGACGCCGCCTGTGCGGTGGTCAGCAAAGATGTCCCAGCCGACAAATTTCCTGGCAAAGCGATTCTTAAAGTTCCCGACACAGTAAAGGCCCTCGGCGACCTCGCACGCTGGTATCGTAAGGATTGTAAATTCAAGGTCGTCGCTATCACCGGTTCAGCCGGCAAAACAACAACAAGACAAATCGTTTACCAAGTTTTGTCGCAGCATTTTAAAACGTATCAGTCGCCCAAAAGTTTCAATAATTTTATAGGCCTGCCTTTAACCTTGCTGGGGGCCGAGCCGAATCAGCAAATTATCATTGTCGAACTGGGCACCAACCACCCGGGCGAAATTGAGTATCTGACCCGGATCGCCTCACCGGATATTGCCTTGGTTACCAATGTTTATCCCGCCCATCTCGCCGGCTTTGGCTCCGTCGAAAAAATAGCGGAAGAAAAATTGGCCATATCCAAAGGCCTAACCCACGCCGGAACGCTCATCATCAACGCTGATTGCCCGCCATTATATGATTTTGCCCGCCAAGCCGGCTTAACCTTCAAAACATTCTCCTGTGGAGAATCCGTTGATTACCTCGCACGCGATATTTCTATCGGGCCGCTTGCAAGTGTTTTTACCATCAATGGCGTTTCCGTCGAAATTCCGCTTCCCGGTCGGGGTAATGTTGAAAATGCCCTTGCCGCATGGGCAATCTGCTCAAATCTTGGTATTACAGCCGCACAATTTGCCGACGCCCTGAAAACCATCAGCCCCGTCTCTATGCGAACTGAAATGCTGCAGCTTGGGTCAATTACCGCCATATCCGATTGTTACAATGCCAACCCCGCCTCGATGAAAAACGCCCTCGATATCCTCGCTAACCTCGCTGACAGTCAAAAAAATAGTGCGGCCTGCCCCGGCGAAGCGCAGCGAAGACGGGTTTTTATCTGCGGCGATATGGCTGAACTCGGCGATTCCGAACAGATTTTACATCGTCAACTTGGCGAACAAATCGCAAACGCCCGCGTCAACCTCCTCATTACCCTCGGCAATCTCGCCGCTATCGCTGCCGATGCCGCTAAAACCCAAAGACCCGACACCCAAACCCGCTGTTTTGCCGACCAAACAGACCTTTGCAATAACTTGCAGCTTATGATAAAAGATTCCGATATAATACTTGTCAAGGGCTCACGAATTAATAAGCTTGAATTGGTTGTTGATAAATTGAAAAAACTCTTCAGTGGACCCCGATAAATCGGGACTCGCTGGTCACGGAAGACGGGAATAGAATGATTTATCATCTTCTTTGGTATTTCCGAAATACTGTTACGCATCGACTGGGTTTTTACGCGTACCAGGAGGTGATTTTTCGCGCCTTTGCCGCGCTGCTGACGAGCCTCGTTATTGCGCTGGTGCTTGGCCCGCCGCTTATTCGCTGGCTTATGCGAAAAAAAATCGGCGACCGCCCGGAATTCCACCACGCGACGCTCAATGAGCTGACCAAGCAAAAAGCCAATACCCCGACTATGGGAGGTCTAATCATTATCATCGCCGTTTTCGCCTCTACCATTCTCTGGGCAAAACTTAACAACCCCTTCGTTCAGAAGGCAATCATCATCCTTTTCTGGTTCGGCGCCCTCGGCGCCGTTGACGACTGGCTCAAACTCACCGCCGAATCACGCCATCGAAGCAGGGACGGTCTCAAACCCTGGGAAAAAATCCTCTTTCAGTTCGGCGGCGCGGTACTCATCGCCTCCTTTCTCTATATCGACTTCTCCAATATCGAAGACGGCCGAAAATTCTGGCTGCCTTTCTACAAACACGGTCTGCCGCTGGCCAACTGGATGTTCATCCTCATCGCCATCCTGTATTTGTCCGCCACCAGCAACGCCGTCAACCTCACCGATGGTATGGATGGCCTCGCCGCCGGCTGCACCGGTATCGCCTCATTTGTTCTGGCCGTTCTCTGCTACGTTGCGTCCGAAACGATGAGCCGAACCTCGACGGCCACCTGGTCAAGCTACCTGCTCTTGCCTGCTATTCCCCAGGCAGGAGAATTGGCTGTGTTTTTCTCCGCCATTCTCGGCGCAGTCCTTGGCTTCCTCTGGTATAACTGCCACCCCGCTCAGGTCTTTATGGGCGATATCGGTTCACTGCCACTGGGCGCAGCTATGGGATACGGAGCGCTTGTTACCCGAAACGAAATACTCCTGCTCATCATCGGCGGCGTCTTTATGATAGAGCTTTTCAGCGTCGTCCTCCAGGTCGGCTACTTCAAATACACCGGAGGCAAACGTCTTTTCCGCTGCGCCCCAATCCACCACCATTTTCACCTCGCCGGCTGGTCCGAACCACAGGTCGTTGTCCGTTTCTGGCTCGTTGCCGCCGCCTTTGCCGCACTTGCTTTGGCAACTCTCAAAATCCGTTAAATTCGCAATAATCAATTATCAATAACCAATCATCAATAGTAGATAATAAATCTTCCTGCTATAATACCTTACCCCGTTAGTGGGACCTTGAAAGGTAATTATGCCCGACGAGCAAATTGTGTCTGATTTAGAGCCCGAGGCGCCCAGGCCGCCCAGAGTCGCTCTTATCGCGTCGCGACAGACGCTCGCCGAATATCCTTCTTATCTCAAGCACCTGCTCATAGGTCTGGTGGATGAGTCCGTCCCCGTTATTCTTGTCTGTCCCCCCGGGGACAATGCTGACTCTGTCGTCCCGCCGTCCGTCGAGGTTGTCCGGCACCCCGCAATCGATATACCTTTTATGCAGCATTACAACAATCGCCTTCTCCTCGACAGGATCGGCAAATTCAGGCCGCAGTTGCTTCATTGCCTCTGCGAAACCTCGGCTTCACTGGCGCGATGGCTCGCCCGCAATCTTAATGTCCCCTATCTGCTCAATATAAATTCAATCTCTTCGCACTGGTCTGCTATTACGTTTTCCGCGACTCGTTGCGCAAATATCATTGTGCCCGCTAAAACCATCGCCGACCATTTCATAAAGGCCCACCCCAAAGTCGCGGATCGCTTCCGGCAAATCGATATCGGCACCTTCGTTGACGACTCCACCGCCTGTTTCGCTCATCCCGAACACCTGCCCGGTATCGTCGTCTCGCCGCCCACCGATAATCCGGCCAATCTTGATAATATCTTCCAGGCGCTTCATCGCCTCACTGTCGATGGCTGCCAGTTCATTGTTGCGATTATCGCCGCCGGCCGCTCGGAAGGGCCGCTCTGGAAGCAGATTCGTTCCCTCGGTCTTCTCCACGCCGTTACTATTGTTCCTCCTTCGCTGGGCCTCTATTCCGTCGGCTCCGCCGCTGACGTATTTATTGTGCCCCGGCCGTCAGGCAGTTTCAATATGCTGCTGTTGGCCGCGATGAGCGCCGGCTCTGCCGTCGTCGCTTCAAAGGGTGGCGTTGACGACCTAATCATCGAAGACAAAACCGCGTTCACCTTTAACCCCGATGACCAGCTTAGTGTTTATAATTGTCTTAAACGGCTCTTTGACAGACCCGATGAGGCCCGGCGTTTGGCTGCCGATGCCCAGCAGTTCCTCCGCCAAAACCACCACGTCAGCGGTATGATTGCTTCAACTCTTTCCCTTTACAGGCAGGCCGTTTGCTCCCAGCCACCTGCAAACGCCTGATATTTGAAATAAGTATAGGTGCCGGAACGTCTTGCTTCCGGTTGTTTTTGTGGATAACGAGGATTCTTTTAACGTTTTTTTATGGAGAATTGAATTATGAACACCAAAGCGATTGTGGCGGTTGTGGTGCTGGCATGTGTTGTGCTGGTGCCGGTTGTTATCGCGGCAGAAGGTGTTGAGGGGGTGTGGGAATTCAAGAGCCAGATGCCGGCCAGGACTATGACGGCGACGATGACGATTACTAAAAACGCCGAGGGCAAACTCGCGGGAACGTGGTCGAATCAAAGTGGTGAAAGCCAGTTGTCAGACATTACTTTCGAGAACGGCAAACTGAAGTTTGTCCAGACCAATAGTTTTGGCGGCCAGGAGATGAAGACAACATACGAGGGAACGGTCGAGGGCACGAAAATTACGGGCAAAGGCAAAGGGCAGTTTGGCGAATCCACATTCGAGGGAGCTTTACAGGGAGAAGCAAAAACCGGGACGGATGTGATTGTCGGCGCCTGGCAGATGAGCATCAATACGCCGGGAAGAGAAAACGTTGAAAAGCTCACCATAACAAAGAACACCGACGGGACGCTTGCGGGTAAATGGGAAGGCCGAAGAGGAGAAAGCAAAATTTCGAATATGAAGCTCGAAGGTGGAAAACTTACTTTTATCCGCGCCAGCGATTTCGGGGGCCGCATAATGAAGTCAGAATTTGAAGGGACAGTTGAGGGGGACTCGATAAAGGGCGTATTCAAAAGCGACAGGGGCGACAGGGATGCCAATGCTACCCGCATAAAATCGTCTAATCAGGACGAAGGTAAAAAAGCGGAGCCGAATAAGCCGCCCGCTGAAAAGAAACCTAAATAGCAATAGACCGATTCTGGTTCTGTTGCATTATCATCAAAATTAAGCCCCCCGACTTGTCCGCCACAGGCGGATTTGTCGGGGGGCTTTTATTTGCGCTGATTTGCGATGAGTAGTAAAAATATTTTACGTTTGCAACCCCCCCCCCTATAAAGGACTTATAAGCATTCTATAATTTTATTTCCATTTTTATGTTGACTAATGCGACTAAATACCTATAGTCGATTCCAGTTGTAGATTTTAATGAGAAAGTAGAATCTATGAAACACACACATACCCACGGCCAGCAACAGGCCTTAAATGGAGGGCAATTCTATGATTAAACGAATAATGCCGGTTTCATTGTATCCAGTATGTCTTATTGTTGCAATTATCGCTATTGTCCTACCAACGTTTGAGGTGGCAGGAGCAGCGACGACTGATATCGAGCAGGCCCAGGGCTATTTTGAGAATAGCGACTATCAACAAGCCGAGCAAATTTATCAGGGTATAATTAAGCAATGCTCTGATGCCGATCAGGCTCTTGAAGCACAGAAAGGGCTTGTTATGGTATATATATCATGGGGCAAACAGGCCGATGCAGAAATGGCATATCAGCAATTGCTTTTAAACTTTCCACACAATACACATATGGCAGATGTAATTCACCATGGAATAGCTTCTCATTACCGCAAATGCAAAAAAAATGATAAAGCTGATGAGATTGACAAGTATGTTTTAAGCCATTGGCCGACGACTGAAAGCGCGATGTGGGCACAAGTGGATATTGTTGGAGCAAGTATTAATAGCGGGGACTATACTGCTGCTCAGACCGGCATTGATAATTTATTTGCCGGTTTTGCAAACAATGAACACCTCTGCGATGCAATTCACAGCGTGGCATATCGCTATCGCCAGTCCGCAAAAACTGCCAAGGCTGATGAGCTTGACCAGTACGTCTTAAACCACCGGCCTTCGACTGAAAGCGCGATGTGGGCACAAGTGGATGTTATAAATTCAAACATTGACGGCAAGGATTACACCACTGCCCAGACCGGTATTGACAATTTACTTGCCCGTTTTTCCAGCAATGAAAATATGGCGAATGTGCTGCACGGTATGGCGTATAAATATCGCCAGGCTCAGAAAACTGCCAAGGCTGATGAGCTTGACAAATATGTTTTAAATCACTGGCCTTCGTCTGAAATTGCTCTGTGGGCGAGAGTGGACATTATAAAGTCAGATGCTGATGCTAACGAGCAAGGCCTTACTACTGCCCTGTCCAATGCTGATAATCTGCTTACTAATTTTGCTGACGAAGAGCAATTGGTATTCGGTGTATTGGCTTTCCAGATAGTCGATGGGTATCGCGAATTAGAGCAGGATGAAAAGGCCTATCAATTTTACAAAAAGCTTATTAGTAATTGGCCCGGCCGTAAATATACACTATGGTCGCAGACTGTCGCAGCATTGGCGAATATTAAGTTGGGTGATATTGCTGCCGCCGAGGCTGCTATCGACAAATTACGTACGGATTTTTCGACCCATCCCAAATTTTCCGATGTCACGCTCATTATAGCAGAAAAATATGAGGAACAGCCGAATAAAGGCGAGCAGGCAAAACAGATGTATCAGCGGATAGTGAAAGAGTATCCGAGTGCTGTGGAAGCCAATAACTCGGTTATCGACATCCGTCGACTGGATATTTGGGAAATCCTAAGGGCTGGGGATATAAATACTTCTTATGCTATGGTAGACAAATTTATCGCAGACTTTAACACCCATCCACACTTACCTGCTGTTATGCTTCAACTTGGAAAGGAATATTATGCGAGGGCTCATCGCTATGAACAAGAAGACCGTTATGAGCAGGCGAAAGAATACTTCAAAAAAGCGGTGGCTGTATGGGATAAAATAATAACACAATTGCCTTCCTCTGCTGCTTATACCCCAGAGGCCTGCTACTTCGTGGCCTATTGCGCCTTTGAGAATACCGGTGATTACGAAAAAGCAATAGAATGCTGTCAAAGGGTCGTCATTAACTGGCCAGATTATAAATACGCGTGTGATATCCAATTCTTATTAGGAAATTATCATGAGAGATTAGCACACTCCGGATTGATTCCCGAACCAGAAGCAAATACCATTATAGAGCAAGCTTACGAGGCAGTTGTCGAAAAATATCCGAATTGCGACAAGGTAAAAAATGCCTCTGTAAAATTAGCAGAGATGAATTTTAAGAAAGGACAATGGGACAAAGCCGCCACTTATTATGAAATATTGTTGGCAACGTTTCCAGAAAATGAAAAACCAGCTTCAGTATTATATTTGTTGGGCCAAACTTACGATAATATGGGTAAGGTGAGTGAAGCCGTAAGAGTTTATAATGAATTCCTGATAAAAGCTCAAATAGGCGATCCTCGTATAGAAAATGCAAAGCGAAGAGTCCAGCAGTTAATGGGTTCCGCCAATGCCAAAAGCGTTCTTTCCGACGGCGCATTAAGCAGCATATATGGCGGATGTCTTTTCTGCGGTAGCCAGCCATGGTGCCCTGGTGCTTGTATTGCACCGGCTAATGGAGGCATATGTAGCGGTGGCGACATTCCTGTTTGTAATTGGGTAGGAGAATGTTATTGTGACACATCTTGCAAGATGTGTCGTGATAATCCCCCGATTGAACCCTGCAAAAACACTACAACATCGTGCCCAAGCAGCAGTTGTTCAGCTTCTTTCTGTTATCCGTACGGTAATGAATGCAAAACCTCAACCACAACGGGTTGGTGTTCTGGTTCGATTCCTTGGTGTACTAATTGAAAACATCTGACTAAAAAAGAGGAACCTTAAAATGAATAGAAAAATAAAATATGGTTTGGTTTTGGCTTTGACGTTTGTTCTTGTTGCCGTCAGCACCGCGCAGGAAGTAAAATCTTTCCTGTCTGTTCAGGATATCCTGGCTGGCTGGCAAAAAAATTATGGCTCTTTGAAGTCCATGAAAGTTTCTTATTCCGAAGAGATCATAAGCGCAGAGCCATCCCAAAAAGACCCAAATATCACTAATCGCCTGGTCAAATGGACCTATGTTGAAAGAACAGAAGAAGGCAAAAAATTTCGAGCTAAATCCTCGGTAGCACGAGTTAGACCGCCCGTAGCAAAGGATAGTTTTGCCGACATTAATAGTGTCGAAGAAGTAACGTTCGACGGCATCCATCAGAATAGATATTTACCTGCGCAAAACACAGGACAGGTTTTTGCTGGTCTGACTCAAAAGAATGTCGGAACTGGCAATCTCTTGAAGAAATATTTGCTGTCAGAACCATATTTAACATCTGCGTCGGTTAAAGTTGATGAGGAACCAGAATTCAGCAAAATCATAAGCAAGGCCCTTTCCGATCCCAATTTAACGGTATCCGTGCGTCCTGTTTTGGAAGAGATAGCAGGCCAGATGTGTCACGTTTTGGATATTGAGTTTATTAAAAAAGATAACACTAAGGGGAAAATGGCAGTTATTTGGGTTGCTCACGAAAAAGGAATGCTTCCAATGAAAATCCAGGAATTCGGCGGTGGTACAATGTCGCGGGAAAGAGCCGTTGAACAGATTGACTCTGTTAAGACAAAAGACGGCGTTCTTTGGTTTCCGAAAAAGGCGTATGAGGTTTTGAATCTTCCCGCGTCCTTAGGAGTTATAAAACAGGAATTCAACGTGTTGGAATTCGTGCCGGATATCCAGGTAGATCCGAATACTTTCCAGCTCAATTTCCCGAATGGCACACAGGTGGCAGACGTAGAGCTGGGGCTTGAATACAAAGTGGGAGTTAAACAACATTGAGGCATTCTCGAATACCCGGCACAGCTGCAATTCCAATAGCTTACGTGTTACTGATTTTATTCGCATCTTGTGCCAATAAACAGTCCGCAAACGTTGTTTACTTAACCCGGATTGAACTTGATAAAGCATGTGGACCAAGATGCCTCTGGGCTTTTATGCAGATTACAGGGGCAGGAAATCCAGGCTGTGATGTAAATTGTATTTATGAGCTTATCGGCAAAAAACAGTTTAGTGTCACAAGCTTAACAGACCTTAAGGACGCAGCACAAAAATTAGGTTTGTCCGCAACCGGCTATAAATTGGGGATTAGCGACCTTGATGAAATGAGTGGCTATGCCATATTGCCCATAGGCAGAGCATCAGGAACATCAAATGACCCACTGCATTTTATACTGGTTAGACAAATATCGAATGGCTATGTAACTATCATTAATAGCCGAACGCTGGAATCGCAAAACATGAAAATTTCTACATTGCAGGAATCATGGAAAGGTTACGCCTTATTGATTTCAGCTAATAATGAAATGAAATTTCTTCACAAACAACTCTAAATTTGCATATAAGGTTGACGTACGCTTTGACTATGAGAAACTGTGTTGCAGGATGGCACACTTCCGAAAAGAGCGGGCTTATTTCCGAAAGGCCCTGGGAAGATTCGCGGGGAAATGTTTTGCTAAGCCCCATTGGTTTTTCGATATTACGGTTTGAAGTTGAGAGAGAGAAAGTTCTGCTGTCAACGCTTCTGCACCAAAAGGCGATTAAGAATCTGGTCAGAATAAGCGATTCGGCAGAAAAAGTCGGCGATTTCAATACAATCTGCGTTGAAGTGTTTCTGCAATTGGAGTCGAGACAAGTGCCAGTCAGACGGGTGTATTTTTCCATACAGCACAATTATACCCCGGTGAAATACGAATACTTAAACCCCACGAAAGAAGGATTTCAGCTTTCACACACGGTTGAAGTTCAATCTTTACAATCTGTAGGAGATGGGCTGTGGTTTCCGAGCAGCGGGATTATTCAAGATGGGGAAAGCCCAAAGGCCTATGGATTTCGGGCGACCAGCAAAATTGTTGTCAACAAAGGGTTAAAGAAAGAAGATTTTAATATCGAGTTCCAACAAGGAATGAGAGTGTCAGACCATATTGCCAACCGTGAATATGTGGTTGGCTCAGAAAGCAAATGAACGGTTACATATGATTTTGCTGAGGTGATGGCGGATTATCGAGGATATCAAGTACTTCGGCGGGTTTTTGAACGAGCGCCTTTGCACCAGATTTTAGGAGTTCGTCGGCGGTTCGGTAGCCCCAGATGCAGCCGACGGGAAACATCCCTGATGATACGGCCGTTTGCATATCGGTGCTGGTATCGCCAAGGTAAAGGAATTGTTCGGGCGCAATTCGGAGTTTCTTTGCGATTTGCAGCGCCATCGTGGGGTCGGGCTTTAGAGGGACGTCAGGTAGTGCGCCCTGGACTATTTTGAATTGCCAGCCAGGCAGAAGCTTTTTAACCATAATCTTTGTGAAGCGGTCATTTTTATTGGATAGGATAACTAAAGACAGGCCGCGATGCTGAAGTTCCGTGAGCAGTTCCGGTATGCCCGGGTAGGGGTGGGTGTTGTCGCCCCAGCATTTGTCGTAGATTTCTTCCGAATATACCGCTACTTTCCTGACGAATTCGGGGTCGCGTGCCGATTCAGGCAGGGCACGCCGGGCTTCGGTCTCGACGCTTTCGCCTATGAAATACTTGTATGCGTCAACGGGATGAGGCGAAAAGCCGAAATGAACAAGGGCCTCATTCATCGCGTCGGCCACGTCTTTCAGCGTATAAAGCAGCGTCCCATCAAGGTCAAACAAAACGGCTTTGAACATCTTCGCAGCGTCCGCGTTATGTGCCTTCGCCGAAGTCGGCGAGGTATTTGACCTGCTCAGGCGTCAGCTTGTCAATCGAGATACCCATCGATTTGAGTTTCAGAGTGCATACGATGTTCTCGATTTCGACGGGTACATTATAAACTGCCGCGGTCATTGAGCCGGCTTTCTTTACGACGTGTTCGGCCTCGAGCGCCTGTGTCGCGAAGCTCATATCCATAACCGATGCGGGATGGCCTTTGGCGGCGGCGAGGTTAATCAACCGGCCTTGGCCGAGCAGGTGTATGCGGTGGCCGTTCTTGAGGATATATTCATCGACGTGCTCTCGAACGCCTTTGTTCACCTTCTTGCTCAGTTTAGTCAGCGCCGGTATGTCTATTTCTACGTTGAAGTGGCCCGAGTTGGCGACTACTGCGCGGTCTTTCATAACGCGGAAATGTTCTTCGCGTATTACGTTTTTATTGCCTGTCAGCGTCAGGAACAATTCGCCTATCTTTGCGGCCTGAGACATCGGCATAACGTCGAATCCGTCCATCGAGGCCTCGATTGCCTTAATCGGGTCGATTTCTGTAACGATGACGAGTGCGCCCATGCCTTTGCATCGCATCGCGAAACCGCGCCCACACCAGCCGTAACCGACGACCACGACTTTCTTGCCTGCGAGTAAGAGGTCGGTGGCTCGAATCACGCCATCGACGGTTGACTGGCCCGTCCCATAGCGGTTATCGAACAGGTGTTTGCTCGCCGCGTCGTTGACCGCGATGACCGGGAATTTCAGTTTGCCGGATTTTTCGAGTGCCCGCAGCCGGATAACGCCGGTCGTCGTCTCTTCCAAACTGGCGATTATGCGGGGAGCGTCTTCGGTTCTGCTGGTGTGCAGTTCGGTAACAAGGTCTGCACCATCGTCCATAGTGATGACTGGCTTATGGTCGAGCGCCGCGTGAAGATGCTTGTAATATGTTTTGCGGTCTTCGCCGCAGATTGCGAAGACTGGTATCCCGAAATCCTTGACCAATGACGCCGCGACGTCATCCTGGGTGCTGAGCGGATTCGATGCACACAAAACCAGGTTTGCGCCGGCTGCCTTAAGAGTGCGGGCAAGATTGGCGGTCTCGGCGGTTACGTGAAGGCAGGCCGAAACGTTTTTGCCGGCCAATGGTTTCTGTTTGGCGAATCTTTCGCGTATCGACGCCAGAACGGGCATATCATTGTCGGCCCAGAGAATTCGTTTCTTGCCTACGGGGGCAAGCGACATATTAGCTACATCTGATTTCATTTAGGTTTCCTTTCAAGTAAAAACGCAAATTATACACGTTGGTTTCCTGATTTTCAAGCGTAAACGCTCGTTTATTGCGGTTCGGACAGGTTGATTTTGGCGGGCAGGGGGGGTATAGTAGCGGAACTAAAGAACGTATGAGATTGTATTTTAAGATTCATAGGAGTTAGCTATGCCGGGAAACAAGCGTTATGGTTACTTCGATAACAAAGCCATGGAGTTTGTCATCACCAGGCCCGATACCCCTACTCCCTGGATAAATTACCTTGGCTGTCAGGATTATCTCGGCATCATATCCAACACCGCGGGCGGTTACAGCTTCTATCGCGACGCATGCCTTCGTCGCTTGCTGCGATACCACTATAACGCGATACCCAAAGATAATCCCGGCAGGTATATTTACGTATGCGACGGCAAAAAAACATGGAACCCCGGCTTCAAACCGGTAAAAACAAAACTCGATGATTACAAATGCCGACACGGACTCGGTTATACGGCTATCGAAGGAGCACTCGATGGACTGAGGGTTTCGACAACATATTTTGTCCCAATCGATATCAACGCTGAAATCTGGTCCGTGACGGTAACTAATGAAGGCCGAAAGGCGAAAGATATTGACCTGTTCAGCTATGCGGAATTTTGCCTTTACAATGCCGTTGACGACTCCACCAATTTCCAGCGGAACTGGAACATCGCCGAAATGGAAATCGAGGGCAGCGCGATATTTCACAAGACCGAATACCGCGAACGACGCAATCATTATGTTGGTTTCTGGTGCAGCGAGAAAATAGCCGGTTTTGACACGATGCGGGATGCCTTCCTTGGTCGCTTGAATGACTATGGCTGTCCCGATGTCGTGAAACGCCGTCAGGCGACAAACAGCGTCGCTCACAGTTGGCAGCCGGTCGGCTCACACCAGGTTAAGCTGTCCCTGAAACCGGGCCAGACCAAACGCCTGCATTTTGTCCTGGGCTATGTAGAAAACCCCCAACAGGAAAAGTTCTCATCCCCGGGCATTATAAACAAAAAGAGATTCTACGAGACAATCGCAGGGTTAAAAACCGCCGGCCAGGTTGATGCCCAGTTGAAAAAACTCAAAAACTTCTGGGCGGACGCCCTGTCCGGCTATCAGGTCAAAATCGACAACGAGCACGTCGAGCGAATGGCCAATATCTGGAACCAGTACCAGTGTATGGTGACATTCAATCTCTCTCGTGCGGCCAGCTCATTCGAGACCGGCGTCAGCAGGGGGCTTGGCTTTCGCGATTCCAATCAGGACATTCTCGGTTTCGTTCACATCGTTCCCGAACGCGCCCGCCAGCGAATAATCGATTTGGCCTCGACGCAAAACCACGACGGCTCGTGCTATCACCAGTATCAGCCGTTGACCAAAAAAGGAAACGACGCGGTCGGCACCGGCTTCAGCGACGACCCCCTCTGGCTGATTGTCTCAACGGCGGCATATATCAAGGAAACCGGTGACTGGACGATTCTCAACGCCCCCGCCGGCTATCAGGATGTCCCCGGCAGCGAAAAAAGCACGACGCTGATAGACCACCTGCACCTTTCGATGAAACACGTCCTTGACCTCCGTGGTTCGCACGGCCTGCCCCTGATTCAGCACGCCGACTGGAACGACTGCCTCAACCTCAATTGCTTCAGCAACAACCCCGGCGAGAGCTTCCAGACCAGTGGCGATATCGAGGGCGGTAAGGCCGAATCAGTAATGGTCGCCCAACTGTTCGTTTATGCGGCAAAAGAATTGACGGGTCTGCTTGAACATCTCGGTCAAAAGGACAAGGTTGCTGAATACGCCCGGCAGGCGGATGATATGCGAAAAGTTGTTCTCAAACACGGCTGGGACGGCAAATGGTTTATCCGCGCTTACGACCATTTCGAGAAGCCGGTTGGCTCTAAGGTTTGCGATGAAGGGAAAATATTCATCGAAACACAGGGCTGGGGTGTTATGGCCCAAATCGGGCTTGATGATGGCAAAGCCCTCGCGGCTCTCGACAGCGCCTGGCAATATCTGGCTGACGCGAATGGTATGGTCCTTAATCAGCCCGCCTTTACCTATTATCAGGACCGGCTCGGCGAGATTACCTCTTATCCGCCCGGCTACAAGGAAAACGCCAGTATTTTCTGCCACAACAACACCTGGGTCATAATCGGCGAAACAATCGTCGGCAGGGGCGACAAGGCTTGGGAGCTTTATACGCGAATCTGCCCCAGCACCAAGGAAGACAACGCCGATGTTTATAAGTGCGAACCGTATTGCTTCGCGCAGACAATATCAGGCCACGACAGCCCGTTACCGGGCGAGGGCAAAAACTCCTGGCTTACCGGCACCGCCTCCTGGAGCTTTACTGCTTTGGCGCAATACATACTCGGTGTTCGGGCAGAGCACGACGGACTCAGGGTTGACCCCTGTATTCCGCCTGACTGGAAAAAATTTACTGTTATCCGAAAGTTCAGAGGGGCGACATATAAGATAAAGGTATTGAATCCCGACGGCGCAATGAAAGGCGTAAAGAAAATGTTAGTCAACGGTAAAGTTACCGCTGGCAACATCGTCGGCGTATTTAAGCCGGGCAGCGTTGTAGATGTCGAAGTTCGATTGGGGTGACAGCGGGTGAAAATAAAACGTGATTTAATTGTTAAACGGCGAAAGAAATGTTCAATGAAACTCGACCCTGCGAAGATGAAGAACTGGGAAATTGCTGAGGCGGCCGAGAAGAACATCAAGCCCATTTTCCAGTTGGCCGAAGAAATAGGGCTGCAAAAAGACGAATTGCTTCCGGCAGGGTACACCCTCGGAAAGGTCGATTTTGCGAAGGTTATCGACCGGCTCAGGGACGCCCCGACCGCCAAATATATCGATGTTACCGCCATTACGCCAACGCCTTTCGGTGAAGGCAAGACGACCACGACTATCGGCCTGATTCAAGGCCTTGCTAAATGCGGCAAACGACCGACCGGCGCAATTCGCCAGCCAAGCGCAGGTCCAACCTTCAATATCAAAGGCGGCGCCGCGGGCGGCGGTCTCTCGCAGTGCATACCGCTGATTCCGTTTTCAATCCGGCTCACAGGCGATATCGACTCCGTCACCAACGCGCACAATTTATGTATGGTCGCGCTTACCGCCCGAATGCAGCACGAAAGAAACTATGACGACGAACGGCTCGCGAAAAGAAACCTTCGACGGCTCGATATCGACCCCGACTCCATACAAATCGGCTGGGCGATGGACCTCTGTGCCCAGTCACTTCGGAATATAAGAATCGGCATGGGCGGCAAAAACGACGGCTTCGAAATGAATTCCGCTTTCCAGGCCACCGTCTCGAGCGAGATTATGGCCATCCTTGCGATTGCGAAAAACCTCAGGGACTTTCGCGGCCGAATAGCGAAAATAGTAGTCGCCAGAGACCGCGGAGGTAACGACATCACAACCGCGGACCTCGATGTGGATGGCGCTATGACCGCCTGGATGCTCGATGCTCTCAATCCTAACCTGCTTCAGACAATGGAAGGTCAGCCCGTCTTTGTCCACGCCGGCCCGTTTGCCAATATAGCCATAGGCCAAAGCTCCATAATCGCCGACCTCACCGCGACAAAACTGGGCGACTATCACGTAACTGAAAGCGGCTTCGGTTCCGACGTCGGTTATGAAAAATTCTGGAACCTCAAATGCAGGATTTCAGGTCTTCGCCCCGACGCTGTGGTAATAGTCGCTACCGTTCGCGCTCTGAAAATGCACGGTGGCGGCCCGCCCGTCAGGCCAGGCGCTCCTCTCAGCGAAGAATATACAAAAGAACATCTCGACCTGCTCGAAAAGGGCTGCGAAAATCTCATAGCTCATATCGAAATAGTAAAAAAAAGCGGCATCAGGCCGATTGTATGCGTAAACAGCTTCTCATCCGACACAGCAAACGAGCATAAGCTCATCAAAAAAATCGCCGAGCAGAACGGCGCAGTCGCGGTCGTATCCGAACACTGGCTCAAGGGTGGCGATGGCGCAATTGAACTGGCGCAGGCCGTTATTGATACCTGCGAGCAAAAAAACAACTTCAAATTCCTGTATGATTACGAGCTGCCCCTGCGAAAACGAATAGAGCTTATCGCCAAAGAGGTTTACGGCGCCAACGGCGTTTCGTTTTCCGAGGTTGCGCTGGAAAAGTTAAAAAAACTGGAAGCAAATCCGACGACACAAAAATTCGGCGCCTGTATGGCAAAGACGCATCTTAGTTTGTCATACGACCCGGAACTCAAAGGGCGACCCGTCGGCTGGAAATTGCCCATAAGGGACGTACTGGTTTACAAAGGCGCCGAATTTATCGTGCCGTTGGCTGGCGAGGTGAAACTTATGCCGGGCACCAGTTCGGACCCGGCCTTTCGACGTATAGATGTCGATGTGGATACCGGAAAGGTAAAGGGACTTTTATAAATCATCGCCTGGCGGGAGCAAAAATATGACTGCGAAAATAATTGACGGCAAACAAATAGCCGCGGATATGCGGGCGAAGCTCAGGGCTGATGTTGCCGCCCTTGCCAAAAAAGGTGTTGTGCCGGGACTCGGCGTGATTCTCGTCGGCGATGACCCCGCCTCGAAATCCTATGTTACCGCCAAGCAGAAGGCCTGTGAGGAAATCGGCATCTATTCCGACGACAATCGTCTCTCCGCCTCTATTTCCCAAAAAGAACTGATGTCGCACATCAATCGGCTAAACAAAGACCCCAGAATCCACGGCATACTGACACAGCTGCCTTTGCCCGACACAATCGATGAATTGGAAGTGCTGATGGCTATCGACCCCGCCAAAGACGTGGACGGATTTCACCCCATAAACGTAGGCAAAATGGTAACAGGCCAAAAAGCGTTCCTGCCCTGCACGCCTCACGGCGTCGTTCAGCTTCTCATTAAAAGCGGCGTAAAAATCGAAGGCGCAGACGTCGTCATCGTCGGCAGGTCCAACATCGTCGGTAAACCTCTTGCAAATATACTCATCCAGAAAAGCCCACTCGGTAATGCCACTGTAACTGTGTGTCATACTCGAACCAGAAACCTTGCGGAGCATACAAAAAGAGCTGATATTGTCATCGCCGCTGCTGGTTGCCCAAATACAATCACAGCCGATATGATTAAAGATGGCGCGGTAGTCATCGACGTCGGCGTTAATCGCGTTGAGGACTCGACGAAAAAGGCCGGCTATCGTCTCGTCGGCGACGTGGATTTCGAAAATGTAAAAGAAAAGGCCTCGCTCATAACCCCTGTCCCCGGCGGTGTCGGCCCTATGACAATTACAATGCTCCTCTATAACGCCGTCGAATCTGCAAAGCACGCGGCGGGGCTGTTGAAATAATTTACTTTATAATCCTCAACTGCTCCCTGTCCGGAAGTTTCGGAAATGGCCCGTGCGGCTCGGTCTGATACCAATATGCGACCGATGAGATGTCGTCCTGCAGAGGCAAATATTTTCCGCCGTCCTGCCAGCCCAGCGCCTGCATTGTCACTTTCAGATTCTGCTCGAATCTTATCGGGTCCATTATGTGCCAGCGATATAGCGCAAATCTCGGCTGGTCCTTCGGATTTAAAGTCGTTCTCTCTTCGACAAATTTGCCGTTTTCGTAAACTTTTGTCTTTCTTACCGGCTTGCCCTTCGGGTTAATTATCTGAGGCATGCCCGCGTATGGGCCGCTGAACGTCTGATACCCGCCTCCTTTGGGGTTGTCAAATCCGTATGAGCCGCAGAAATAATCCTCAGTTCCCGTTCCGCATATTGTCGGGAATTCCGTGTCACCATCCATATAGAATTTTATCTCGCCTTCTCCCCACCATCCCGGATTGTTCGCTCCCCACGTCATATATGTCCCCACGTAATGTCCTTTCCCGACGATGCCGTCAACAAGGGTGTAAACTTCTTTGAAGGGCACGGGATTGACCCTGCGAAACTGTGCGTGGAAATACCCGGCTGTTTCGCCGACGTCGGCAAGGCAATAATTAATCTCGTAATATAACGTCATCTGGTTTTTATCCAGGTTGGTCACTGTCATTTTGCAGCTTTTCCTGAAAGGCATAGGCCAATAGCAGTTAAATCCGCTTTTGGGATTGACACAGACGGCCAGCGAAGTAACCTGCGCATACTCGCCCATCCCGCAGGCAAAAAAGTCGCCAAGGGGACACTCCACAGAAGGGGTCTCTTCGCCGTCCCAGTAGATTCGCAATATGTTCAGGCGGTCGTTTCCGGCGGGTGTCATCCAGATATGCTGGATTGAGCCGCTGCCGTTTATGTCTGCCAGCACAAACGTCTGGCCCGGCTTGATATTAACATACGGATTTACCTTCCAGCCCTGTCCCAGGTTGCCGGCGGCATAAGACGCCGACCCCTCGCCCAATTTTGCCGTTCCGCCTTTGCCTTTTTCGCCCGTCGGGTTCTCCGGCCCTATCGACCGCGTCTTTGCGTTGGATAAAAGCGCTAGATTTCCCAGCCCCGTATCGAACCAGCCGGGATTTGATTCGGCGCCTTTCGCGAGCCATGTTGATGCCAGCAACACCACAAGAACAAGACCCGTTTTTGCGTTTGAGTGTTTCATATACCACCCCTTCGTTAAAAAAGTTTAATGAGAAGATGCGTAATGTCCAAGCACCCTGATATTTTCTATCGGCGTATCACGCGTTACTTCACATCCCGCCCCGACTATGAAATTTTCGCCTGCCTCTTTATGACAGTTCTCAACCGCTTTGTAAATATCCTCAGGTGATGCGTCACGCAGTACTGAAACAGGATTGATATTGCCGCAGATGACCTGTTTTGGTCCCATTTTTTCCCTGGCCAGCGACATGGGCGACGGATAATCCAGGTCAATCATTTCCGCCCCAAGCTGTCCCATCCCTTCCAGAATCTTCCGCGTGTCCCCGCAGATATGCAGCCGGACTGCCGCCCCCATTTTGTGTATTCCATCTACAAGCCGCTTCTCGTATGGCCACACAAACTCCTCGTATATCCTCGGCCCCACCAATGACGCCGCCGCATCTCCTATACCCATCAAATCCACTCCCGCCTCTACCTGCGCTCTGGCGAATCTCAGTCCGAGTTCCGTCGCGAACACAAAAAGCTCTTTCACAAATCCGGCATCCTCGAAAAAATCCGTCATTATCGTATTGATGCCGCGCAAATCCGCTCCCTCCGCACAAGGCCCCTCAATCCATCCCTCGATAATTTTGTCTTTGCCGGCTTTTTCTTTGAATAACGCCGCCGCCTTCACCCTGTCCTGCATCCGCCCGCCAGCCAGCGGGTCCGGCATCTTCAATTTTGCCAATCTGCTTTTGTCCGCAAGCAGGGCGTTGCTTTCATCGATATCAGGAGGCGTTTCCTCGTGAAAAATAATTGCCGCTCCGCAATCCGCCGCCTCGCGTGCTGGGTCCGAAATGCACCCCACCTGGTCAAAGCCGAATTCCTCCGCTACNNAACTGCATCGTAATCGGCATACAAGGCAAATGGTCCGCCCGTTTGTGTCCCAAAACCGCAGCAACCCGTTCCCGACTGGTCATTTTTATTTCCTTGCCGGCAAACAGTTCTTATTGCCCTTTTACATTCATTTGTATTGAGTAAAAGGAATCTCTGGCGGTGATGAAAAGCGTTTTGCCGTCTTTGCCGCCGAAGCACAGATTCGATGTCAAGTTGGGAACGCTGATATAACCGATTTTTTTGCCTTCCGGACTGACGATATTAACGCCTTTACCTGACAGGTCCGTC
The DNA here is from genome assembly GCA_003141275.1 of Phycisphaerales bacterium. GTDB lineage: Bacteria > Planctomycetota > Phycisphaerae > Sedimentisphaerales > Anaerobacaceae > Fen-1362. The sequence continues at coordinate 36,543 of PLLM01000041.1, forward strand.
AGGTACAGATTGCCCTGCTCATCGAGCTCTATTCCGTCGGCGCCAACGGGGACAAACAGTTTTTTATCATACAATGTGCCGTCGTCTTTGACTTTATATACCCAGGTTTTGCGCCCTGAATAATCGGCGACGTAAAGCAGTTTGCCGTCTTTCGTGCCTACAATGCCGTTGGGGCCGAGCAAGTTATCGATAACAAGGATTGGCTCTTTCGAATCAGCCGGCGGTGAGCTTGTCGAATCCGCCGGCAAATAAAAAACATAATTACCAGGCAAATCCAATTCTTCTTTTTTATATACGTAGCTTGGGTCGCTGAAGTATATGCCGCCTTTTCTATCCCGCCAGAGGTCGTTGGGGCTGTTGAGTTTTTTGCCTTTGTAGTTATCGCAAAGAACTGTTGCCTTGCCATCCGCGTCGATGCGTGTGATTCTGCGTTTGGGGCCTTCGCAGGCATACAGGTTGCCTTTGTCGTCTATGTCCAGGCCGTTGGCCCCATCTGAATTTTCGCGGAATGTCGAAAGCTTGCCATCGATAGACCATTTGAGAATTCGATTATTCGGGATGTCTGTGAAATAAACATTTCCCTGTGCATCGGCAATTGGTCCTTCGGTAAAACCGAAGCCATCCACCAACTTCTCGACCTTTGCTCCGGGCGCTACTACTGATTTTGTCTCCGTTGCGGCAGGCCAGGTAACGCCTCTGGTTCGCATCTTAACCGAGTAAAGAGATTTTGACGCGGTGATGAAAAGGGTATCCTGGTCTTTGCCGCCGAAACATACGTTGGCGGTCCACGATTCAGGTATCTTAATGTGCTCGATTTTTTCTCCAGCCGGATTGAAAACCATAACGCCGTTGCCCGTCAGGTAAACATTGCCCTCGTTATCGATTGTCATTCCGTCTGAACCCATATCGCAGAACAGCTTCTTATTGGATAGTGTGCCGTCGGGGTTGATTGTATAGACGTATGTTTTGCTCGCGCCGATGTCGGCCACATAAAGCAGCTTGCCGTCGGGCGTGCCGATTATGCCGTTGGGCGCAACGAGGTCATCCGTAACGCGAATCAGCGTCTTGCGGTCGGGGGCGAGGTAATAAACGTGCTGGCCATCCATTTCTTTATTGGGGTCTGCCCACCAGGTTCTAAAGTAGTATGGGTCTGTTATGTATAGGCCTCCCTTCGGATGCCGCCAGAGGTCGTTTGGGCCGTTGAGTTTCTTGCCCTTGTATTTTTCTACGAGGACGGTCATTTTGCCGTTGGGGTCAATGGAAACGAGCCGGTTATGCAAATCGGCACAGGCGAGCAGTGATACGCCGTCGGCGTCGAAATACATCCCGTTTGAGCGTTCGCAGCCCGTTAAAAAGGTGGTCAGCTTTCCCTCAGTGGTCCAAATATAGATTTTGTCGTTTGGCTGGTCGGTGAAATACACGTTTCCTTTGGGGTCTGATGCGGGCCCTTCGGTGAAGGAAAACGCGCTGCTTAGCTTTTCAACATTCGCATCGGGAGCAACAACCCCTGCCAGGGCTACAGAACTCAAAGACAACAGTACGCAAGCGGTTATTAAAATAACTTTCATCGTATAATCCTTTCAAAATTTCAGAATAGAATACCGTTTTACAGGGATTTTTGGAAGTGGATATTGGTTTTTACGCAGTATGATAAATAGTAATAGTATTATGAGAAATTTTGGGAATTATGCACTTGACAAACGAAACAAGCCGCAGTATATTAGTGGCATTATGGCAGCAATTGTTAAGTATTATTGGAGTTTGTTTTTGTTTGCTCTTACTGGGGCTTGGGATAAATCTCAATTGGTTGGAGCGATTATCGGGCTTTCGATTGGCGCTTACATTGAAATTGAGCAACCAAATTGGGGGCCAAAAATGAAAAGCCCATTATTGATAATTCCTCTTGCTACATTTGTGGGGGTATTCTTAGCGAGATTATTTTTAGCTCCTTATGAAAAATATAAAGAGCAACAGAAGAAAATAAGTAAGCTGAGCGCAGCTCTAAAATTTAAAAACACTAAGCAGATTAGTATTGAAACTGAGGAACAATATAGCGCTGCATTATTAGATGTTGCAATTGAAGTCAAAACAATACTTGCGGTCGTTGGTGACAAATTCTACGAACTTCTTATAACTAAAGCCGCAAAATATTTAGTGCTTCAAACGATTCATAAAAACAACATTTATAATGAGCAAGCTTATTATTTTGTAGGTAAAAACGTCAGCCCTCTTTCTGATTTTCTGCGTTGCCTTGAGGGGGCTTTCCATAAACCGGAACTTTTAACAGATAAAGTTATAGGTAAATATTGCACTGTACTGTTTCTTATTTATGACCATTGTAAGCCGGATAGACAATTATACGGCATAGTTATTACTGAGGCGTTGGATATAGCATATAAATACGCACCCGATTCTCCTTTCTGCAATCTTTTCTGCTCAGGGGTAGAACCTCAATTTTTAGATACTATAAAAGATTGCAATAACCCACCTCAAAACAAAACTGAAATTATTGGTCATATTAAAGGATACTTAGGCAGTATCACTGCTTATTTAGAAACCGAAGGGTTTTTTAAGGAGGAGGTTATATGAAATTCATCCCCCCAAAATTCAGTAAGTTAAGCGAAATGGCCTCAATAGACGTAGGGCGTTTGACCGAGGACGAAGCAAGGGCAATCCTTGAGGGCATACGTTGGCCTAAAGGTATCGCCTGTCCCCATTGCGGCAGTATTCGAGTAGTGAGAATTCAGGCCAAATCAGAGAAGGTTCGAGACGGCGTTATCCGGTGTAACGATTGCCGTCAACAGTTTACGGTAACAGTGGGTACAATAATGCACCGCTCGCATATCACTTTGAGGCAATGGGTACAAGCATTCTATTCTATGTGTTCTCACAAAAAGGGCGTATCGGCCTTACAGCTTCAAAGGAATTTGGGGTTAGGTTCTTATCGGTCGGCTTGGCATCTTGCCCACAGGATACGGGCGGCAATGGACGAGAAAACATTAGCTCCTACTCTCAAGGGTACGGTAGAAGTTGACGAAACTTATGTTGGAGGCAAACCAAGAGAAGGTGGACGGGAGGGAAATTTTGACCATCGCAGAAAAGCTCACACCGGACGCGGGACAAAAAAAATACCCGTAATGGTTCTTGTAGAAAGAAACGGCAATGCAGTATCAAAGCCGATTGTCCGTGTCGATGCTAAACACTTGCATTCTGTTATCCGTAAAAATGTTAGCCGAGAATCTACAATAATGACCGATGAATGGAAGGGTTATAATGGAATCGGCAAGTTTTATTTTGGCGGACATCGTTCTGTAAAACACAGTATGGGCGAATATGTAAACGGAGATATAACGACCAATACCGCTGAATCCTATTTTGCATTACTCAAAAGGGGCGTGGCGGGTACATTTCACCATATATCAAAAAGCCACATTTCGCGTTACTGCGATGAATTCAGTTTTCGCTGGAATCATCGCAAAATGAACGACGGCACGCGGGCCGAACACGCCATAGCAGGAGCGGAAGGCAAGAGATTAACTTACAAGAAAGCTGTGTGCTAATGAATACAATTTTATCTTTGAAGATCTGCTTGTCTTTTGTATTTTTTACCGCAGTTTTCGTCTTCGCATATAAAATAATAACAATCCATCGTATTCATTGTCGGAAAATCTTCATCTTTCCCTTTATAAATAAAATTGCCTGTCTTTTTGCCACAACAAAGGCATCTATTATTGATACCATCGATACCCTTCAACTTCGATTTAAAATCTTCCGCCTTCGCCTTGTAGTCCGTTACCTCCGCCTTCAAGTTCGATATCTCAGTTTCCAGCTCGACTATTTTGACTTCAAGCTCCGCCTTATTCTGTTTCGGAATTTTATTTTCAGCTTCCATTTTACGTGTTTTTTCAAATATATTGTAGGTTCCGTCTACTCGTTTGTCAAGTGCATAATTCCCGAAATTTTTTAGTTGCCCCTACTTGCCTCTACTTGCCCCTCGTTTTTGTGTGTGGGGGTACCCGTCTTCGTCTCCGACTACGCCGAGGTCTTCGCTGCGCTTCGAGAGGGCAAGTGCGTTTTTGAGCTAAAAACGGTACTTGTCATTCGTTTGGACGCTAAAAACGCAACTTGTCATTGGTTTTGGCGTAAGGCAGGGGAAAAAACCATTATTTTCAGCTTTAAAATCGTTGTTGTCATTACTTGTCATTGGTTTTTTGTGTGTGTCAAGTGAACGGCCCTTCGATCCCGTGCTCAGGGCAGGCAAGTTGCCCAGATTAACATCAGTTTTTTAGCCACGAGAAGGCGCAAAATACACAAAGTTTTTGTGGTTGAAAAGGGGGTGAAAATCACAACAGATTTGTTGGCAACGAGTTTGTTGGCAGGTGTTTGGTAAGCCAGGGATTGAATTGGCCGCAAATTTCCGATAAAGGTGTGCGGCGACAGGCAGAATAGGGGGGATATTCATTTTTAAGCTAAAAAACGTTGTTGCGATTCAACTGTAACCCTAATATCATACTGAAGCGTGTCGTAAACTGCCGATGGATTCTGATGTATTTTTAAAATGGGCAAAACACAAAATCAAGGGATTGAGGCCTTAATCAAGTCGGATTATTATAGGCGCGGATTGTTCACCTCCTCTGAACAAATAGGCCGCGATGACCCACTATTGCAGCATTCTCACACGGTTCGCAGGGCATTTGACTGTTTAAATTTGGATGCCGTATTGTATGTTGACCGTGTACCTAATGCATATTTTAAGAGAGTAAAAGATTTTTCCGCAGGAAACATAAGGCAATGGCAAACATATCTTTGGAATCAACATGTCGTTCCACTCTTAGTTGTTATATCTGACACCCAGATAAAAGTTTATTCGGGCCAAGCGCTTCCGACGGATAATGATAATGATATCGACAGTAACGGGCGTCTTGTAAAAGTATTTGATAAGGTGGCCGATGTTCTCGAATTAGACGAAGTATTGGCATCCATCGAGACAGGTGAAATATTCCGTGAGGTGAATAGCTTTAATAGGAAGAACGCAGTTGATCGCTGCCTGCTGGAAAATCTTACGGATACAGCTAAAAAGCTCGTCCACTGTCCGGATAAACCTTTTACAGCAGAATTCGCACATCTTTTCCTTACTCGCTTGTTATTTACCTGCTATCTCATAGAACGAAAGATGATTAAGGGCGAACATTTTGCGGATGATCCCGTCCTTTGCAATATAGGCAACAGATACAAATATCTTAAAAATATGTTAAATGACAGCACATTAACTTTAGGACAAACTAAAAATGCTTTGTTCCGTTTGTTTGGTTATTTAAAAGAGCGTTTTAACGGGAGTTTATTTGATTCAGACCTGAAAAAAGATAAAGAAGATGTTACTGAAGAGCGTATAGGAATTATCAAATCTTTCTTAAATGGAGATGACTTTAAAAGCGGTCAATATGCCCTTGGATTTTGGGCATACGATTTCAGCGTAATTCCTATCGAGACAATCAGTTCTATCTACCAAGGATTTATTAGTGATCAAGGTGACCTTCAGGAAAAATCCGGCGCATATTATACACCTCCGCATTTGGCCGAATTAACGGTCGATATCTTGCTCGAAGGTTATAAAAAACCTCTGTATGAGTCCAAAGTTCTTGACCCTGCCTGTGGCTCCGGCGTTTTTCTTGTAAGTATGTTCAATCGAATGGCCAATCAATGGATGAGCAGTAATGGTAACCGTCATCTAAAAACAAGAGCGAAAGAACTGCTCAACATTCTGGAGAATCGGTTGTTTGGAGTCGATGTAAATATAACCGCCTGTCACATTACGTGTTTTAGCTTATACCTGGCGGTGCTTGAACAGTTGGAACCCTGCGATGTTGAAGACCTCAAAAAGCAGGGATTGAAATTTCCAGCGTTATTATCAACACAGACCAAGCAAAAATCGATTGTCTGCGATAATTTTTTCAATCCCGACTTGAAACTTGCTTCAACAGAGTTTGACTTTGTGATAGGTAATCCTCCGTGGGTCAGCCGCGAAAACTCGACAGATACGCATTTTCTAAAATATATACAAGGCAACGAAGCTGTATTGGCACCGCAAAAACAAACCGCTCACGGGTTTTTGTGGAAGGCTCCTGAATACCTTAATGCGGAAGGAATTGCATGTCTTTTGGTTCCAAGTGCAGTTTTATTGAATAAAACAACAAATGTCTTCCAATACGAATGGTTCAAAAATCATAGCGTGAGCAGAATAGTTAATTTTTCAGATTTATCTTTCTTTTTATTTGCGGATGCGATTCGCCCAGCATGTGCGATCCGTTTTAGCAAAGTTTGCCCTAAAACAGACAATACTTTCATTGGATATGAGAGCCCCAAAGTTGATATCCATAACCAACAAGGGGGACCTATATTTTTATATGACGAAGATGTTAAGACAATCCGTCTTTCAGAATTGTTATCGAAGGCACTTAGAAAAGAGGCCTCAATAGTATGGAAATCTCAATTCTGGGGCACATGGCGCGATTCTAAATTCTTGCAGCGATTATCTGATATGCCCCGACTTATTGATATTACCGGGACACCTAAGGACAATAAAAGGTTTATAAAAGGACAAGGACTTCAACCCTATAGCCAAACAGATGCCGAAAGGAAAAGGAAGGTATATAAACCTTGGTGGGACAATTTAATAAAATATATTGATTCAGATAATCACGATCTAAATCTCATTATCACCCCCAAAGATTGCATCGATGTTCCAGCGAATTTTGCTAAACTTCGTATGTCACCCAATCGGGATTTATTTGAATGGCCGAAGGTGCTCATCAGCCAAGGCTCAAAGGATATGAAGGTGGCCTTTGTGGATTTCCCTGTTCTGTTTCGGCATTCGCTGCAATCAATCGCAGGGGAGAAAGATAGCGATTTGCTCCGTTTTTTAAGCGTGGTTTTAAAATCTGATATTATCCAATACTATTTATTCCACACCTCTGCCAATTGGGGAACGGAAAGAGATAAAGTCTTACTTTACGAATTACTTAAGATTCCTTTCTCGCCTCCCGAGTTAACAATTGATCCAGATAAATCATCTAAAGTAGTTGTAGAAGTCAGCAATTTGGTTAAAAATATAAGCAAAGATATTCAAAAAGGAAAATGTTATGGAGGTGGTCGTCATGACGCTATTGAAAACCTTACGATAAAACTAGCCCCTTTAATTTATCAGTATTATGATATTGATGAATTCGAAAAGATATTGGTTGATGATACTCTTAAGATTATTAAACCAAGTTCGACCCCAGGCAGTTCAAGGGATGATGTCCCCACATTAAGGATAGCTAGCCAACAACAACGCCGGATATATACTGAAACGCTTTGCAGAATGCTTAATATCCACGCCAAAGAGGGTAGAAAAGTCGAAGGGCATGTAATTAAAGCAGATTCGCAAGCTATTGTTGTTATATCCCGCGCTAATGGTAAGCCAAAGCCGTATTACGAGCCTCCCACATCTCAAGATATGAAGCAAGTTTTAAGCCGTATTCATAAGCTACTTCCGGCAACGCGAGGGGGATTTGTTTATTGCCGTAATCTGAAAATATTTGACAAAGATCATATTTATATCGTTAAGCCTATGACCCTCCGAAGCTGGATGCGTTCGACTGCGCTCAATGACGCGGATGAAATCGCTTCAGCCGTATTAAAGGGAGGAGAAAAGCGTTAATGGCAATCAGCGGATCAGTTGGCTTGTGGACGGATACATTTCCCGAAGATTTGCTGCCCCAATTATTAGATTTGGTCATAAAATCATGGGCGACTTTTCCACAACCATCTCCTTACGACCTCGAAGTTCCAATTGCAAAGAATTTTGTTGTTCATTTAAGGCGTAACCAAAATCGTTCTACTCATTTGTTTCGGATAGATTGGGAACCAACCGTATTAGACGAAAAAGGTGTCCAGAAGGGACGTATTGATATTCGTTTTACTCATGGTTACAGTCCAAGCGAATACTTTTCTTGTGAATGTAAACTTTTAAATAAAACAGATAAACAGGGAAGATGGGGTTCGTTGGCGGGAGAATATATTGACGAAGGCGTAATGCGGTATATTGGCGGGAAATATTCCGGCGGTGAGAATGGCGGAATGATTGGATATGTGATGGACGGGGATACAGACGAAGCCGTTAAGTGCGTCAATGAAGCAATTGAAAATAGAAAACAAAAGCTTGGTATTGAAGGCAAAGCCGAATTAAAAAAATCATCGATACGCGCCCGATGTCAGCAAACCAAAGAGACAAGGCATCTAATAAAAAATGGGTGGTTCACGATTCATCATATTTTCCTGCCGGTGACGAATCGTAATTAAAAACATATATCGGTGTATTTGATGGTTCGATAATGTTTGCAACAGGCAAGCTCCCCGGCAAACAGATTACCGAGGCCAACGGCAGGACAAATACAGATAAGGAAATATTGTTTTTTGGTCGTAATACATAGTATAATACAGGGCAAACACATAGGTTTGCCTGTACAAGGCGGTGTCAAAATTGAAAAGTATATAAGGGGGCGAATGGCTTCGACCGGATGTCGGAGAGTCGAGCTGCATACCCAGGACGCCGGTTGGCCTGGTTAATCATTTCCGGCACTAACTTTAATTGGCAACTACCAGTTGCAAATGGCCGCCTAATAGGCGACCCGTCCTTTCAGGTTGCGCCTGCGGACCTGACTGCGGCGTAAAGAAGTGGGCTGCTCTCGTCGGAGCTTTCGGGCCGACGGGTTAAGACAAATCCCGGAATAGCCGAAGCGATGGGCCGTCGTTTGCCTGTCGTGGAGGCGATAAAATCCAAAGACGACTAAGTGTGTAGTACGCTCGTCTTGAAGCATACCGGGACGGGGGTTCGAATCCCCCCGCCTCCATTGGTGGGCCTGCTTGGGTTAGGGGATGAGAACCCCGCAGATGCGAAGCATCTGCTTAAGGGGTTTGACACGCCGAAGGCGCGCCTCATGTCTTTTCGAGAATCCCCCCGCCTACACTCGATGCGGCCTTCAAAACAATTCGGTTTTGAAGGCCTTACTCGTGGCAGGCCATCTCTTGGACTCACACGAGACAAAAAACATCGAATGTCCCGAGCTTGTCGAGGGGCATATTAAACAAATTACGGAAATGTTTCCTTTGCATAGTGGTTCATCATTAATGGAGATTAAATTATGACGGTAAGAAACCAGGCCAGGTGTCTGCCAAACATCGCAAGAGCAAATCCGAAGGTCCCCGTTATTGGCGTTTTTGCCCCCTGTGACCCTCGGATAGACGAACAAAGCCGAACCCGCGCGAAGAATATCGTCTCGTTAGTGGCCAATGCGATAAGCGGCAAGGTCGTGCTGCCCGGAAATGTCCCTGTGCCGGTTATGTATTCTGCTGTTCTTGTGGACAGCGAATCTCAGGCCGATATAGTTGCCCAGCAATTCAGGCAGGCCGGCGTGGATATCCTTGTTTGTGCACCTGATACATGGGCGTTCCCTCAGTTGACAACGATTTCACTGCTTCAGCAGTTCCCCGATAATACCCCCTTGAATATAACTTGTGGTAACAGCGGCCCCAAGCCCGGAGTGGTATATGCGCAGGCGCTTAATGGAGCATTGAGCCAGTCAGGCAGAATGGTTCATCTGAACGTGGGCAAATGGGCTGATACGGGACTGAAGCCGAAGATGACTGAAAGAACGGCGACAGACCTTATCGACTGGTGCTACGCCGCCGTGACCGCCGTGGCCCTTCGCGGAAGAAGAGTGATGATATTCGGTCATGACTCGATGGGGATGGAAACCGCTCTCGCTCATATCCTTCCCACGAGAAACACATTCGGCCTTGAAATAACCCGGCTGGATATGAAACTCCTGGCGGATATGCTGGCAAAACAGGCCTATGATAAAAAAGAATTAAAAAAATTACGCGGCTGGATTGATAGATACATCGGCGACCGGCTTGAACTGAAAAGCGACGAGGATAGTTTGCGTTTTGACCAGTCGCTCGCAATGTACCTTATCAACCGGGACCTGATGACCCAGCTTAACGCGGTTGGCGGCGGGTTTATGAGTCAGCTCGAATGGGGCAGCGACCTGAGGGGATTGCCTCTGCCGGTTGCGGACTGTATGGAATCGCTATTCAACAGCAGCTTTGACCATAACGGCAAAAAACCTCCTCTGCCGTTCGCCACGGAGGCGGATACGCAGGCGCTGCTTACAATGCTTTTTATGACTTATCTCTCGGGCGGAAATCCCCCGTTGTTTATGGATTTCAGGAAGGTCTGGGAGGGCTGGGAAATTAAAGAGTTAGCCGAAGAAATCGGCGTAACGGATTTGCCCGACGATGCGGACTGGCTCAAGAAAGGTCTGGTTGACGGGAACAACTCCGGCAGCGCGTCTTTTGACTGGGCCGCTATGCCCGGGGCGGGCGTGAAAGAAATTATGAACAGGATAAGTATGCCTCTGGCGGATGCTGGATATTTCCCCGGCGGCGGAAATTCCATTACCTTTATGACGCCCGCGGGTATAGAAGGTATTGCCGGCAGAATGGCATACGGCTACAGCAGCAACAAATTCAGCTTCATCTGGGACCAGGCATCTACGACCGAAGTCCCTGAAAAACTTTCCCAGAAAATGGTCAATCTCACTAACTGGAACTGGCCGCATACATTCGTCGTGCCAAAATACGCCTCGATGGTTGAATACAAACAATACGCGCCTGCCAATCATTTTCATATGGTCTGGGATTTGCCTGTGGCGCGACTGCAATACTGGATGGATTTGACCGGCGTATTAAGTGTCACACCATGGGCAGCGAGACCCAAATTTATTGAAGGCGTGGACCGGCCGCAACCCCTGATTCACCTTATCAACGGCGGAGAAGATTTATTCAGACGTTTATAACCCGAAGTCGGGCGCATAAACGGGCAAAGGCGACCCATCCGGGCTGCACAAACAATGGCTGTTTTGACGATATATGATTGTGCGTTAGAAGCCATTTCATAACCGGGCAGCAGCCGCATTATCAGTATTGAAATCGCGGATTATCGGGGCTATGAGATGCGCTCTAAGGAGAAAAAATGATAAGCATAAAGGAATTGAGACGCAGTTTCGGGTCGATTGTCGCGGTTGACGGCGTTTCGTTCGACGTCCAGAAAGGCGAAGTGCTGGGCTTCCTCGGCCCCAACGGCGCGGGCAAAAGCACCGTGATGCGAATGCTTGCCTGCTACCTGCGGCCCGACAGCGGCACCGCGACGGTTTGCGGCTTCGATATTCTCAAAAACCCCCTCGAAGTCCGCAAAGCAATCGGCTATCTTGCCGAAAATGTCCCTGCCTACAATGAGATGACGGTAGGGGGAGTGTTGAACTTCGTCTGCGATGCCCGGCAAATCACCGGCAAAGCACGCAGGCAGGTGCTCGACCGTGTCGTCCCGATGTGCGCAATCGAATCGGTTTATCATCAGGTCATTGACACGCTCTCGAAGGGCTACCGCCGGCGGGTCGGGCTTGCGCAGGCGTTGATTCACGACCCGCAGGTGCTGATTCTCGATGAGCCGACCGACGGCCTTGACCCTAACCAGAAACACGAAGTGCGCCAGCTCATCGGCAAAATGGCAAAGGAAAAATGTATCATCATCTCGACGCATATCCTCGAAGAAGTCGAGGCAATCTGCGACAGGACCATAATCATTGCCCGGGGAAAAATTCTGGTGGATTCGACCCCGGAAAAACTTCGCTTGGAATATAACTGCTCGCTCGACGAGGTATTCCGGAAAATAACCCGAAGCAAGGTGGCCTGAACACGCAGTGACAAAAAGTTTTTTACTGGAGTAAAAGATGAGTGGTTTTAAGGCGGTATTCAAAAGAGAGTTGAAATCGTATTTCACGACGCCGATTGCTTATGTCTTCCTCGTGGTGTTTCTCTTTTTCGCTGGCTACCTCACTTTTAAAAACGGCTTCTTCGAGATTCGCCAGGCGGATATGACGGCGTTCTTCGTCAATATGCCCTTGTTGTTCGCCTTCCTGGTGCCCGCGACGGCTATGCGGCTCTGGGCCGAGGAACGCAAAACCGGCTCAATCGAGCTTCTCTTCACGCTTCCCATTACCGTCATGCAGGCGGTCCTCGGCAAATTCTTCGCCGCCTGGGTCTTCCTTCTAATCGCCTTGGCCTTGACCTTCCCGATGGTCATCACGGTCTTTTACCTCGGTCAGCCCGACCTCGGCCTGATAATCACCGGCTATCTGGGCAGCATCCTTATGGCAGGCGGGTTCCTCGCGGTGGGCTGCTTTTTTTCCGCGTTGAGCAAAAATCAGGTAATCAGTTTTGTCCTGTCGGTCGTCGCCTGTGCCGTGCTCGTTTTCGCCGGTGTCCCCACGACGATGAATTATCTTTCCACGTTTCTCCCCTCCGGCCTGGTGACGGCGGTCGGAAATATGAGTTTTGAAACACACTTCGAGTCGATTCAGAAGGGCGTCCTCGAGTTCAGGGACGTCTCCTATTTCCTCTTTCTGATTGTTGGCTGGGTGGCTGCCTGCGCCGTTGTGCTAGAAGAAAGGAAGGCGGGCTGATGAGCAGAACGATAAAAGTGATACTCGCGGTGATTTTTGTCCTCCTGATGACCTTCAGCGCGATAAGCGTATTCCAGGACCTCGGCAAACGCCTGAAAATCGATGTCACCGACCACAAGCTTTATACACTCTCGGCGGGCACCAGGTCGATTCTCGCCAAGCTGAATCAGCCCATAAAGTTCAAACTCTACTACGCCAAAACTGCCGCGATGAAAGGCCCCGACCAGATTAAGTACTTCAACAACTACTATGAATTTGTCAAGGCCCTGCTCGAAGAATACGTCGCCGCCTCGAAGGGGATGGTTGCTCTCGAGATAATCGACCCCAGGCCGTTCTCCGATGACGAGATGGGGGCCGCCCGCAGCGGACTCAAAAGATTTCCCATAACCGACGAGGAAAATTTCTTCTTCGGCCTTGTTGTCCAGACGCAGTTCGGTGCCGAAAAAACAATCCCGTTTTTCTCCCCCGACCGCCAGAATTTCGTCGAATATGACATAAGCTCTCTTGTCGATACGGCTGTCTCTCGCCAGAAAAAAAATATAGGCGTCCTCAGCACACTTGCCGTTATGGGCGAGACAAGCGACTATATGGCGCAGATGATGCTGATGCAGGGCCAGGAGCCCAAAATGGCCTGGACCATTATCGAGCACCTCAAACAAAAATACGAGGTCAAAGGCATCCCCGCCGATACCAATGAAATTAACGACATCGATGTCCTTCTTGTTATTCATCCCAAAAATCTTCCCGTTCAGACGCTCTTCGCGATAGACCAGTTTGTTTTGAAGGGCGGCAGGACCATTATCTGTGTTGACCCCTTCTGCGCCGCCGACCGGCAGCAAAACCAGATTGAGGCGATGATGCAGCCCGACAAGGCCTCGCAGGCCTCAAACCTCAACAAGCTGCTCAATACCTGGGGGCTTGATATGCCCGAACTCACCTTTGCCGGCGACAGGAAGTTGTCCCCCGGAACGCCAGGGGCCGCCAACCGTGAGTCGGAAAAAATTATCGGTTACCTGAACCTCACTCCTCCCGCCTGCTTTAATCGCGATAGCGTCATTACCGCCCAGCTTAACAGCGTCAGGGTTTGGTTCGCGGGGGTGTTAAATGTAATCGACTCGCCCAATGACGTTGGCCCCGTCGAACGAACTCCGCTTATTATGACCACCGCGAAAGGCAACACCTTCAAAGCGTCCAGCCCCTACGATTTACAGATGCTCGATGCTTCGGCCCTTATGAAAAACTTCTCCGATGGCGCCAAACCCGTCGTTATGGGCTATCTGCTCACAGGCAAATTCAAAAGCAGCTTCCCCGATGGCATTTTAGCGGTGTCCGATTCACAGGCCCAAGACGCTAACAAACCAAAATCCAAAACGCGTATTATGGGCCTTACCCAGGCGACGGGAAATTGTGCCGTGGCTGTGTTCTCTGATGTTGATTTCATAACCGATTCGCTCGCCTATTATCGCAACCCCCTCTTCGGCAACATCGTCGTCGGTGACAATAGCGCGCTATTGATGAACACAATCGACGACCTCTCCGGCTCAACAGACCTTATCTCAATCAGGTCTCGCGGCAATTTCAGAAGGCCCTTTACCGTTGTTGACCGAATCGAGGAAAAAGCCGAGGCCGAAACCGCAGATGAGGTGGCCAAACTCAACGCCGAAATTACCGGCTTTGAAGATGAATTAAAAACGCTCGTAAACTCCGCTAACGAAAAAGAAAAACAGGTCATAGGAAACTCGCTTGCCCGCAAAACAAAAGACCTCGAATTGAAAAAACTAAAGGCCCGGCAGCAGTTGCGGCAGGTCAAAATGCAAAAACGCCAGCGCATCGAAGCCCTCGGCAACGAATTGCGCGCCTTCAATATGCTGGCCGCGCCGGTCGTAATACTGCTTATCGCCGTCGTGCTTGGCATTAAGCGTAGCGCAATGAAAAGACACTACATCAGTCACGCCAGCGACGCCTGACGTGGCAGGGAGTTAATGATATGAGTAACCGTAATTTATCGTTACTTGGTTTGATAGCGGCCGCTATGGTGGCTCTCGCGGTCGTTGTCGCGGGTATTGGCGACAGACCATACGCCAAAAAAGACCAGACCGCTTACCTCATCCAGGGACTTGACCCCGACCAGGTCGCGCGAATCACAATAGGAAAACCCGGCCAGGAGCTGATTCTCAATCGCCGAGGAGCCAATTTCGTGGTCGCTAACCTCGACAACTACCCCGCAAAGACGAGCGAAATAAACAAGCTCATCACCACCTGCCTCGATATTCAAACCGCTGAGCTTTATACCGACAATCCCGCCAACCACAAAGCCCTCGGCGTCACGGAGCCGAATGCTCACCTTCTGGTTAAATTCTATAAAGCCGCCGAAGCGGATAAAACCGGTTTGTCGCTGCTCACAGGCGTAATCGTGGGCAGGGAAAAACAACGGGGCTCTGGTCTTGGGTATATCAGGCGGGTCGATGATAACAAGGTCTATGTCGCCGCCGCGCAGATACCAATGATAAAAAATCAGGCGATGGATTATGTCGCGCAGGGGCTTACCAGCGTAAAAAGGGAGGACATCAACTCGGTAACGGTAAGCTCCCCCAACGATACTTACCTCCTCTTGCCCGGCGGCGACGCCAATACCGTCATACTTGAAAACCTCGCCGAAGGCAAAAAGCTCAACAATGTTATCGCTAACAGGGTCTTCACCGCCCTTGCTAATTTGACTTTCGAGGACGTCAACGCCGAATCTTCAAAGCCGGGTTTGCTGTTTGGCAGAAGATACCTTTGCCGGCTCAAAGATACCACTGTTTATACCGTCTGGCTCGCCAAGGATGGCGACTTGTGGTTTGTCAAATGCGACGCCAAGTTTGCCGACCAGACGCCTGTAACAAAAACCCAGGGCGAGGTCGAATCGGATGAGCAGTTGAAAATCAAAGAAGCCAAGCTGATTGCCCGTGACGCCGCGGAAGAATTTTCGGAAACGCACAAGGGCTGGGTATATCAAATCCCCGACTATTTGGCTGCGAATCTCACAAGGACCTCCGCCGAGCTGCTCGAATCCGGCCAACCAGTCCGCGAGGAAGTTAACGAACCGCTCGATATGGCCCCGGAGCAATAATTAATTTTTAACTCCGGCTTGTTTTTTGCTCGCCGTGCTGCGCACCGTCACAGCAGGTCAATAAATAGTTACATTCTTTTTTCCCCGCGACGGTGTCACCAGATTTGCAGATTTAAATTACAAACGACTCACCATCATTTGCTATTTTCACATTGTCAAAATATTCTGAATACCGTGCCGCTTCAAAAGTATGAATTGGAACCAGACACTTGGGACTTAAAGCCTTTGCGAAACGCCGAAGGTCATTTAATATTGCATGCCCGCTCGTGTGGACATGTTCAATCTCAATTTTTCTCTCACCACAAAACTTTTCAAATTCCTCCGTCAGGTACCCATTCCACATTGAATAGATTATTTTTGAACCTTCGGGATCGCCGATATTCTTGATAATGAGCGGGAATATAGAATTATCCCTTGCCAGCATCAGTATATTCTTTTTGTTTTCATTCAATTCGTCCATCTCAATTTTACGCCTGTTATAAATATAAAGCAGTTCTTTGTAGCCGGCCCCAGCGAGTTTATCCGCATGGTATTTAAAAAATTTGACCCTTATCTTTTCCCAGTTGAACTGTGGAATCTTTTTGGATACTTCTCCAAGTTTCTGTAGTATGAAAGCGGTATAAATATCAATTACGAAAGTTTTATTTGCATGCAAACAGGCCTTATATGCCGAAACAAGACGGTCAATATTCTGAGATGATGAAAATAAGAATGTTATGTTGTTTTGTTCTTTCAGAATCTTCTCAATTCTGGCTTCAATCTCCTCCTCATCCTTGTATAGCATTTCAGTTCTGCCCAGCATCGAACCTTCCATCAAAAGACAGTCTATGTCTTTGAGGGGTTCTTCGACGAATCTTTCAAAAAGCCCCCTTTTTCTTCCGTGGCCTCGAAAGTCTCCGGAATAAAAAACTCTTTTTTCTTCTGCTTCAATCAGAAAGGCAAAGGCATCAGGGGCCGAGTGGTCAACGAGATACGGTGTTATTTTAAAATCTTTTATATGAACCGGCGTCAGGTGTTTTATTATTTGAGTATTTGAGAGTCGAATATTTTTATCGATGAATATATTCGTTGCTTCAACAAGCTCTTTTGCACCCCGGCTGATATAAACAGGTATCTTGTCATTCGCGAAATCCAGTAAACCATAATGATCAAGGTGAGAATGCGATATTAAAATCGCGTCGATTTGCGGCTGTTCATCTTTATACAAGCCTTTGATATCCGGCAAGGTTTTTTCTTTTTTCAGTTCCTCAATCGATTTGCCCGCGATACTTGCAGAATCAAACCGCTCCCTGTTCTTGTCAACCAGCGGCATCCCGAAATCAATCAGTATTCTCGAATCCCCTGACTGAATCTCTACACAACTCCCGCCAATCTCATTTGCGCCTCTGTGAATCGTCAATAACACCTTAATGCACCTTCCTGAAAGAATTAAATTTTATCTCAGGTTCAGTTTCGTACTTAAACTCTATATACCCAAACTTGATGTTAAGGTTTTTCAATTTTTCATTAAGTAGATCAAACACTTTTGGGCTAAATACTTCTGGACTAATAAACGGATGCAGTTCAGGCGCCAGAATAAAGGCCTTGATTTGTTTTGTGTCACTGATTAACTTTCCTTCAATTGACTTTTCATCACCGGGCTTCTTCTTTCTGGAGAATCTTCCTGTCCGCTCATCTCGCAGAACCATCGTATAGAAAAAGAGTTCAGACAATACACCGACCTTGCAATTCCCATTGGCTTTTAATTCAAGCACGTACAAATCATCACCATTAACACCCCACAAATCGATTGCGCTATGTTTGCTGGGAAATATTGCGTTATCTTTATTAACTTCTGTATGAAACAAGCCTACTGGAAGCTGCCTGTGCAGCTTTGCAGGACAGCATTCCTTTAAAGCATCGAGATTATCCTGCTGGTACAGTATTTTGTTTTCCAATCTGCTTTCTATATTCTTTGTTTCGTCGTTCATCCTTTCGTCATCTGATGTTGATGGAGGGTTAAGAAAATACCTGTCGTTGTCTTTTATTCGTAAATCGGCCATAAATTTTCTACTATCATCATCGATACAAAACCAGCCGTCACTGCCGCCAAAGATACTGTTAAACCTATCCACACGATAAAGAAATCTCTGATAGTGCGGTTCTTTAGGTTCGTCAGGCCTTTTCCACTTCAGGCAACACTTCCTTGCTTCTGCATCCAGACCAGCCTTCAGGCACAGAGCCCAGCCTTCAAATGCGGCAGAATCATCCTGCATGTTCTTCGCCATACTATCTTGCATAGTAAGGGTAATTACGTGATTATTTTCTTGAAGGTCAATTCCGTGTGGAAATTTAATACTTGACTGACCGCTTTTTTCTATCACACATCGCAATAACTCTTCTTTATTCATAATTCTCCCGCAAGCAAAGATTCGGCTTTTTCAATACTTCATGTCTGCTGCCTTAAACAGCGTCTTCCGGCGGTTTCCGCATCCCTAAATCGCCAATCGACATTCGGCAATCGACAATTGCTTAATCCGTGTTCTTCGCCCTCTTCGCGGTTAAAAAATCAGCGAAATCTGCGCAATCAGCGTCAACCCTTTTTTTCACGCTGATAAATCACACAATCTCCCCGGCCTTGAATGGCCCAGAACGAAGATGGACTATTTATTGATTTGAGAAATGACTCAATCTCCTGCGTCTCTTTGTACTTGCCCATCAGGTGCATAGGCGCCACCATTCTTGGTTTGTATTTTTGGGTAAACGCGCCAATGCCTCCCCAGCCGCTCGTCTTCAACCGTGGGTCGCAGACGTGCATGGCGATATCGATGTCCTCGCCTTCCAGCGGCTTCAGGAGTTCTGTCGCAAATCGCGACTCCATATTAGGGTCATTGTTCCAGTTCCAGCAGGCATGGTCGCCTGAGTGATAGATTGTCAGGCCGTCCGTCTTTACAAGAAATGCCACACCCGAGTCCGTTGACCGTAGCGTCTTTACCTGTATATCCTTGATGTTGGCCGTCTTGTTTGGGGCAATGGATATGATTGAATCTTCCTGAGATGCAAAGCGTTTGTCCGCGCGAGATACTTCCGGGGACACAACATAGCGGATTGTTTTGACTTTGTCCTTCCACTCTATGCAATCCCTGTAAAAATGGTCGTCGTGCTCATGGGAGATAAACACAATTACGTCTTCCCCCTTAATCTCATTAGGGTCGATAAGCCCGGCGGCAAGTCCCTTCTTGTCCGCAGGAACATGGTTGCCGGGCCAGTAATCGAAGATAAGCAAATGATGAGCAGTTTTCAGGGCGAAACCGCTGTGATAAAGATGCCAGATTATCGCCTCGCCGTTTCCAGGCGCGGATTGAAGCAGTTCAGATGTGCTCTTCTCGGTTCTCCTGAATGGAGTCGCGGCTTGTGATTGAAAGGCGCAGCAGGCAACAAAACAACAAAGAAAACCAGCCATTGCCGCATTGTGATGCCTCATTTTTTTCTCCTCACGGTGCACTACAGTCTCAATACCCGCCCGGCCCGGAAATGCCCGTGTATCGTCTGCTGCCTCCCGCAAGCTCCGGCACTCCCTCCGGCCAGATGCTGAACATAATCGCCTCCCGGCCAAGTGAAGCGTCCGCACTAAATGACAACGACCAGAATACCCGGTTGTAATGCCTTATTATCGCTATGCTGCTTTCCACGTTGGCCCTGTACTCAAAATCATACTGCTGCGAAAACACAATCGTATATCGCGGGTCGAGAATATAACTCGCCGCGAAGACAAAGGCGTTGGACCCGTGCTCTTTGAGCACCTGTGTGTTGCGCAGATACCTGGTGCCGACATAATAGCTCAAATCAGGCCATCTCGTCCGTGAAAATCCGATATCGAACTGCTCAACCGTCCCGTTGTGAATGTCGTAATACCCGTTGCTCAGCAACGCCGTCGTATCGCTTATCTGCCACATATAATCTGCGTCGTAATAATCTCTCACCGGCCCGTATGTCTCGAATTTTTTAAGTCCATGGTCGATATCGCCTTTTTTGTCGATGTCGCCGTTCAAAATGCCGGGCATCGAATACGTCCGCAAAGGCGTCATAGGATTATTCCATAAATATCTGTATGGCCCCGAACCCGGCGTCCTCTTGTCGTTATCCTCGAACCACGTCCCGCCCAAATCTAACCGCATCCAGTCCACTGTCCGCCCATCCGGCCCTCGTTTTGTCTGTAATCGTTGCGACAGCTCCAGGCGCACCACGTCGTGCTGCTTCACTACGACGTCGCTTTCTCCGTAAACCGACGCGTCCACTTCAGGCCTTACAATATGACGCAGACCATCCAAATCCCACAGCCGGCTCTTGACATCAGGATATGTCTTCCAGTATTCGCTCGACGCCCGCACGCCCGCCTCGCCAATCCCGACAGTGTCCTCGTTGGGATTGCCGCCCGGGTTACTCCCATCTACCAGCGACCGATTAAATCCGCTCCGCTCGTCGTAGCCAACTACCCCCGCGACAAACGGCACCGCTTTTACCCCGCTCAGCCACATCGGCATATCAAGCTCAGTCCGGTGTGTGCCAAACCCGAATTCTTCCTCGTTCATCGCCGTCGTGTGGTCTTCGCCTATCCGCTGTCTGTATCGCCCGCCCTGTGTATCGCTGTAAAGCGTCATCCTGTCGTCAAAAATCGACTGCCCCGTCAGGTGATACTCTCCCGTTGGCGCCTCTTCTAACTCGTCAGCGAAATTATTGATTCGCCCTTTGGCCAAAAACGCAAGACCCCAGTTGTCTTCAATTCTTTTCAGGTGGACATACGTCTCACGGTCGGCGTCGGTATTGAATTCGCGTCTGCGGTAACTTTCAAGAAAGTTTTCGTCCGATTCGTAGTCAATGCCTGTGGTAACCTGCCAATTGTAAGGCAGGAACTGCCGATGCACCCAGCTAAATATTCCCCGCAAATCTTCCGGCGGTTTAAGGTTTCGCCTGAAGTTAACCCGCCCCAGCCGGTCCTCGCCCCTGTCGTTTATCAGGTAACCGCTAATCTTGCCCAGTCGGTTTTCCTGGGCGTAATCAACGTCCATTCCCGTGCCGACGCCCCGTTTGCTGAGGTAATCCAAATCAAACGTTCCATTGGTTCCATCCGGCTCGCGCAGGCCCAATAGGCGCGATAAATACCATCGGCTTTCCACCGTTGTTCCCCAGATACTGTCGTTGCCGATGCGCACACTCTTGAGAGGCATATCCGGCCTTTCGAGGTTGCTCCGCATAAGTGGCCAGTAAAATACCGTCATGCCTTCCGATTTGAGCCGGACATCGCGCATCTGCGCATCATAGGAGCTGTCTTTAATCTGGTTGCCGGCTGACTGGGACTGGTCTATCGTTGTCGTATCGGTAAGAAGTATGCTCGATGCCTCCAGCGAAACCTGTGGCACGGCAAATTCGCTGGTCGTTATGACCACGTTATCAGCCGCGAATTCACCCTCCGCTAACTGCCTTACCCTGGCCGCACGAACGTAAATCGGAATTCCCCGCTCGGCGTCAAAAGTTCGTATAGTCGCGTTGACCGCCAATCCTCTTTTATTCTCGAAATCATAATATATCTCGTCTGCCCGTATCGTCCGCAGGCCCTCCGTCATAACCACGTCGCCGCGAACGTAAATTGCCTTTATCGCCCCCTTGGCCCCGACGTCCTTTGCCTTGCCCGGCTCCTCGTCTGTGTTAAGTTTCTCTCCTGAGTAGAATACAACCGCGGCATCCGCCTGCATCTCCAGCAATCGGCCTGCCTCGTCCTGTTTTTGCCATAGGTAGAACCGCCCGATTACCGTGGCGAACTCCGCGCCTTTTGCCTGTCCCGAGCCAGGTCGAGGGGTCGAACCACCCCATTCGATATTGGGCTCCTGCTCTCCCGCCGGCGCCAGATTCACCGGATATTTTATCTTTACCTGCTGCGGGATTTTCTCGATTGCTGTTTGCGGTTTTTTCGATGGGCCGAACAACTGGTCAAGAAATCCGAATGCGCCGAATTCCGGTTTGGCCTCCGCTGTCGGCGTCGCGGTCGGCCTGGCAGGGGGGCGATTTGTCCTGGCTGCGTTTGTCCCTGAGATTTGCCCAGGTTGTGCTACCGCGGGTGTTACCTGTACCGGCGAGACCGCCCCGCACTCATCGGCGAATGTTTTGTGTACCTTCGCGGTTGCTGCGAACGCCTGATTGTAAAACTCCCCCTGGCGAACTTCGCCTTTCTCAATTGTTTGGGCGGTAACGAATACCTCGCCGGTCGCCTCGAACCGGATTACTATCGCCTTGCCTTTTTCGATTGTTTCCCAGTTAAGGCCCACTAAACTGGTTCCGGTTCCCTTTTTCGCGGAGACCCTGCCCGACACGTAGCACCAGACGCTTGTATTTTTGCTTTCCGGGCTTCTCTTGAGCCATATGACGCCCCTATCGCCGGCGAAAGTATCCGCGCCTGCTGTAATCGAGAACTTTCCCTCGGCGACAAGGATGTCTGTGCCGTTGGCGTCATGATAGCTGGTTAATTTGTCCGCGGTGATTTGAACGTCGCGGCCAGCGAATGCTTTCGCCTGTGGATTGTCAATCGCGTATGCCGAGCCGGCAGGCATACAAAGTGCAATCGCAATCGAAATCAGTTTTAACGTCTTTGCTCTCATATCCTCAATGACTATTAACTACGGCCATCCTGGCCGGCACTTTCGCAAGATTATAACCAACCGTAAGCCTAATGCCAGTGGAAACTGTTAGAACGTCGTTCGTCGCTCGTCGTTCGTATTTCGTCATTTGGAAGGAGATTGAGAGTTTTCAGAAAAGTTTAAGCGGGCGAACTCACCGTGATACTTTTTTGCGGCATCATCGTAAGCGAGGGCAGCGTCGATTTCGGAGTCGTAGCGTCCAATCCATATTCTTTTATTGTTATGTTCGATTCGAGCGATCCATCGCCCCGTGCGTTTTTCAAAATATATGCCGATATATTGCGATGTGGTCTTTCCTCTCATTTTTGGCCTGTTGCACGCGTTCTGCGAATGAGTGGCTAATCGCAGATTTGCCCTACGATTATCGAGAGGGTTGTTATTTTGGTGGTCAACTAAAAGATGAGCCGGATGGTTCATTATTTCCCTGTACATACTCACCATTTTGGTTTTGCCCGGCCTGATTTTAATATTCCTGAAGGCGTAGAATTCTTTTCCGTTTCCGCTGAGATACCAGTTGTAATTTTTCAGCCGGTAGTAATCCGTCGGGTCTAATATCGTCCATTCCCTTTCGCCTAAGTAAATCCGCCGATATGTGTAGCCGAAATGGAGCAGGCGATAGGCGAGAAGGGGACAGGTGAAAATAAAATCGAGCCAGTTTGGGATTTTGATTTGAATGGTTGTCATAACATATTCTCCTCTCGTAGCCTTGCGAAGACCCCCGCGTCTCGTTTTGAGAAGCAAAACGGCGGGGGCCGCCTAACCCTTAATTTGTTTGATGCTCAGCCCCGCACTTGTCTTCGACAAGGAAACGCGGGGCTAAGGCCCAATTCGAGGAACATCGTTCCTCTATAATTGGGCCGACTTGCGCGCTTTTGACGAAAAATCCGATTTTGGGGATAGGCCGAAATGCACTTAAGTCGTTATGGGAAAAGGAATAAAAAAAATTTCAAAAATTCCGGGATTTGCCGAAAAACACATGCGTGAAATCGGCGAACAACTGTTTCATACAAACGTTTCATACAAGTGTTTTATACGACATTTTTAGTCCTGTTTTAAGTCCTTATTCCACAAAATGTTACATCTAAAGTCCTGCGCTAAAAACGCGCAAAAAACAGGCCCGAAAATGGGCAAAAAAGCGCGCAAAAAACGAGCTAAAAATGCCACCGTCTTGTTTGTAAGTGCTTACGGCAGTTGATGTTACACCTGTTAAATAGTAGCGCTTTGGCGGGTTTAGCCGCCGAAGGCGGAGATAAGAAGGCCTGAGTCAATTTTCCCGCGACCTGTCCGGCGTAGCGCAAGCGAAGTCGGAAGCGCAGGGCGGGGAAAAGTGGCTGTCCCCATTATTCACACTATGGCAGATTACTATGGCCCCAGGTCAATCGTCTCCAGGCCATCAAGGTTTACGCCGAAACAGTCGATGCCGAAATCCACGACGCCGGATTGTGTAATAGACGCATATTTGACGGATATGGCAAAGGTGCATTTGACATAATCCAGCTTCGCGGTTACACGAACAAGAGGCGCTTCAATCGAAACGGCCTTGCTGCAGCTTACTACGCCTTTCTTGCTCAAGAATTGATTTCCCGTCACCGTAAACGTCTGGCTTCCCACGGTTATCACCATAGGATTGGCTAAGTTGGGCCCGCCTGCCGTGGTGAACCGTCCTGAAACCGTTAATGAGTTGGCATCGGGTTTTGAGCTTCGTTTGAAACGCACCTTATCGGCCACCAGCGAATTTTGCACGTCCATCATCAACTGGTACGGGATGAGTTTTTTTGTGCCGTTGACGATTGTCTCATCAAGCGAAACAGACCCTGAAGAACCTCCGATTTGGATGGTTATAGTAACCGGACAGGCAAGCCCGGTCAGGTCGATGTTTTTGGCGGATAAGGAAAATTTCCCTGTTTTGGTGCTGAACTTAAAGGTGCTCCGAAATGCAGCGCCTTTGATTGTGTAATTATATGAGCCCTTCTTGAAGGTCGTCGCGTTAATCGGGAAGGTCATAACACATGGATCCGCCAGGTCATCCGAATCAACTGTTATAACTATCTGGCTGGGGCTTGCAGCTAATATATCATTAGCATTGGCATCCATCATGCCCGAAAACGAAATCTTGTCGATAACGGCAAGATACTTGCTGCCCGCCGCAACCGTGCACTTTGTCACTGTAATATCCATCCATCGCCCCAGACTTATGACAAAATCAACAGCCGAACCCGGTAAGGCGCTTGTCCCCGCGGCGGGATACTGGCTTATTACATTACCCGCAGCAACAGTGTCGTTGTAATCAGTGGTAATCGTTCCGACAATCAGCCCGGCAGAGGTAATCGCTGTATTAGCATCGGCTTGCGTCAAGCCGACGATATCAGGCACATTAACGGTAACGGTTATGACCGGGACAAAACCCAGTCGTATATTCGGCACATAGGTGCTGCTGATCGGCGTAGGGGCGTCGCCTGACCAGAACAAGGGATTACCGCCATAACCGCTGGTGGTAACGTCATATATCGTTCTGGTGCCGCCCGGCTCCGAATAACGACATTGGCCGTAAGTTCCGGACGAACTATTGCCATAGCTTATATCCACCATCAGATTGTCGGTGCCATTATAGGCAAACGGCGTAGTGAATGTAAAAGTTCTCCAGCCCGTAGCGGAAATAGTCTCATCGGATTGATAAACTGTTGTCCACCCGTCAAATTCCCACAAATTAGACGTATAGGATGCGAGATTAGTGTGTTTCAATCTGATAGTAAAATTGCTCAGCGTCGGCGTAGGCAATGCAGTAACATCCAAAGCCAGTGATATAAGTGTTTTCTCGCCGCCAATCTCCGAGGCAAGATAAATTGTCTGAGTTCGTGAATCCTCCGAGGATGCATCCAACGGCAATTCCCACGATGTCGTAGCTTTACCGATGGTGACAATATTCTGCCATGATAATAGCGGATAGCCGCCATCGAAGGGCATCTTCCATATATCATTGGGACCATTAGCGGTCTCGCCGACAAAATCCCAGCCCGCCGAGGTAAAAGTCGAAAGTGTTTTCATCTCTGCCGTCGTCTTGCCTGTCCCTCCGTCGCTCGTGTCTTGCCCGGATGTCTGCGTATCCCAGAAGCAGGCGGTTACCGCATCATCAGGAGCATCATTGCGTCCCACAAGGCCGCCAAATTCAGCACTGCCGCTGACCGCACCAGTGGAGTAACAGGAGGTAATTGTACCAGTAGTAATATTAACACTGTTGTATCCCACCAGGCCGCCGACATCGGTAGCGCCGCTGACCGCACCCGTGGCGTAACAGGAGGTAATCTCGCCATAATTTATCCCTGCCAGCCCGCCGACAAAGACACCTCCGCTAACCGAACAAGTCGTATAACAGGAGGTAATAGTGCCGACCCAATTATACCCTACCAGGCCCCCGACTACTGTATCTGCGCCGACGACTACGCCTGTAGTATAGCAGGATGTAATCGCTCCTTCGTTATATCCGACCAGACAGCCAACGTCGCCTTCCCCATGAATATTAGCGTTCACGATACCGAGATTTTTCACCTGTCCGCCGGGACCGACCCAGCCGAACAAACTGGCATAAGTAATACTACCGGCCGTATTGGTTACTATATTACGGATGATGTGGTCGTTGCCGTCAAAGACGCCGGTGAACGTGACAGAGTCATCTCCCACCGGACTTACGGTAACACCCTCAAGGTCGATGTCGCCTGTCAAAATAAAGGCCTTGCCGTAATCGCCGGTATCCCCTGCCAAAGCCGTCAGGTCCGAAGCGGAGGCGATTCTGTATGGGTCATCCGTCTCGCCTGTCCCGCCGCTGTATTTGCCGAAGGAACTGCCTGCCACAAGGGTTAGTATGGCTGTAAGGGACAGGATAAATGTTGTTTTGGTTTTCATCTCTGGTCTCCTCTATCTTTTTCTTTAGCTATTTCCTGAAACTGGGTTTTCTATGCCTGCCGAAGATGTGAATCTCTTCCGGCCTTAAAATAACTATTTTTTCACCGAATCCACTATAGATTTTCACAAATGACATGTCAAATGTTAGTTTTTAGTTTTGAGTTATGGATGGGTAACCCGGCAATACAATTTTTATGACCTCCAGGCAGGCCTGCGGGCTAACCGATAAGGAATAAAAAACATGTTCGGTCAACACTTGATTTCCCCGGCGGTTTGAGGCAGAATTATCATCAGTACGATATACGAACGACTAATTACGAGCGACGAGACACGAGAGACGTACTTATGGCTAAACAGGAATACTCAGCGTATCAGAAAAGCGTAATAACGAATTACTACAACAACCGCAGCGATATTGCCTTGAGCAAGTTAAGCGAATTAGTCAGCGAGTTGTTCTTAGCCGACACCGACGCCAAACGAGACCGGCTGTGGGAGCGGGCGCATAAGGCGATGGTCAACCTCAAAATACCGCCCGCTATTATCGACCATATAATGACCAAAAAGGATGTCAAAATCTTAGCCAAAAACCTCAACG
The DNA here is from genome assembly GCA_003141275.1 of Phycisphaerales bacterium. Classification (GTDB taxonomy): domain Bacteria; phylum Planctomycetota; class Phycisphaerae; order Sedimentisphaerales; family Anaerobacaceae; genus Fen-1362. The sequence goes on from PLLM01000041.1 coordinate 63,384, forward strand.
AATGGCTCGCCAAGGCCAAATAATCGTCCCAAAAAACGCTTCAAAACTGCCAAATTCAGCTTTTCCGACCCTCATTTTTTGCCGATACACCCCTTGCCTATATTATTGCGCGCGGGGCTTTTGGAAACCGCGATTCCAGAACTTATAATTTGTATAGTTTTTGATAGGGAGCAGAAAATGGCGGTCCTTCAGGAAATCACAACAAACGTATATCCTACCGAGGATATGGGGCAGTTGAGTATCCATGATATGCTCACCTATTTTGAGCAGATGGGTACGATGCGAATTTCGGATTTACACCTCAAGGTTGGCGCCCCGCCTATGTACCGCGTCGATGGCGACCTCGAAAAGCTCAAAGGCCCGGCGTTGACGCAGGAAATGGCCGAACAGTTGATATTACCCCTGTTGAGCGATGCGAGCAGAAACAAATTACGCGAGCTACACAGTGTTGATTGCTCATATCGGCTGGCTGCGACGCACTTTCGAATCAACGTCTTCAAAGAAAATGACGGTATCTGCGCGGCCATTCGTGCGCTGCCAACCGATATACCGGCGGTGGAAAGGTCCGGGTTTCCCAATGATGTCTGGAAGGACATTATAAACCGCAAACATGGCCTGGTCCTGGTCACCGGCGTAACGGGGGCGGGGAAATCGACGACAATCGCATCGCTGATTAGTCGCATAACCGATGAACGCGCCTGCCGGATAATCACCATCGAAGACCCGATTGAATATATTTTTGAGCAGAGACATTCACTTGTCTCGCAGCGGGAAATCGGCAAGGACGTATATTCGTTTGCAGACGGCCTGCGCTCGATGCTCCGCGAAGACCCCGACATAATCTTCGTCGGCGAAATGCGCGACGCCGAGACAATCGCGATGACGCTTATGGCGGCTGAGACGGGGCATTTGGTTTTCTCGACGCTGCACACGAGGGACACCGCAGGCACAATAATGCGCATACTGGATTACTTCCCGGCCGGCAGGCAAAACGAGGTGCGAAACCAACTGTCGATGGGCCTGGCGTATATCATCAGTCAGAAACTCATCCCGCGAAAGGACGGCAGGGGCCGAATCGCCGCGATGGAAATTCTTAACAATAACTATGCTACCGCCAACCTTATAAGAACAGGCAAGGTCGAGCAGATGTATTCGCAGCTCCAGACCAAGACGTCGAACCGGTACGATGAGAAGATGATTACGATGGAAAGACACCTTGCCCGATTAGTTAAGGCGGACAAAATCGACATAGACGAAGCCCAAAAATGGGTCAACAACCTGGCCACCTTCGCCGAGGCAATGAATCTCGAATAATGGACTTGGACTGCACAATCCCACGGTAGTGTTTAACCCCCGTTCAAGCGGGGGTTTTTTATTTGTGACCAGTTACGATGATATTCAAATCCACCTGAACCTGGTCCCATGCGCCTTTGGGGGCGGTTGCGGTGTTTTTATCGCCCGAGGTCAGGACCGGCTTGGGGATGGTTGTCAGTTCGGGCATCGACCGTTCCGTCGCGGCAAGCATTTTTTCGCCGGGCATAATCTGTTCGACGCTGTTTAGCATCGCGAAATTATTCGCCAGTTTTATGCGTTTATCAATTGTGTCCTGTCTGGCAATATCGGCAATCTGCTCCGGCTTTACGGATGTGACGGTGACATACTGGCCGACGTTATCGGTGCGCACAATCAGTGTTGTCGAATCGAATTTTGACCAGACCGTCGCCAAATCGCTCATCATCGCCTCAAGGCCGCCTATGCTGCAAAGGATTCTGTATACGCTTTTGCCCGGCTGGTCTTTTGTCGCTTCGTATCGCAGCCAGGGGCTTTCTTCGAGGAGCTTATTTACGTAGGCGTCAACCGCTGTAAAGTCAGCGGTTTGCAGCTGGAGCGAGTAAAGGCCTATGCTTGTTGTGTTCTCAACAGCGGCGACGACAACCGTCTTTTTTGTCTCTTCCGGTTTCGTTGCTACAGGCGACGCAGTTGGCTTAATGGTCGGCGCCGGCTGCACCGCGACGATTGGCGTGATGGTTTCCTCTGGTCCGACAATTCTATACACTACTGCGCCCATAATGCCCACAAGGCCGATTATTATTGATGCCGCCATGACCTGGCGAACGAACAGGTGCCTTGCTCCTCGCTGACTTTCGATATGCTTAGATTTACTTGTGTTGGCCGAATGGCTTCGCAGCAGTTGTTTAATTCCGGCGACTACCTCGGCGGGCGGTTCGGCAGGGGGCAATGAGCTTACCAGCGCCTTGCATCTTTCGAGCTGGCGCAAGCGTTGTGCGATAGTGTGGTTTTTACGGACAAGGCGCTGCACCTCTGAGCGTTCATCAGCCGACAACTCGTCGTCGATGTAACTATTCAGCAATTCCTCGATTTTCGGGTTTTGTTCAAAATTCATAAGGCCTCCAGAATCTGCCTCAACGCGGCGCGGGCGCGGCTTAGCCGGCTTTTGACCGTCCCAAGCTCTATGCCCAGAACTTCCGCTATTTGCTCGTAATCCATTCCTTCGATATCCCGCAACACAATGATTGCTCTGTGTTCTTCATCGAGTTTGCGAATTCCTTTTTGTATCAGTTCGCAAAGTTCCCTGTTTTCGGCGATTTGGGCCGGGTCAAGGGCCTTATCGTCTGATAATATCGCACTCAGACCCTGCCTGGCCTGTTCGTCGCCCGCAGCCAGTTCCGCGTCCAGCGAAGTAAACCCGACCGTTGCCTTTCTCTTGCGGTAATTCAGCGTCAGGTTGACCGCGATTCTGAACGCCCATGTGTAAAAGCCGCTACGGCTCTCGAACTTACCAATGTTCTCTATTACTTTGACAAACGTATCCTGGGTTAGTTCCGCGGCATCGTTGGGATTTGAGCAGATTTTCAATATGATGTTGTAGATTCGGCCCTGGTATTTGCAGACGAGTTGTTCAATGGCGCTGGGGTCGCCCTGACGCCATTTCTGAACCAAAACCGTATCTTCGACGTTTATATGTTGACTGTGTGCCACTCGTTTGGCCCTTATTATACAACGTGTCGCGGGCATCTTGCCCGCGCTGCTGACTATAAGCTGCTCGTCTGGCCCTTTTTGGACAATCTTGCCCCTAACAACCCCTCCGCAACAAACAGGCCGTTACACCAGTGAGAATATAATCACAAATTATTCCTCGAAGGTCAATTGAAATTGCAGCGACATATAATCACCCGCCTCGTCCCTTTGGGACGGGCGAGGTCTCGCCAGGGGCGGACAGATTAGTGCCTGCTGGTCAATTGAATTTACGGATTGCCGGCCGTGTCCGCTTTGTATCTTAAACGCTGATACCGTATTCTGCTTATCTTGACTTAATTACAGCGTTTTTGAGATTTAAGAGGATAGTGTGTTTGGGAGCTTAAAAATTAAGCAGTGGCAAAAAATCAATCCTTTATCAACCGTGATACCAAAACGCCCCTATTTTTCCGTAAATGAACATAATGATGCCAATTAAAAAAAGCACACCACCGATTCCTGCCTTATCCGAGCCAGAAGCTGCAAAGAATATCATAATCCCTAAAAACGCCAATCCACCACCTATCATTTGCAATTTCTTCCATTCCTTACCTGTTCGCTCTGTGGTTATTTGCCCTCCGGTAACAGTTACCTGTTGTTTTGTTTGTTGTGAGTCTGTAAGACGTTTATACTGCTCCCCGTTAAGGAA
>PLLM01000064.1 GCA_003141275.1 Phycisphaerales bacterium
CGGATAAACTGGCCGAATACGGGATGGCTTGCGCCAAAAATGACGGAATCGAAAACGTTCTGGAGACAGCCGTCGGCGGCAAAAAGTTCCGCGACGTTATCACTGAACTGGTAAGCAAAACCGGCGAGAAAACCGAAGTCGGCGACTTCGCCAAATTCCAACTCGCTGGCGACGGACTTATATGCGTTTACGTGCACTTCAACAAGAAAGTCGGAACGATGCTGGAAATCGTCGCAAGCGACCCGAAGGTGGCCTCATCGGAAGAGTTAAAGCGGACAGGCGCAGATATTGCGATGCACATTACCGCCACAAAACCCCTTGCACTGGACAAATCAGGCATCGACCCCAAGGTGATTGAGCAGGAAAAGAGCATTTACGCCGACCAGGTGAAGAATAAGCCGGCCAACATCATAGATAAAATTGTCGAAGGCAAAATGAAGAAATTTTTCGAGGACAATTGCCTGCTCGACCAGAAATTTGTAAAGGACGATACAAAAACAGTAACGCAGGTATTGGAAGACGCGGCCAGGTCGGCTGGCGGCAAGGCGACGATAAAAAAATTCGTTAGATTCGACGTCGGATAAGCGGTTTGCTGAAAAAGGGGTCAGGCCCCTTTTTTTGCCTGTAGAATTTTCGCCGACCCAAAGGATATGGGAAACGAAATAAATGCCAGCAAGCAAATACAAGCGGGTGTTGCTTAAGTTATCGGGAGAGAGTTTTTGCGAACAAGGCGGTTTCGGGATTGACGGCGAGCATCTCGAATCGATGGCGGCCAGAATTGCCGAGATTAACACCCTCGGTCCTCAGGTGGCCGTCGTAGTGGGAGCGGGGAACTTCATCAGAGGGGAAAAATTCTCACAAAAAACAATGATACCACGCAACACCGCTGATTACATGGGAATGCTCGCAACCATTATCAACGCCTGCGCCCTGCAGGAGACACTCGAAAAACTTGGCACAACGACGCGCGTGATGAGCGCGATAGAAGTTGAGGCGATGTGCGAGCGGTTTATTCGCCGAAGAGCAATGAGACACTTTGAGCAGGGCAGAATCGTAATATTGGCAGGCGGGACAGGCAACCCGTTTTTCACTACCGATACCTGCGCGGCACTGCGGGCGGCGGAACTTGACGCTGACCTGCTGATAAAAGCGACGAAGGTTGACGGCGTTTACAGCGACGACCCAAAAAAAAATCCCAATGCCAAACTTTTTGACAAGCTGTCATATCAGGATGTTCTCGAAAAGAATCTTCGCGTAATGGACCATTCGGCCATCAGCTTGTGCCGGGACAACAAAATCCCGGTAATCGTGCTGAACATCTTCAAAAAAGGCAATTTAACCAAGGCGATTTGCGGCGAATCGGTAGGAACAGTGATTAGTTAGAGGCAGGAGGCGAGTTATGCCCGTTAAGCAGATAATAACAGACAGCGAAGCCAAGATGAAAAAGGCGGTAGATGTCCTGCAGGACGAGCTTAAAGGCGTTCGCACGGGCAGGGCATCGACGGGGCTTGTTGAAAATCTGAGGGTTGAGTACTACGGCAATCCCACGCCATTGAAAGCATTGGCGGCACTGTCAACACCCCAGCCGGATATGATTCTGGTCAAGCCCTTCGACCCGGGATCAATCAAGGATATAGACAAGGCGATACAGGCCAGCGACCTGGGTTTGACGCCGATGGCGGACGGCAAGACGATACGGCTGAACGTTCCGCCTTTGAGCGAGGAACGGCGGATGCAGTTGACGCATCAGATAAAGGGAATGGGCGAGCAGACGAAAGTTAGCGTTCGCAACGTCAGAAGAGACGAAATAAAGTCGCTTGAGAAGGAAGAAAGCGGCAAGCTCATAACCAAAGACGACTTCGAGAAGGGCAAAAAGCAGCTCGACGATTTGACCAAGCAGTACACCGACAAAGTTGACCACGTGGTCAAACACAAGTCGGACGAAATAATGCAAAGTTAGCCATAGTTCGGACGGCAGACTAAGATAATATCCGCCGTCCCTGTATTTTTGGCAGTGAGGCCGATGGACAATGGATGANNTTTTTGGGGATTGCCTTATGGAACCTTCGGAAAACAACAAAACTGTAACTGGTAAAAAAACCGGCAAAAAGATACTGAAAATCGTGGCCGGCATCGTGGTTGTTCTGCTTTTGCTGGTAATTCTGCTGGTGGCGTTCGTCGTGCCGGCGTATGTCTCCAGCGAAAGCGGACGAAAAATGATACTCTCGAAAGCCAATGGCTCCGGCGTCGGAGTCATCGACTTCGCGAAACTTTCGATGAGCTGGTTCAAGGGCATCAGCGTTACTAATATCAGCTTCAAAAACGCCGACCAGGGTCTCTCAGTCGCAGTAAAAGGCGTCTCAACTAAGCCCGATTACGGCGCGCTTTTGACGGGAAGCATATCTTTGGGCGAAACGGTAATCGACGAGCCGAGGGTGGAAATAGACGTCGATAAAATGAAACAGAACGCCGCCGAGACGCAAAAGGCCGCCGCTAAACCGGCAGCCAAAGGCAAAACGGAAACCTCTGCCGGCGTGCCTATCAAAAAAATAGACCTCGTCGTAAAAGACGGGGACGTAAAAATTAAAGACAAACACGGCACAGTCGAGGTCTCGAACATAAACACCAAAGTGGCCCTTCGCGGACCTGGTGAAAAAACTACTCTCGCCCTGGACGCCAGTATCGCCGGGCAGGGGGCTGCCTCGACGGTAACCGCCCGCGGCGACCTGACTCCGGGTAAAAACTGGGACTTAAGCAAAGCAACCGCAAATATTACAGCCGACGTTAATAATCTGAACTTGAGTCAGTTGGAATCTATATTGGCTATCGCGGGCGTTGACGTAACGGCCAAAGGCACCGTTTCGGCGCATTTGAAAGGCGAACTGAAAAATGGCATCGTGGAAAACGCCGGCCTGGATATGCAGGGCAGTTCCCTCGAAATAACCGCCCCACAGCTAAAGGGGGACACAATAAAAACCGGCACGCTGAACGTAGTGGTGGAAATGAGCCAGCAGGGAAATCTTGTCAACGTCGAAAAAATGAGCGTTGCGACCGACTGGCTCAAGGCCGAGGCCAACGGCACGGCACCGATGAATATGGCCTCTGTTTCGGAATTTATGAAACAGGGTTCGAAAAACGAATTGAAGGCGAATCTTGAATGCGACCTGCCCGCCGTGGCGGCAATGCTGCCCAAAACGCTCGGCCTCAAAGAACAAACTAAACTGACGGGCGGCAAGCTCGTAGGCAGCGTTCAGACCCTCAATGAAATGGGCGTTAAAATGTTAGCCGGACAGGTAAGCGTCGAAGGTCTGGCCGGGGTGATGGACGGCAAACCAATATCGCTTTCCCAGCCGATTCAGGCACAGGCAAAAATATCCGCCGAAAACGAAAAAATAAAATTCGAAAAAATCGGTGCCTCCTCCGCCTTCGCGACAGTCAACTGCTCCGGCACTATGGAGGCGTTTAATTACGATGCGCAGATAGACCTCGCCAAACTTGCGAGCGAGTTGGGCCAGTTCGCCGACCTCGGCAAATACAAGCTCGCGGGCACAGTCGCCGCCAAAGGGCAGATAACCAACAACGATAAAACAACTATGTTCGTCAATTCCTCCAGCATATCGAACCTGCGGGTAAGTCCCACCGCTGATATAACGGTCAACGAACCGAATGCCTCGCTCGATGTAATCGCCGCGATTGACAAACAAACCAACGTTCTTTTGGTAAAACAATTGAAGGCCGACACGAGCATGGGACAGTTCAGCGTCAAAGACGGGCGACTCCCGATGGGCAATAACGTCAAAGAACCGATTTCGCTTACCGCCTCCGTAAGAGGTTTGGACCTCGCCAAAGTCCAGCCATACCTTGTAATGACAAAGACCATTTCAAAAGACGTGGTGCTCGGCGGCGTGGTCGAGTCGGATATAACCGTCGCTTTCAAGGATGGCGGCTACAGAATAACTACCGACACAACAAAAATCGCCAACCTGCTGGTGAAATCCCCCGGCAAAGAGGCCTTTATCCAGAATCCCGTCGCCATCATCCTTGATGCGGAAGTAAACCCGACAACCAAAACAATGGCCGTCAACAACGCTGAGATTACAAGCCCCGACATAAAAATAAAAGCCAGCGTCCAGCAGAAAATCGAGGGGCAAAACAGCTCCATACAGGGAAACGCAAAACTCGATTACGACTGGAAGACGATTACGGCGATGCTGTCGCCCTTTATGCCCGCGGGACTGACTATCGAAGGCAAACGTCAGGACACAATTAGTTTCACCAGCAAATATCCCGCCAACGACCCCAACAAGCTGCTCGCCAACCTCGACGCACAGGCCAGAGTCGGCTTCGACAAGGTCTCTTATATGGGCCTCAACGTGGGTACAACCAATGTGGATTTGAAAGTAGATAAAGGGTTTATGACCATCGCACAATTTACCGCCCCCGTGAACAACGGCCAGCTTAATTTCGGCGGCTCTGCCGACTTCAAAAAAACTCCTGCTATTTTCAGAACTCCCGGACAAATGCAGATTGTCAAAGACGTCCAGCTTAACAAGGAAATGGCCGACAAGCTCCTCGCCAAAGTCAATCCCATCTTTTTAGGCGCATCCAGCATCAGCGGTACAGCCAATTTCCAGTGCGACCAGCTCGCTGTTCCCATCGTAGGCGGCAAACCCGAAGACGCAAATATAGCCGGCACAATTTCTCTCACACAGGTCCAAATGCAGTCAACCGGGCTGATGCCGTTGATTCTGACGGCAATGGGCTCGCCAAGCAATACAATGACGATTCACCCGACGCCGTTCACCGTCAGGGACGGATACGTAAAGTATCCTAATATGCAGGTGGATATCGGCGATAAACCCCTCAATTTCAGCGGAAGCGTTCCCATTGACCCCAACAGGAAAATCGAAAGCTTCAGCGTCACCCTGCCAATCAGCCCGACCGGCAAGATTGCCAAAACCGGCAGCAAGGGAACTGCCGGAACAACCGTGCATATAAAGGGCACGCCGAACAAACCTACGCTCGACCTTGGTAAAATGATTCAGGATAACGCCGTCCAGACGGGCCTGGATCTTTTAATGCAAGGCGCCCAAAAGAAAAGATAACCGAATGGTCCTTCAGGCCGGGAGGTACTAAAATATGTTTGATAAGGTCTTGTCAACCCCGACTGCCCAGGTCGGCAGAATCGGCCGATTCGCCATTTTTCAAATCAAACTTTGGATTCACTGCTTTCGATTGCTTAAGAAAAACCGCTCGGACCAGCAGGCCGCCGCCCTTTCCTATTACACAATGTTCGGCATCGTCCCGCTGGCAGTCGTGATGCTGATGGTCTTCCAGTTTTTCCCCGCTTATCGGGACGCCGGCCAAGAAATCAAGAACTCCGTTTATTCGCAGCTGCACCTTTCGACTATCGAGTACCCTGACCCCGCGAATACCAGTACCAACATAAAACTCACCGACAATCTCGACGCCATCGTCGCCAAGGTTTTCGCCGGCTTCAACCAGGGAACAATAGCGGTCCTTGGAGCCGTGCTTATCATATTCGCCGCGTTGATGATGCTTTTGACAATAGAGGCCGCCTTCGACCAAATCTGGGGCGTCGGCATCAGCAGGAGCATCCTCCACAGAATCGTAAATTACTGGGCGATTCTGACCCTTGCCCCCCTGCTGCTGGCTACAGCGATTTACGTCGCCACAAAATACGCCGCCATCGACCAGCTCCAAAAAACCGTCCTCTCGCATATCGCCCCCGCCGTGGTTTCATACTTCGCCTCGGCCGCCGGATTTTTCCTGCTATATCTGCTGCTTCCCAATACCAAGGTCAAAATCCGCGCCGCAATCTGGGGAGCGGTTGTCGCTGCGATTGTCTGGACCCTTGCCAAATGGGGATTCAAACTCTACGTGGTAAAATTCATCCCGTACAATCAGATTTATGGAGCATTGGGGTTGATACCACTGAGCATATTCTGGGTTTATCTTAGCTGGCTCATTGTCCTCTTCGGCCTTCAGCTCACCTACACCACCCAGCACATCAGCACACTCGATGCCGCCGAAATCGCCGCCGCCCAAAAGCAGGAAGAATACTTTATCGCTAACGACCTGACCATAATGAATATGGTAGGCGAAATCGCCTCCGCCTTTAAAGCGGGCGACGGCCCGGTCGAAGCGGAGACAATTTCCGGCAAATTCAATATGCCGCCCGAACTCGCGGAAAAGGTCCTCTCGCACTTAGTGGCAAGAGGCATTTTAGCACGGGTATCCGAACCAAAGGATGGCTTCCTCCCCGCCAAATCACCCGACGAGATGAAACTTTCTGAAATCGCAGCCGCTATTGCCGTGGCGGGTTTTGGTCAGTCAGTCGATGCGCCCGCAGGATTGCGTAAAGTCGCGCAGTCACAGCAGGAAATGTTCTCGCAGTTCAACGTCACGCAGCTCATCCGCAACGAAGACAGCCAAGCGAGTTAGAAACAATTTCGTAACCTTCCAGATAGGCCGTTTTTAACTCTGAAAACGCGGTTTTGGGGGTATGAAATACGCTATAAGCGAAAAAATCCTGTCGCACCTTAAAGATTGTCCTTGACACCAATCCTTAATGACCGGTATTATCCACATTGACGACAGGGCCGCTATAGTAGCCCCTAAAACACCTGAATATTTTTTATTAGGAAGGGAGAATTGTATGAAAACGACAAATCATGGATTTGGTAATTTATCTGCCTGGCTTCTGGTAGGGTGCTCTTCGGCGTTTTTGCTCGTTCTCGCCGGCTGCCCATTACAATCTTTCAGCAGACTCGAGGAAGAAGCCCTGAAAAACGGGACCATTTCAGTAGGTGCGGTCAGGGTAATGAATTATAAGGATCCTTGCCTTATAGCATCCAGGCAACGACTAATCAACGCTTTGTATGCGATGGAAGCGAATTTGACCGACGCAAACATTATGCCGCAATCTTATATGTCAAATGAAAATTTCTTTAAGCTGAATATGGCCCTGAATTTGAATTTAGCCATGCTTTCGGCCAAAGCTGACCCCAATAAAACGCTCGCCCCTTTGGTTATGCAGGATCTTAATGGTCCGACAGGGGCATTTTATGACATCTTTAAAGGACAAGAACCTCGCCCCAGCGAAATAGAAATGGTCGGACTCAGGATGGCTGCACGGAAATTTATCGAGTCCGAGATAGAAGACCTTAACCTGACGAACGTTTATCCGGTTGACTGCAACTATAAGCGGTGCGTAATCTCTCTCGACTTAACGGCCTGGGTGCGAGGCGATGCAAAAGCCGCTCTGGTCTATGTAGATTTATATCCCTTCAAAGCAGACGACTGGTGCCATAAAGAAGCCAATACCGTATGTTCCCTGAACAGCGACAGCAATATGTGGGATAGTAATGACAAGATAAATTGGAATGCAAACAACATAAAATGGAATGGTAAGTTATCGATATTAGGAGAAGGATTCTATGGAAACTCTCTTAACAATTTGACTCCTCCGGAGCTAACGCGTAAAGACGGGATATCGAACTACATAGCTCGATTACATGGCTGGCTCAAAAGAAATCATCTCTGTCCGCGTATCGTCCAAGTCGAACGTATGAATCCGGGCGAGTATTCTATCCTGGCAAATAGAGATTATGAAGAATTAGGATTACAAGTAAGTGCTACCCATCCAGCCGGGGTGTCAGCCCAAATAGATGCTGAACGTGCCAAAAAAATGAATCAATTCAAGGCAGAGGTTCAACAGTTCAATTTGGCTTTCGTGGCGGGCGATTTACGGGCCGGCTGGCTGTTTATGCCGATAAAAGGTCTGATGCGACCCACGGAACGCAAGCTGAGGATAGTTGTCGATATCCCGGTTCATATGAAAAAATTGGGTGTTTACGTCCACAAAATTTTCCTGGACGCGAGTCTTCATCCGATTACTCAAAACACGGATTTTGCGAGCCAGATGGACTCGCTTAAACAAACACGGTCTTTGCTGACTAAAACAGACAAATTTTATGATGATGAACAATGGAATCAAGAGCCGATGTTTTACCCGCTCATAAAAACACGCATCCGCAACTTGCTTTACCAGGGCTGGTCGGAAGAAATTGTTGCTGATATTCCTTACTTAATTGATACCCAGTAAACAGACGGCTTTATAAAGGAAGAATAAGCCAAAGAAGAGCATTGCGATGGCACACGCCTGAATAACCCGCATCTGAACTTTCGGCCCGAACAGCGTTGTGCCGTGAAAACTCGCCAATGACAACGCCGTGACCCAGAGCAAATCGACTAACCAGTGAACAATCGCGAACAACGCGAAGGCATGCAGGCCGAATTTTGTCGCAGTGATTGCCAGTCCCAGCCCCACAGTCGCCCACCATATCAGAAAATACGGATTAGAGACCGTTAAAACTATCCCTGCCAGAATCGGCTTGTCTTTTCTTGCGCCGGCCTGAACAGCCACAGGATGCGAAGCGGTTTTGAACATCCCGTATGCCATATAAAGCAGGGCAAGACCGCCTGCGATACCAATGATTATTTGTGACGGGGTCATTTGAAAAATTGTGCCGAGACCGAAGATTATCAGAATCATCAGAGGAAATTCGACGATGCCGTGCCCTACTGCCAGAAGAACTCCGGCCCATCGGTTGCGTGTCCCCATCGTAATCGCCGTCGCGGTTACAGGCCCCGGCTGCATCGCGCCCGATATCGAAATGATGAATACCTGAATTAAAAATAAAACTAGCGCCATTACCCGTATCGCCTACTCTCCGATGATTTAACCGGTTAGCCCCCGGCTTTACGCCGGGGGTTATCCTCTTCGTCCTGCCTTCGCACATACGATATTTTCTGTATCAATTCTGTTTCACTAAAACAAAATCGCTTGTCAAATCCGTTAATTCTAAAATCAAAAAAATACAATTTCTCTGTGTGCTCTGTGCTCTTGTATGTTGACAG
>PLLM01000025.1:0-6800 GCA_003141275.1 Phycisphaerales bacterium
TGCTACTGCTTCAACGTGCAGGATGACGTAAACTGGGACTTCATATCGGGCAAAAGACAGCGGGCATGGGACGGCTGCCTGCTCGATGGCTTCACAAAAGTGGCGGGAGAGCACGAATTCAGGAAGAAACGGGCAGACCGCTTCAGACACCGATTGTATCGAAAATGCAAATACGTACCTGAGAAAATAAGCAGCCAGATAATGTCCTGCGTCGGATGCGGACGATGCGTGGGCGCGTGCCTGCCGGATATCGCAAACCCGGTCAAGGTTTATAACAGGTTAGTTGACGATTTGGGAATAAAGTAATTCAAGTCGAGCGATTCGACATAAAAATATAGGAGCGTTAACAATGTGCGAACGTTGTGCTGTTGAAAAAGACATTTACCTGCCGCGGCTGGCGACCCTCGAAAAGAAGCGGCTGATGAACCCGACCGAGATGTATCTTCGGCTGTCAATCGATGACAGCGAGCCGTTTGACTTCATCCCGGGCCAGTTCGTCGAGGTATCAATCGCGGGCGTAGGCGAGGTGCCGATTACAATATCATCATCACCCACGCAAAAGGGCTACTTCGAGCTGGTTGTCCGCAGAATCGGCAACGTCACCAGCGCGATTCACCGGCTTCGAATAGGCGACAAAATCGGGATACGAGGCCCGCTGGGAAAAGGAACATACCCGGTAGAAGAGGCAAAGGGCAAAAATATCGTGTTTATCTGCGGCGGCATCGGGCTTGTGCCACAGAGGTCTTTCATCAACTACATCCTCGACAACCGCGCCGACTACAAGGAGCTTGCTGTCCTGCTCGGAACAAAGTGTATGGCGCAAAGGTTTTTCCATTCGGAAATCGACGGATGGTCGCACAGGAACGACATTCGCTTTATGGAAACAATCGACCAGACCGACGACTGCTGGCTCGGCAACGTCGGCGTCGTTACCACTCTTATACCCAAAATCGAAACTGAGCTTCAGTCAGGGCTGGTGTTTATCTGCGGGCCGCCGGTGATGTATAAATTCGTGCTGATGGCCCTGCAGGAAGCGGAAGTGCCCAGAGAAAGAATATTCCTGAACCTCGAAAGAAAAATGAAATGCGGCGTAGGCAAGTGCGGGCACTGCCAGATTAACAATTATTACGCCTGTATAGACGGGCCGGTATTCCGTTATTCCGACCTGCGTATCGCCCCGGAGGCAATCTGATATGGATAGACCAAGAGTAGCGATTTTCGACTTCGCCTGCTGCGAAGGATGCCAATTGCAAATCGTCAACCTCGAAGAAGAGCTACTTGACCTCATCGATAACGTCGAAGTGGTCGAATGGCGCGAGGCAATGAGCGAGCAGAGCAGGGAATATGACATCGCCATAATCGAAGGTTCGATTACCAGGCCCGAAGACGAGAAACGATTAGAGATTATCAGGACAAGGGCAAAAACGTTAATCGCTCTTGGCGCCTGCGCGACAATAGGCGGAATAAACAAACTCAAGAATAACTTTGCGATGAGCGACGTTAAAAAGTGCGTTTACGGCAAGTCAGCCGATATGCCTCATCTTGAAACCATGCCTACAAAAGCAGTGGATGAGGTGGTCAAAGTGGATTACAAAATCCACGGCTGCCCAATAGACAGGAAGGAATTCACATATGTGATTCGCTGCCTGCTTATGGGCAAAAAACCCGAGATACCCGAATGGCCCGTATGCGTGGAATGCAAATCAAAAGGCAATCCGTGTCTGTGGGACTATGGGCAGGTTTGCTTAGGGCCTATTATCAGGGCCGGCTGCGGCGCAAGATGTCCGTCATCGGGTTTCAGGTGCTTCGGCTGTCGCGGTTACATCGATAATCCGAACGTCAATGGAGCAAAGGATGTTATCGAACGATATGGCCTGAGCGTCGATGCGCTCAAGGCAAAGATGGTTCTTTTTGGAATCGGTCAGGGGCCAACAAATGCATAACAATCTCGATATCAACGTTCATCATATAACCCGCGTCGAAGGACACGGCAACATAGTCGTAAACGTAAAAGAAGGCAAAATCGAAAAGCTCCAGTGGCAGGTGCCCGAGGCACCGCGATTTTTCGAGGCAATGGTCCGGGGCCACAGCTACCAGGACATCCAGACGATTGTTTCGCGTATATGCGGGATATGCTCAATTACACATTCGCTCGCCGCGACCAAAGCGGTAGAAGCCGCGCTGGGCATCAAGGTCTCCGAACAGGCGGACAAGCTGAGAATACTGATGCACTATTCCGAGCAGCTTCAAAGCCATACCCTGCACGTCGGATACCTGGCTGCTCCGGATTTCTTCGGCACGCCATCCGTTGTGCCTCTTGTCGCACGAGCGGCAGACGCCGTAAAGACGATTGTCAAGGCCCACAGAATCGCTAATGGCTGGTCGGACCTCATCGCGGGCAGAACGACCCACCCGGTAACACTCATCCCCGGCGGATTGACCCGAACGCCAACCGAAAAACAATTGCGCGAGTTACAGCAGACGCTCAAAAACGCAGTGCCCGACCTCAAAAAAATCGCCGAAGTCGTACTCAGCGTCGCGGGTAACGTTCCCAAATTTGAACGCCCAACCGAATATGTATCACTCAAGCAGACCACCCCGCCGACATATACCTTCTACCACGGCGGCATAACATCCAACGACAACAAAGGTGCTGCCCTGCCAATTGAAAAATGGCACGACGTGACGAACGAATACATGGTTGAGCAATCGACCGCCAAATGGGCAAAGTGGCACCGTGACGCATACGCGGTCGGCGCCCTGGCCCGGTTCAACAACAACGCCGAATTATTGTCGCCTATGGCCAAAGGCGCCGCGAAAATGTTCGGACTCCAAAAGGGCTGCTGCAATCCCTATATGAACACCGTAGCCCAGCTTGTCGAGTGCTTCCATATCGTTGAGACAAGCATCGACCTTATCGACCAGTTGCTGACCAAGGGCCTGAAGACGGAAAAAGTTATCTCCACACCGAAGGCAGGCAAAGGCGCCGGCTGTGTCGAGGCGCCTCGCGGGATATTGTTCCACGAATACGAATTCGACAAAAAAGGCAACTGTGTCGCGGCCGATATCTGCATCCCGACAAACCAGAACCACGCCAATATCCAGAAGGACTTCGAAAAACTGCTCCCTGAAATTCTGGACCAGAGCGAAAAAGACATCCGATTGAAACTGGAAATGCTCGTCCGCGCTTATGACCCCTGCATCTCGTGCTCAACGCATTTCCTCGATGTGCAGTTCGTAAGGTGACAGACCAAACGCATAGAAAAGACGTAGTCGTCATAGGACTTGGCAATCCACTCTTGTCCGATGAGGGTATCGGCGTTCATTTAATCCGCAAGCTTTCTGAGCATCAGGACAAATTCCCTTCCGTTGAATTCATCGACGCGGGCACGGGCGGCATGAATGTTCTGCATTTAATCGCGAACCGCAAAAAAGCCGTAATCATCGACTGTGTTAAAATGGGTAAGAAGCCGGGAACAATCAAGCGATTTGAGCCGGCTGACGTCAAAACCACAAAAAAAATGATGCATTTCTCCCTTCACGAGGCGGATATCCTGCGTATTATAGCGATTTCCAGGCAGCTCGGCGAATGCCCGGACCAGATAGTGATTTTCGGCATTGAACCGGAATCGCTGGAACTGGGCCAAAACTTAAGCAAAACGCTCTCCAACGGAATCGACGCTTACCTGGACGACATCTGCAACGAACTTTGTTAGGATTTCTGCAATATACTACTATTATCGACCGTCATAAATTGTGATATGAAACCTGCAGGCAATGAAAAATTGGGCCGGGCTTTTACGCTCGTCGAGTTGCTGGTGGTTATAAGCGTAATCGGACTTTTAATGGGAATACTTCTTCCTGCGCTCGGCAAAGCCAGAGGCGCAGCCAATCGAACATACTGCATGTCAAATCTGCGGCAAATCGGCGTCGCCTTGCGGTCATATCTCGATGACAATCGCGATATATTTCCCCTTTGCTGTGCCGAACCTTGGGATATCACAAACGTAAATGACTCTGACTATTTACCGCCTATAACAAAAGTTTTAGGCCCGATACTTAAAGAGCCGAAAGTCTTTATATGTAAGGCGGATACCAAAGCTACGCCTCCCTATCACTTAAGAACGGGCAATACCAGCTACTGGTATAATGGAAGGCCGCAGTTTGGCCCGCCGGGGTGCCGGGACGGCCTTGGCGGAATAACAATAAGAGAATCCTGCGAATCTAAAGGCGGTGCAAAAGAAAAAGATATAGAAGTTATGAGTGATTTTGACCCCGTTCACCCGGGGTTTACAGGAACATACAGATTGAGGAAAGGTCAAAAAAACTACTTATACGCGGATTGGCACATAAGCAATTATGTAAAACAGGAGTAAGAACATGACGACGAAAAATAAAACAATTCTGATAGCAGCAATTGTTCTGGCTGCGGGCATAGCAATTGGGGTCCCGATAACCATCAAACATTACAGCAAACCCGATTTCGCAAAGATGTCCCGCGAGCAGATTCGCGACTATATCGACTCAAACCAGTTCCGCGACGCCAACGAAGATAAAAGGCGGGAGGTACGAGACCAAATTGGCGAGGCGATGCGGACAAAGATGGAAGCCCAGGCAACTGAGTATGTTGCGCTGCCTGACACAGAAAAAACCGCTTACCTTGATAAAATCATCGATGATATGCAAGCCAGAAGAGCCGAGTTTATGGCAAGAGATGCCAACGACACCAACGGCCCGCCGGACCCGAATAGATTCGGAAGATTAGGCCCGCGAGACCCCAATTTCATGCGGCGACAGCAGGGACAGCAAGCCCGGCAGTTCCGCCGGCCTGAGCCGTCAAGAATGAGGGAAATGTCATCAAGAATGAGCGCCGATTCGAGGGTAAAAATGAATCAATTCCGCCGGGATTTAATGAACCGTATGCAGGAACGAGGCATACAGATGGGACCCGGCGGCGGTCGCGGCGGCTTCGGCGGTCCGGCTGGCCCTCCCCCCGGTGCCTCTGGCGGCAGACCACCGAACCAATAGTATTAGATAAGAACTACCGATAACATTCCGCGGGACCGACGACGGTTTTATAAGAGCCTTTGTCAAAAAAGAACTGGCGAATGCTTGTGCAAAGATGACACTTGCTCGCATATAGTTTCGATTGCGTGTAACCGGCCTGGGTTGCCTCGTCTAATAATCCCGCCGGACCTGAATTAAACAGCGTTTCAATCAACTTATCGTTGCCCGGCTGCCAGTTTTGCCAGATTTCAGCTAAAGGCCGTTTGGCGATATTTCCAACAATTATCCCGCTGCAAGTCCCGCTGAAGATATTGCCATAGGGGCCAATATGCACACCCTTGGCGTCGAGAAACGCGTTTGAGCAATTTCGCGTTGCAATTTGTTCAACTGTCTGTGATACAACCAGTTCAGCAATTATTCCCGCCGCCCTGCCTGTGAATCGGCAAGGATAATCTTTTAACGCTTCAATATATTGTTTGTCTCGCTCGACTGCCGAAATGTTTTTCATCTCAACCGGCTTATCGAGATACTTTCCCCATCGAACCAATACCCTTGTGTCACCTAACACTTCTTTCGCCATTTTCGCCAATCGACGGACCAGCTCAATATCGACGTATTCCTGATGAAACGGGTCGCAACTTATTTTGAGCCGGCCCATACCGAGCTCATCGAGTGCTTTTACTCGGTCTTTAACAATCTTTTCATCAACCGCCCAAAAACCATTTGTCTCAATCATATCGACCGGGCCAAGGTTGTTCTTCTTTGCTTCCCGCAGAATCTCCAATAAGTGGTCCCAATACAAAAACGGCTCGCCTCCCGTGATATGAATTTTCGCATTATCTCCCGCAAGCTCTTTTAATGACCGCCATGCATCAATCGCCATCTCGACCGGCATCAAGCCATTTTGTTCCGGCGAGCAGTTATAATAACAGAATTCGCATTTAGCGTTGCATTTATAAGTTAGCAACAGCCCGACGCTTCGCCAAATCTTAAACTTCGGCTCATCCCGCCCTGCTTGCTTGTTATAAATGTTATCCGAAAGCAAACTCATAACCAACGATTCTCTAATACCCTGATTACCTGATGTCCTGATAATATTTTTTTAAATGTATCTGGATAACGGTGACATCAGCCGGTGTGATGCCGGAGATTCGGCCCACCTGGCCCAGCGTTTGAGGTCTGAACAGCGTTAATTTCTCTTTCGCCTCGGGCCGCAGGTGCGTGATTTTGCCATAATCCAAATCCGTCGGAATTTGTTTCTTGTCCCACGCCTGTAAACCGGCGGCAAGACGTGCCTGCTTATCAAGATAACCTTCATATTTGGCGTCGATGACCGCCGCTTCGATAACTTCTCTGCTGAAGTCGGCGTCTTTTATTTCGGGCATTTCCGCCAGCACCGGCGCAAGGGGGCTGTTTGGCCTGCGGAGTTGTTCCCACAAATTGATTCCGTCCCGACGGTTATTTTTTAAATATTCCATGAGTCGTTCAATATCGTTTAATTTCTTTTGAAATCTCTCCCATCTGCTATCATCCACCAGACCAGCCGACTTACCAACCGCTGTTAATCGCCTGTCGGCATTGTCTGACCGCAAACTAAGCCGAAATTCCGCCCGCGAGGTGAACATCCGGTACGGCTCATCGGCAATCCCTGCCCCTTCAACACCCAATCCTTTGGTGAGTAAATCATCAATCATCACGCCGATATACGCCTGGTCACGTCCTAACACAATCGGCTCAACCCCATGCAGGAATCTTGCGGCGTTTATACCTGCGATGATTCCCTGCCCCGCCGC
>PLLM01000025.1:6824-26614 GCA_003141275.1 Phycisphaerales bacterium
CCCGGCAGGTTCCTGATAATCTCATCCTGAACGTCTTTGGGCAGCGACGTGCTCACGCCATTGCAGTAAATAACCTTTCGCTCCAATTCCTCCGGCTCAAGAAATACCTGGTGACGCTGCCTGTCCGCGAAACGAATAATCTTGGTCTCGATGCTTGGGCAGTATCGCGGGCCGGTCGATTTTATCTGGCCCGTATAAAGCGGCGCACGGTCGAGGTTATCGCGAATTATCTTATGTATCTTTTCATTAGTATAGGTAATCCAGCACGGTATTTGCGGCCGGCCAATCCTGTCGTTCATAAATGAAAACGGCGCCGGCTCTTTATCGCCCTGCTGCGCTTCGAGCTTGCTATAATCAATCGTGCCCGCGTCCAGCCGGGGCGGTGTTCCGGTTTTCAGCCGTTTGACAACAAGCCCCAGTCGCTCAAGACAACCCGAAAGGTCATCAGACGCCGGCTCGCCTCGCCTGCCCCCTTCGAAACTCTCCTGCCCTATGTGCATAAGCCCGCGAAGAAATGTCCCCGTCGCAACTATCACCGTCTTTGTATCACAAACCCATCCGTCTTTGCACCGCACGCCAATAACTTGGTTATTCTCAACAACAATCTCAATGGCCATTTGCTCAATGATGGTGAGGTTGGGCGTTTGTTCCAGTGCGGAAATCATAAATCGCTGATACTTATATTTATCCGCTTGGGCGCGTGGCGACTGCACAGCCGGGCCTTTTGAACGGTTGAGCATCCTGAACTGAATTCCCGTCGCGTCGGTCGCCAGCCCCATAAGCCCGCCAAGTGCGTCAACCTCGCGGACAATCTGCCCCTTGGCCAGCCCGCCTATCGCGGGATTGCAGCTCATCGCCCCGATTTTGCTTTTGTCGATGGTAATCAGGGCCGTCTTTGCGCCAATTCTCGCGGCTGCGTGCGCGGCCTCTATGCCGGCGTGCCCCGCCCCGATTACCACACAATCAAAATCGTTTGTTCTCATTCCGTTAAACATATTTATCCGCCGGAGGCAGATTCGGTTAGTATAGCACATTTTTTTGAATTTTTTAATCAATCGTGATGTGTATTTATTATCTTGACAACTGATGTCATTTCTCTAATAATAAACAAAGATTTAGGAATGCGGCTTTTTTAAAATGTCTAGATAGCATCTTATACGGAAACAATATAAGACATAGCCGGAGGACAGAGATGAATACGTGGGATCCAAGCGAACAGGTGCTTCACTTTCCGCCTACGCCAGTCGAAGCCGCAGTCATTGCTTTGGTGATGACTGTGATAGCATTTTTAGGTACCTCAAATTGGTGGCGTAGCGTATATCGGGAAGAGACTGGAATCAGAAAGTGGTTCGTTTTGTGCGCAGCAATTTTGTTTTTGTATGTTGGCGAATACAGTATTGTTTCCTTGTGGGGGTACATTCATTCTGGCGCAATATTGATATCTAGAGGCCTTCAGGACGAAGCCCAACACGTCACGCAGATAGAATATGGCCCAGGCCTTTCCCGTTCGCCCTTTTACGGCTTGGGAGCACTTGTCGTTGCTGTTGTCTCTGGCATATCTCTTCTAATTGGGACAGTTTTACTAGTTGTCGGAATTACAACCCTTCTAGATAAGTTGTGTAAACGACCCAGTCTGCGAAAATGAGTGTAACTACTACGACCATGCTACATGTTTTTAGCGGTTGTCTTTCATGATTGAGAATAGTGATAGTGAAATACGTCTTTATACAGAGATATGCAGAAACTAGACCCTCCTACAATCATCTGCAAATGAAGCGATAACCAATGCACCTCAACCGCAGTATTAAGTCCTTTGAGAAATTTTAATAGAAGATAACCCAGACTACTCTTGACGGAGCAATCCATTTATAACTCCAGAAAAACGACAATACTAACGTCTATACGTTCTTAGCAAACTTCGTGGTTAATATTTTCCTGCCAGAGCCACCGCTGAGGCGATTGCAAAATTTGCGGTATGGGTAATGCTGACGCTGATTTGCGTGATGCCGAGTTTGTCGGCGATTTTTTTGACCTCGCCGGATAATCTCACCTCCGGCTGACCCGTCTCCGTATTCACCACCTCGATATCCGTCCAGGCGATTTTGCCCCGCCAGCCCGTCCCCACAAGTTTCAGCACCGCCTCCTTGGCGGCAAATCGGCCGGCTAATTTCTCAATCCCGTTTTTGTTGGAATTCGCGTATTGCTGTTCCGAAGCGGTAAAGACCCTGTCTAAGAACCGGTCTCCGTGCCGTTTGACCATATCCTCTATCCGAGGAAAATCAACCAAATCTATACCATGTGCGATTATTCCCATCCGATGATTCCATTTACCGAACTAATGTTATTTATTGGCGTCCCTGTAAATTTCACGCACGCAAAAATCGACAAATCTTTCCCTGTCCGCCGACGAGGCCTGCTGCACAAGCTCCTCATTGAGCTTATCAATCGCCTGACGCATACGCTCGAATGATATCCTCGCCTTAACCTGGTTCTGCACCTTCTCGAACGGCTCAACGCTATTCGGCTGATATTCAACAAGCTGCATAACGAAAATATGCCCCTCCACCTCGATAGGTCCAGCCGTCTCTCCCGGCTTCATCGTCGCCGCTTTTTTGGCAAGCACATCATACGGCGCAACAAGCGAATCCGGCGCAAGCTTCTGCCACAATCCGCCGGTTAAGGCCTTGTTTGCCTTTGAATACTCCTTCGCTAATTGCTCAAAATCCTCACCCTGCTTTATACGCTTCACAATACCATCGATAAGCTCCATCGCCTGCTCATGGCGAGGCCTGTTGGCGTCAATATCCCGCATCTTCGCCGGCTCAAGGTCGATAAGAAGAAACTGCAATACCCCCGGCGTTGCATACAACTGCTCTTTGGTCGCATTATAAGCCGACATCATCTCGCTATACGTAATCGGCTGGTCTTTCGGCAATTTCTGGGCCAGATAACTCTGACTTAATATGTATCGTTTTTTATATTGCTCAAACTTGCCCCAGTCCATACCCATCTGCTTTAGCGACTGCTCCGCCTTGGCATAGTCTCCGCCGAAATCCATCACATATCGTCTGACTTCCGCGGCGGTTACCTTATCAAGCTCATCATCAATTTTATCGCCCGCATCTTTTTTCGCCCTGCTGTAAAGCAGCGCATTAACTATTCTTTCCATAAGCTCCCGCTCAATCACCGGCGCCGCGACACTTCTGAATTTCTCAAAATCGGCACTCTGCGCCGCAGCAGCGAGCTTTTCAAAGACAGGCCCTACCACTTCCTCAGCGGTAATTGTCTGGTCACCCACCGCCAGAGTAAAACCGCCGCTGGCTTCGGGAAGGCCGTCGCGTTTGGCAAGAGGCAGCTTTGCCATTTCTTCCGGCGTAAACTGGGGCTTATCTTCGCAACCAGCCAGAACCAAACCGGCTGCCAATATCAATAACATCGCTTTACGCATATAACAAACATCCAATCCTTTTTAATAACCCGCCCGCCGTGAGCCGGCATGCCCTGAGCTTGTCGAAGGGGTCGAACCCGTTAAGAACGGGTAGATTCTACGGTAAAACCCCCGCAGAATCCACAAAAAGCTTTGCAGAACAGCGTCCTCCTGTGCCGATAAATACTACCGATTGAAAAGGAGACAAGTTATGAAAAAAGCATTTGTGATTGGCGCAATTTTAACCCTTGTCGCGGGCTGCAACACCGATATTGTTACCACCAGCCAGTTAAAAACCATCAAGAATAAATGCGTTTACGTCTCACCAATAGAAAGCCAGGACCCATACGTCGGCAAAGTAATACGGGACGTGCTCGAAAAGGAATTTGTCCGCAAACATATCCAATTATGCGACGCCAATACCGCCAACGTTATGCTTACCGGCTCGACATTTCTGACGACCCGGTCTAAGGGAGAAACAAGCATGCTTAATTTGTTTGGCGGCAAACAATCATCCGCACAGGCAATCGAATCAGTAACCATTAGCGCGAAAGACAGGTTGGGCAATATCCTCCTCACCGCCTCCTATAACAACGTTGACCAGCTTACAGCGAGCAAACTCGCACAGGAATTCGGCTCAACACTGGCCGACAAATTGAGGTAAAGCATATAAGGCGATTATTTTTCTGCTTGTGCAAATGTCGGCCCCTATTAAACGCGCCAAGCCCTTTCAGCCGCTTTTAGCGCAAAGTTTTTGGGTTCACAAATACCACCTACCTAAAGGATTTACGGGCGGCCGGTCCAGAATTTCCCGATTTCCCTTGACATTTCCAATGAAACTTATAATGTTGACTCCCATTAGAGAAATTAGTGGGAAAACAAGGTATTATGGCTATACCCAATACCCACAATAAGGTCGTCGTTCGGAAAATCTGCCAGACAAACGGCAGGCAGGCCACATTCGGCTATAATCCACAAATCAAAGCTAAAGGTGTAAATTTTGAGGAGTTTTAATATGATTTCCTGCAATCACACTAATTCGTTTTTTGCTGCATTTTTGCTTGTCATTATCACGGGTTGTGTTTCCCCCAGTCCTGTCCAGCCAACAATTGAAGAAGAATATAAAGCACAGAAAAAACTGTTGCAATTACAGTCCTCTGTTGATGATGAAGATTATATGAATGCTCGATTTGTTTTGAGCAGCTTGCAAAAAGATTTTTCCCACACAAATTTTTATAAGGAGCACTCAAAAAGAATCAATGAACTTGCAGGGCAAATCAAAAAAGAGACCAAAAATATAAAGGTCGAAGACAAGATTGAATACTTCTTTATTCCCCCGCGTCTGGAAACGAAACTGTGGAAAGAATACATGTCAAGAGCGGAAAGAATTGCCTCGCAGAACCAGGGCAGGACAGGAATAGCGGTGTTACGTGTAAGCTACGAAGATGAAGATATTGAACCTCCTTCGGTGAGGGCCGACTTTGGTCCGAATAATGAATTTTTTATATATAGTAGTAACGGCGGATATTCGCCCGTGGGCACTTTAAAGAGCGGAGATGCGGTATTTATTGGCTCAGGATTCTGGCGTTACCGTGCATTTGATTCGAATGATAAAAATGTTTCGGCTATTGGCAGCATAATAATCGGAGGTATATATCATTACCCGACAAAACTTAAAATAGAAGTACAAAAAGGAAAAGCGGTTGCATTTGGCGAGATTATTGTTCGTGCTATTCCAAAAGAGTACTGCGGCAATCTAAAGGTAAAGGTTGAAACTGAAGAAGGGTTAAAGTTAACGGATGGCGGGGTGACGCTGAAAGTTTCTGGTTTTTATGCGGGAAAAACCGAACCGGTAAAAGATGGTTCATGCCTGTTCAATTCAGTTGGCCCGGGGGGATACTCTGTTGAAATGGCCCCAAATAATACCTTTGGAAGCACCGCCCAGTCCGCTGTGGTCACTACTGGACAGACAACGGAGATAACGATAAATGCCTACAGGCATCGTATGGTAGAGTTTGATTGGCGTCTTCGCGGGCCTAAAGAACCAAATAACTGGTTGAGCGGCCGAAAAACGATTAAAACGAAAGAATATTGGCAACCGGGAGAAGAATGGGGAGATGTAGGTTATCCTGTGGTGCGATTAGGTGACTGGATAGGTAATACTTGTAGCATAAGCGCGACAAATGGTAATTTGATGCGTATCAGTACTGATGTGCCTTTTGAAGAGATGGACTTTCCATTAAATTTTAGCCCCCCTTCTCGTGATTACACTATTAAGGAAGGAGATATTTTTGCCTGGCGGGAACAACGAGGTGGACAAAATGAAGGTCTTTTGCAAGCCCTTATTCGCATCAGAAAAATTACGCCGGCTGGAATACCTGATGGCCCAAAATCTTCTGCTTCAAAAGAAGAAACCCCTGTTAAGTAAACTGGAGTTGCTGATAAAACCAATCAGGGAAATAGATGAATAATGCGTCATAAAACGTTGACCAGCTTACCGCGAGCAAACTCGCCCAGGAATTCGGCTCAACACTCGCCGACAAATTGAAATAAAGAGGATAATCCAGGCAATTATTTAAGCGTGGAATTTTTTTTGGCAACTTCTTTTGCCTGGACGATTTTCAGCCGGGCCAATTTACCGGCCAGTTTTTTATCCGATAACGCCAAAATCTGTACCGCCAGAACAGCCGCATTTTTTGCGCCCGCCTTGCCGATAGCAACCGTCGCTACCGGAACCCCCGACGGCATCTGGACCGTGCTCAACAGGGCATCCAGCCCCGCCAACCCCTCTTTTGCGGCAAGCGGCACGCCTATAACGGGCAGCGTCGTCTGGGCAGCAATAGCGCCTGCCAGATGGGCGGCCATACCCGCGGCGGCAATTATCACTTTTATTCCCTTTTTAGCAGCCCCGGCGGCGAATTGCGATGCGGCTTTAGGCGTCCGATGAGCTGAGATTATCCGCACAACCGGCTGTATCCCGAAATCCTTAAGCATATCGATACAGGTCTGCATTACCGCAAGGTCGCTGTCCGAACCCATTACGACCGCCACCGTTTGCCTGCCGCCCTTTTTAGATGCCATTTGTCTTTCCCGCCATTCGTGTTTACAATATATTGACGTCCCGGATAATGGTATAATCATACCGGCTCGGAGCCATAAAAGCAACGGACGGGTTAGCGATATGCAAAAGAGAAGACCCATAGTGGCCGGCCAATTTTACCCGGGCAGCGGCGATGAGTGTGTCGATGAGATAAAGCAGTGTCTCGAAGAAGCTCCTTTGAATATGCCGCTTCCCGAAAAAATAGTCGCTGGTATTGTCCCTCACGCAGGGTGGACTTTCAGCGGTTCAACCGCCGCGATTGTTTTTGCCGCAATCAAAAAGAAGCACCCCGTAGTTGATACTTTTGTCATCTTCGGCGCAGCACACAGCTACATCGGCCAGCCCCCCGCCGTTTACGATAAAGGCGTCTGGGTTACGCCTCTCGGTGAAATAGCAATCGATGAAGAACTCGCCGGCGCGGTGATTGAAAGCAAGACCGCGATAAGCGACCGCAACGCACACGACAGCGAACACAGTATGGAAGTCCAGGTACCGTTTATTCAATATCTTTTCCCCAAGGCGAGAATTCTGCCGATTCTCACACCACCCGTCGAGCAGGCAATTCAACTCGGCGAAATCGTCGGCAGCATAATCAGCATCGACAACGAAAGAAAAATCGTATGTCTTGGCTCAACCGACCTGACCCATTATGGTCCTCGCTATGGCTTTACGCCTATGGGTACAGGCAAGGACGCCTTGAAATGGGCAATGGACGTCAACGACAGGCAGTTCATCGACTATTCGCTGAAGATGCAGCCCGACAAGATGCTCGAAAGCGCGAATGAAAATTACAACGCCTGCGGAGCCGGCGCCTCAGCCGCCGTGGTGGCCGCAGCTAAATACCTCGGCAAGAAAAAAGGCGTCCTGCTCGCCCATACCAACAGCAACGAGATAATGCTCCGCAAAATGGGCGAAACCAGCCGGGAGTCCGTTGGTTACGCCGCAATCGTTTTTTAAACCCTCAAAGCCGTTTTTTAGCTTGAAAAGGGCTTCCTGATTTTTTTACCCGCTTGCAGGTGCAATTATATTGACATAATAATTTTTTTGAGTATTCTTAGATAAAGCATACTTTGATGCAGGGATTATGTATCACTAACGACAGGGCAAACTCAGGATTGTATAAGCATTTCCTTAATTTTCAGGAGGCGGTCCTAAAAAGTTATTCGAGATTTACAAATCGGCGGGTCGGCATTGTGTTGCCGACAATTATGTTGAAGGAGAGAAAAATGGCTAAGGCAAGAAAGTTTCTGGGCATCGTTATCGCGGTTATTCTGCTGGCTGTTGCTTCGCTGGCGGCGGCAAGTGTGGATTTAAGCGGCGAATACTGGTTCGGCAGTTTGAGTGCCGATGTAAGCACGGACGTGCCGTGGGGCGAGCGGGGAACAGTTGTTGTAACCGGCGACAACTGGTCTCAGGAATGGGACGACCAAAACGGCCATCATACCTTCTCCTCAACATTTACCACGACCCTCC
This sequence comes from Phycisphaerales bacterium, assembly GCA_003141275.1. Classification (GTDB taxonomy): domain Bacteria; phylum Planctomycetota; class Phycisphaerae; order Sedimentisphaerales; family Anaerobacaceae; genus Fen-1362. Next base: position 14,825 of record PLLM01000025.1, read on the forward strand.
AGCCGGATGGTTCGATAAACATCGATTTGTCGTCCGGGACCTACAACGTCGCCTGGAACGGCGACGTGATGATACACGCTGATGCCGCACCCAACGCCAATAATCGTCTCGGCGTCGATATAATCGCGCGCAAAGCAACCGATCCCCAAAACAGCGACGTGGTAGGTAGCTACGCTTTCTTCGGTCACCATTTAAACTCGTTTGATGGGAGTGACAGCGATGGATGGGGAAATGCCGTTTTCAAGGCAAACGGCACCACAGTAATTAAACAAGTGAACGATCAAGGCCACAAAGAATCCTTCACCTTTAACTGGACGCTCGATGGCATAAGCTCAATGTTGAATATCCAGGGACAAACATCACCAAATGGGCTTCTTCTTGGCAAGGGTGGTATTGACCTTGCATTTCAGGTACTCCCTAGCGAAGGTATTGATAATGATTTGGGATATAACGTTTTCATCAAAAAGACCAGTCATACAATTACCAGTGCCGACATTGCGGGCACATATCAGGTGAGATTTCTTGAGTCCGGCCCCGGCGGCGTGCCTTATACCTGCGGACGGGGAACATTCACAGCGAGAGCAGATGGAACATATTCTATCGACGCATACTATTCTGATAGTGAACACGATGTCAAAAACGGAAGCTACAAGGTCGGACCCGGTAACAAGATCATGCTTGTCGGTGGGATCGATGGCATCATAAGCCCTGACAAAAATCTGATTTTTGTTACCGAATACCATCGGCCTGCGGCGCCATCAGCAGACGACTGGATCGGCGGGATATTCTTAATCAAGGAGCCGAATAGCACACCGATTTTGCAGTTTGGAAATCTTTCCGGCACCAAAAACACCAAGCTGGCAGTCAATGACGCCTGCAATGTGCTTGTAACATTCAGTTTAACCGGCGGCGGCTATGGGGAGGTTATAGGCGCTAATTTTGGCCAGATAAACCTGTACAACACAGGCGATAAATCGCAACTAACCATCACATCAAAGACGGAAACGAGCATCGGCGACATCAATTCAAACGGCCCGCTTAAGGGAATTACAGCCAAAACCGCCGAACTGTCAGGCAGCATTACAATCGGGCATTCTTCAACTCCCAAAGCAGCCGTAACAATTGCATTCGACCGGGCAAACGGCCTTGATATAAACAGCCAAATGCCAATACAGTCGCTCACGGCAACGGAATGGCTCGGCGGCTCAATTAACACCCCATCGGTCGGCAGCATAACAATCAAGGGTGATAAAAAACGAGGATTATCAGGCGACTTATACGACGTCAATGTAATCTTGAGTCAGTTGCCGGATGTTAAAATAATGGCATTAGGCAAACTAACCGTTAATGGCTGGATAGATTCCAGTCAAATACTATCGCAAGGCAATATCGGCGCAGTAACCGCCGATGCAATGAGAAATTCTGTCTGCTTTGCGGGCGTTGCCGACGCTTATTTAGTGGACGTAAACGCCGCTGATGGTGTTCTTGATTTGCCCCCTGTCTTAGATGATACTTTTAATCAAACAGCGACAATAAAGAGCATTGCGATTAAAGGCATCAAGGGCGAAGACCCCAATTTCTTCATCAACAGCAATATCGCCGCGAAAAATGTTTCCAGCATATATATCGCCTATCCACAGTATAACAATACCGGCGTTCCATTCGGTATCACTATGTGGGACAATCCCGCCAAGTCGCTGACAATTAAGGATGACGAAGGGAAACATACCTGGAAGGGTAGCAATATCGGCAGTGCAATCGATATGCTCCTTGGAAACGGTGGTGATATGCAAATCAGAAGAGATTAGCCGGACGGGTAACATTAAACGACCCATAACCCGAGGGGGCTTTTTTCACAAAGCCCCCTCTTTTAATTTTACTCTGATATCTCTCAAAACTGCCATGCTGGCAGATGAGGATTTGCAAAAGCCGGATTTTGGCAGTCACAATCACGGCGAAGAGCCATCCGCAACCCCTTTTAAGACAAGCACTTGCAACTCGTATTTCCGCCAAATGCTTACTGGCACAAGGTTTGCAACTCTATAAGCGCTATGGTTGCAAACTTGCGACAATTTGCTGACATAAATGTATTGGCAAGCCAGGCAAACTGGGACTGGCCCGGGGCATTGCGCGATATATTCAGGCCGAGAGGCGTAAATCTGTTGGTGGCGGAGAATACTAATGATATAGTTAACGTCCTGCGGCATCGGCAAATCAGCATGACTATCGTCGATACCGACTGCGAACAGGCAGACCTGTGGACGTTAAAAATTATCAGGATGGAACAGCCGCTTATGCCCTGTATATTACTGGCAAGCAGGGTAACCGGGGCAATGCTCGAAAAGGCGCTGCAACTCGACGCCTTCAGCGTTATTGATAAGCCGGTAGATATGAACATTTTGAAAGACCAGTTGAATCGGCTGTTCGTGAAAAGGTACGGCAGCCATATTTTTTCGGTATAAAAATATAAAGCAAAATAACGGTCGAATTTTTTGAAAGGAGTAGTGAGAAGATGAAGGTAAGACCATTGGCCGATAAGGTCCTCGTTCAACGAGTGGAAGCGGAAACCAAAACAGCGGGCGGTATTGTTCTGCCCGACAGCGCAAAAGAAAAACCACAAAAAGGCAAGGTAGTCGCGGTAGGCGAAGGCAAGGTCCTCGACGACGGCTCCCGCCAGAAACCACAGGTCAAAAAAGGCGACACCGTGTTGTTCACCAGCTACGCCGGCAGCGAGATAAAAATGGACGGCAAAGAGTACCTGATTATGACTGAGTCGGACATTATGGCGGTCATCGAAGATTAAGACGGAATTGATAATTGATATGAAAACCTAAAAGGAGAAATAGAAATATGGGAGCAAAAAAAATAGCATTTGGAACAGAAGCGCGAGCGGCAATTCGGGAAGGCGTCAAAAAACTCGCCGCCGCCGTTAAAGTAACATTAGGCCCCTGCGGCAGGGTCGTCGTACTTGAAAAATCGTTCGGTTCGCCGACCGTCACAAAAGACGGCGTATCGGTGGCAAAGGAAATCGAGCTTGAAGACCCATTCGAGAATATGGGCGCACAAATGGTCAAAGAAGTCGCGTCAAAAACATCCACCGTCGCCGGTGACGGCACGACCACCGCGACAATTCTGGCCGAGAGTATCTTCGAGGAGGGATTGAAAAATATCACCGCGGGAGCAAACCCGTTACAGGTAAAACGCGGTATTGATACGGCGGTTGATACTATCGTCAAAGAGCTGCAGAAAATGAGCACAGCAGTCGCCTCCAGCAAACAGATTGAACAGGTCGCGACATGCTCCGCCAACCAGGACGCGGAAATCGGCAAGAAATTAGCCGAGGCGATGGACAAGGTCGGCAAAGACGGCGTAATAACAGTCGAGGAAGGCCAGTCACTCGAAACCGTCGTTGAACTCGTCGAAGGTATGCAGTTCGACAAGGGGTATCTTAGCCCGCACTTCATAAACAAACTGGAAAATATGACGGTTGTATTGGACAAGCCGTATATCCTCATCCACGAAAAGAAAATCAGCTCGATAAAATCGCTTGTGCCGCTGCTTGAAAAAGTAGCCAGACAAGGTAAGCCCCTGCTGATTATTGCTGAAGAAGTTGAAGGCGAGGCGCTGGCGACGTTAGTTGTCAACAAGCTTCGCGGCGTTTTGCAGTGCGCAGCAGTCAAGGCGCCGGGATTCGGCGACAGGCGAAAAGCATTGTTGAGCGACATCGCTGTGCTGACAGGCGGCCAGGCCATATTCGAAGACCTCGGCATCGACATCGAAAACCTCGAACTGAATATGTTAGGCAGGGCAAAGCAAATCACTATCGACAAGGACAACACAACGATTATCGAAGGCGCGGGCAAAACGGAAGAAATCAAAAGCAGAATCGAGCAGATAAAAGCCGAAATCGAAAAATCAACCAGCGATTACGATATCGAAAAGCTCCAGGAACGTTTAGCCAAACTTTCCGGCGGCGTTGCGATGATAAAGGTAGGCGCAGCAACTGAAGCGGAAATGAAGGAGAAGAAGGCACGCGTCGAGGACGCGCTGCACGCATGCAGGGCCGCGGTTGAGGAAGGTATCCTGCCGGGCGGCGGCGTCGCAATGCTGCGAACACTTCCCGCTTTGGAAAAAATCAAGGCACAGGGCGATGAGAAGGTCGGTATCGATATTGTCCGCCGGGCGATTGTTGCCCCAATCAAGCAAATTGCCCTCAACGCAGGTCTTGACGGCTCAATCGTCGCGCAGAAGGTTATGGAAAACTCCGACAAAAACTTCGGCTACGACGCACTGCGGAAAGAATACGGCAATATGATTGAATTCGGCGTCATCGTCCCAACAAAGGTCGAACGCATCGCGCTGCAAAACGGCGCTTCAATCGCGTCACTATTGCTGACAACCGATGCGATAGTAAGCGAAATTCCCGAAAAGAAAGAAGCTCCGCAAATGCCTCCGGGCGGCGGAATGTACTAACAGAAAGCTTATTAAGGGCGGGTCCGAAAGACCCGCCCTTTTCGTTTCCTGAAAGGGCTTTCAAATGTCGTTTCAATTTTACAGTAACGTAATCTCACAGGCGTCCCGTCGAATTGCCGGGGGCATATTCGCCACTGGACTTATGCTGATTGGTTTCGGCCTGCTGATTTACCTGATGCCGAAATTTTTCGCGACACTGGCAGCAATAGTGTTCTTTATCACCGGCATCGGCACCTGCATAACCGCTCTGAAGATATTCATGGCACAACGACAGATAGACAAAGGAACCAACAACGAGTCAGACGAATACCGAAAGAACGTCAGAATCAGAATCGAGGAGCACTAATCAACTCTTAAAATTTTTGAGCATATTTACCACTGATTTGATATCGCCAAGCCGGTCATCGCCTCCCTCACGTTCCACAGCCAATGCTCCCGCAAAACCGGCACTCTTCAATGCCCCCAAAAATTTATCGGCATCAACCTCTCCTGTCCCCCATACAACTTCGCTTCCCCATGTTCCCGGCGTTTTGGTCTGCAAAGCGTCTTTTATATGGACGTGCTTAACCCAGGGACCAAGAATACCAACCGCTTCGACTGGATTGCCCTTGCCATAAAGAATCATATTGGCGGGGTCAAAGTTCACGCCCAACGCAGGGTGATGCAATTTTTCGATGAAACCACAAAGCTCATCAGCCGACTCCTGACCTGTTTCCATCAATAGCGTTACATTATGCTCACCAGCTTTGTCCGCGAGCATCTTTGTCCGCTCAATCAGCGTCTTGGCCTTTGCAGGATTCTGTGTCTCGATAAAACCAAAATGCATCGAAAGAAACTGCACCTTCAGCTCGGCGGTCAGCTCAATGGCTCTTAATACCAGCTCACGATTATCCCACCAGCAATCATCAGGCACTATCCCGCCCGTTTTCTTTATCGATTCAAGCGTCGAATAATCCTCCTGCGGGAAATTAATCATCGTGGCAGTAATCTTCAGTTTGCTTTTGGCTACTTTGGCAAAATACTGACTGCCGTTGTTGGCAAGCGCAGGCGCAATCGCCAAATGAACGCAATCGACCCCTGCCTCGGCGATTTTCTCAAAGTCATTGCCGAGCGACCAACTGCAAACGCCCACAGGCCAATCGAGACATTGTGTCATTGAATCCTGACCTCCTTTTTTGTCTCGGCGGACTGTTTTTCCGCCATAATTATTTTTACCGCATTAAGAGAATCGGCTGGACTGATTATCCGGGGCACTTTTACGCCTTTGACTTTCCTTACAAAGTGAGCGATTTCACGCGACCAGCCGTCGCCTGATACAATTTTCGGTGTAATGCTTCCCCCGCCTGCCGAACATACCTGAAGCGTCGGCGTATGCCTGCAATCATATACAATTGTCGCCTTTTCGAGCGAGATAACAAAACTCATCTCGAATTTGAAATCCGGCGACATAACAAAGCCGCCTTCGCCGACCACAACTTTTTTGCCCCCATAAACATACTGGGTGGCGACATAATCGAATCCGCCGCTTGGCCCGACAACCGCATCGGACCTTACCGCTTCGGGCAATCCGAACAGATACTGAATATAGTCAGTATCGTGTATGTGCATGTCCATAATCGCCCCGCCGCTTTGTTTGGCGTGTATAAGCCAGTTCTTCCAGCTCCACCCCGGCACCGGACTGACTCGCCGAAAAGACGCCGTGCGCACGTCGCCATATCTGCCGGAATCCACAATTTCTTTGGTCTTTACATACTCAGGCCAGAAACGAATACAGTGCCCGATTTGCAGTATCCTTTTATTTGTCTTCCAGGCCGCAATCATATCCTCGCACTGCTCAACGCTCATCGCCATCGGCTTCTCGCACAAAACGTGAAGCCCCGCCTCCAATGCCTTGGCCGTAAAGTCCCTGTGCATAAACGTCGGCAGCGTAATCGAAACAGCATCCAGCCGTTGTTCGGCCAGCATCTTCTCGAAATCAGTATAAAGCGCAACATCATCAAGTCCCAAAGACGCTTGTGTCCCCTCGATATTGCCCGCTATTTCCCTGACGCCCGTCAGCCGCGCCTTGTCGCCGTCGCAAATCGCAGCCACACGAACGCCCCGCAACGCGCGATAACAGTTCAGGTGCTGCCTGCCCATAAAGCCGAATCCGACTATTCCTACCCGCGTCACTTTAACTCTCCTCAACGATTCAAGTCCCTGGTTTTATTTGAACAACACAACCAACGCAACAATTGACGCGAGCATAATCACCGCCGGCACGGCAAAAATCGCCCGCCAGTTAAATTTATCTTCCCGTTTGAAAACATCCATCACAATGCCCGCGAACTGCGTTCCTAAAAACAATCCCACTCCCGTCGTCGCGGCGAAAACAAGCGCCTGCATCGATTTCATGATTTCAGCCGACGCCACGCTGCCGGCATACATCTGGCCGGCGATGATAAACAGGACATAAGCAAGGCCGTGAAGTGGCTGTGCGGCTATTATCAGCAGCCGCGACTTCGAGAGAACGTAAACCACATACAATAACAGCCAGTAGGCAATCCCGATTACGAGCGTCCACTTGAAGCCGACGCTCGAAACCAGCCAGCCCAGCAAAAAGAACGTGGCAATTGCCTGCGCCGCCTGCGCAAGCGCCATTGACGCCGGAACATTTTTTGCCGCGATGCCCGTATCCGTCATAAACCGGGCGCTGCCTAAAAAGTAAAACTGCATAAGCCCTGTCACCACTAATGACACGACCATAAAGACAAGGAAGTCGGCGTTTTGAAGCATAGCCAGCGCCTTGAAAATCGGAGATTCCCCAACGCCCGCGGGCGGCGTCGCGGGCAAACCCAGACAACATACCGCCATAATCACTGAAAGCGCAGCGGCCAGAAAAAGACAATCACGCCCCTTCTCAGCGGTCTTGAACGTCCACCGCCAGCCCGTCAGGAAATACCCGGCAATCGCCCACGCAATCGGCGCCCACATAAAGACCCTGCCCTGCCAGGCGGCGTCGGTAACATTGGCGAAAAGGGCCGCGTTGACCAAGGGAAGCGTTGCTGCGTAAAAAACCGAATATAAAAACATTACGACGAACAACGCGGCAAACCTCGTCTGCACCGCCGCAATCAATAACAGGACGGCCCCAATCAAATGTGCCCCGGCGAGAATCCACTCGGCATTGAGCCACCTGTCGGCGAGCTGACCGGAAATCAAAGGCGATACGATGCACGCGAGAGGCAAAGTGGCGTATATCCACCCCGTTTGCTTGCCGCTAAACTTCAGAGGCCCCAGCAACCTCGCCGCAAGCACCGGCATCCACGCCCCCCATACCGCGAATTCCAGCGCCATCACCGCACTTAATTTTATGTAAAGCAACATGTCCATTTTCAGCTCCTAAAATCAAATGCCAACATTGTCGGTACCCACGCGCTATGAATCCAGTATAATCTAAAGAAGGCCGTGAGAAAATGGCGTGCAATCCGCAAAATCAGCGGTTAAAATAGGGCATTATGAAACTGCCAAAACTTCAAAAACCGGATAGTTACGTCGGCCTGTATGTCGTCGATTTCGGCGACAATACTGGAGTGGGATTTACCGCTCAGGAAGTAGCTGAGCTTTTCGAAAGCGAACGGTACAAGGACTGCAAGGCCTATAAGATACACAGTGCTTACCCCGACGGCAAACTTGAATTGAAAGGCGTGCGACGGGACATATTCCAGCTTGAAGGGGGTATGTTCTTTTTCTCCGCCGATTCAGAGACCGCCCGCGATAATTACAAGCGGTTAGTCAAACTCGGCATTGAGACAAACCTTCCCTGCAAAGCGATAGTCCATCTCGCCAAATACAGTGATGACAGATTTGCAGTGGCCCTTATTTATCCCGCCGAATACGATGATGAAATAAGCGGCTGGCTGCTTGAACACAAGTATAAAACATCGGGCACTGTCGAGGGAGGCATAATCGCGGTAACGAGATATTACGACGCAAAGCCGGAAATTCTGGAAAGACACCAGTTGTGGGGCCGGTCATCTGTCGAAAGCCGAACAGGCGAAGAGCTCCTGGCCTCGACAAAAATCGCAGTGCAAAGATAATCGCCGATTAAAAAATGGTCCTTCATCGAAAAACAAACTCTGTCCTGGGTTTCTTGGCGGGCTTGCTGGCGACCATCTTCGGAACCAGAACCGCAAAGCCCTCCGTAGAAGATTTGAAACGGGCGGAATTCACAACCAGCACACAGCGACTCGGCATAAGATTTACCTCGCGTATCCGTGACGTTTTTCGATTCAAATGGCTCAAAAAGATGTAATCTCCCTATGAAACCACGCCGTATAAATAGTATGCGAGAAACAGATAACATAACTCCGCCGACAGGCGGCGAGCCGATACTCAGCGAAAACGCGATGACCGTGCTGGAGAACCGCTATTTAATCAGGGATGAACAGGGCAAAATCATCGAGACGCCGGGCCAGCTTTTCCACAGGGTTGCCCGTCTTGTCGCTTCAATCGAGGCAAATTACGGCAGTAATGAAGCCGAAGTTGCCCAGTGGCACGAAAAATATTATGACCTGCTGGCCTCGCTGAAGTTTTTGCCCAATTCGCCTACGCTTATGAACGCGGGCAGACCATCGGGAATGTTGAGCGCCTGTTTTGTTTTGCCTATTGAAGACAGCATCGAAGATATATTCGAGACAATCAAAGATACCGCGTTAATCCAGAAGGCCGGGGGCGGGACGGGTTTCTCGCTCGACCACCTGCGCCCCACCGGCGACCGGGTCGCGTCGAGCGGCGGAACAACGTCAGGCCCGATTTCGTTTTGGCGCGTATTCTCCCAGACAACCGACGCGATTCAGCAGGGCGCATTCCGCAGAGGCGCAAATATGGGAATGATGAGCGTTACCCACCCGGATATCATCAGGTTCCTGCACGCCAAACAGGACCTCAAGGCCTTCACAAACTTCAACATCTCTGTAAAAATCACCGATGCCTGGATGAACACCCTCGAAACAAAGCCCGACACTCTGCACGTCGTCGAAAACCCGCGGACCGGTCGAAAGTACCTGTTGCCTAAGCAAATCGATATCAATCACTACACGATACAGGACCTGTTTTTACTACCAGGCGAAGATACGAACAACATAGAAAATAAAGACAGGTTCTACACCATCAGTGATTTGTGGAATATGATAATCACCTGTGCCCATAAAACAGGCGACCCTGGCGTGGCGTTCATCGACCGCATCAATCAGGATAACCCGACGCCACAACTGGGAGCGATTGAAGCAACCAATCCCTGCGGCGAACAGCCGTTGCTGCCCTACGAAGCCTGTACACTTGGCAGTATCAACCTCGCGAAATTCGTTACCGACAAATCAGAAATCGACTGGCCCGGCCTTGGCGAAACGGTGAAACTGGGCGTGCGATTCCTTGATAACATCATTGACGCCTGCCATTACCCCGTTACCCAGACAGCCGAAATCGCCCGGGCAAATCGCAAAATCGGACTGGGCGTTATGGGTTTCGCGGATTGTCTTTTTATGCTCGGCATACCATACGACAGCAACGAAGGCGTCGCTGTCGGGGAATCGATTATGAAGTTCATCAACGAAAACGCCATACAGGCAAGCAGTGAATTAGCCGAAAAGCGAGGATGCTTTCCCAACTGGCCCGGCAGCATCTGGAACAAGCAGCGAAATCTGAAAGTGCGAAATGCCGCTATTACCTGTGTCGCCCCTACTGGCACAATAAGTATCATCGCCGACTGCTCCTCGGGCATTGAGCCGCTTTATTCGCTCGTTTTTATGCGGCAAGTCCTGTCGGGTAAAAAATTGCTCCAGACAAACCCGGTTTTCAGTGAAATTGCCGCAAACAGGGGGATTTTCAACGAAGACATCGCCCGCCAAGCCCTTCAAACCGGCAGTATTCAAACGATATCCTCGATTCCTGCGGAAATCCGCAAAATTTTCAAGTGCGCCTATGACATCAGCCCGGAATGGCATATTCGTATGCAGGCCACATTCCAAAAGCACTGCGACGCGGCAGTGAGCAAGACGATAAATTTCGCCGAAAAAGCCAAAACAGCCGGCGTGGACAAGGCCTACCGGCTCGCGTATCACCTTGGCTGCAAAGGAATTACGATATACCGCCGAAAAAGCAGGCCAGACGAGCCGATGACGCTCTGTTAACAAAGCGATTCGGGCCTATACCCCTTTTTCAGAGAACATAAAGCCACCTGAAACGTATTATGATAGAGCTAAATCACCGGGGTAATTTTGGATTAAAGCGGCAATTATGTATTTGCCGATAAGCAGAACAGCAGAACAGAGTTTTTCTCCCCTCCGGAAAACATCGGGTAGCGAGGCGTTACTCGATGTTTTCTTTTTTTATAGAGGCGACAACCATACTTAAAACGATTAAAATTCACAAATGACTTGAAAACCAGTGAGGCAACAAATACATTTTGGGTAATATCGCCGATATAGGAATATCAGAACAGTGATTAAGGTAAAGAAAAGAAAGTCATATGTTTTTTGGATTAAGGAGAAACCGAAAATGAAGAAGCCGTTAATGGCACTGGCTGGAGTGGTCGCGGTTTGTATGCTGCTCGCGATAGTCAGCAATGTAATGGCAGCAGACGCGAACCAGCCAAAGGGAACACCAAAAGAAAAATCAAACGACAACAAGCTGGTCATAGGTATCGTCACCGTAGTGAAAGACAACGACGGGAACATCACTGAAATAAAAGTAAAGGCACACAGGGAGCTTATATACCAGGTGGTCCTCGATGAAAAAGGCAAAGAACTGGGAAAGACAATGGCTGACAAGAGCGCCAGAATCGAAGGGTCCATAGAGATAAAAGGTAATGTGCACTGGCTGACTGTAAAAACGTTCAGTGAGCCTAAGGCCAACCCGGAAGCCAAGCCGAAACCTAAACCACCAGCCGGCAAGCCCAAGCAAAATCAATAACGTGATTAAATAACGAACACTAAGAGCCGCATAATAACGCGGCTCTTTTTTTGCGCCGCGAGCGATTTACTATGAACCTTGCCCGTGGCATTTTTTGTATTTCTTGCCGCTGCCGCAGGGACAAGGGTCATTGCGACCAACCTTTGGCCCTTCGAGTTTAATCTGTTTGACCTTAACTTCGCCCTGTGGCGCCTGGGCGGCCGCACGCTGACGCTCCGCCATGGCAAACTGGCCAACCTGGTCATGCGCGGTCTGGCTGACCTGCCAGACGCTTCTGGCCCTGGCGCCGGCTTCGAGATGAACCTTGAAGATGATGTCCGTAACCCGCTCCTCGATATTGGACAGCATCTCGCTGAACATCCGGTG
>PLLM01000005.1 GCA_003141275.1 Phycisphaerales bacterium
CCGCTTTTGAAGAATGAGGCACCGCTGGTCCAGACAGGTATGGAGGAGATGGCTGGCCGGTATTCGAGTATGTCTGTTCGGGCGCAAAAAGCGGGCACGGACATACTCGAATACCGGCCAGCCATCTCCTCCATACCTGTCTGGACCAGCGGTGCCTCATTCTTCAAAAGCGGCACTGCCTGCCGTTGCATATTCGAACCCATCAGTGCTCTGTTCGCGTCATCGTGTTCGAGGAATGGTATTAGCGCAGCCGATAAACCAACAATCTGCTTGGGCGAGACGTCAACGTAGTTGACCTCTTCGTGCGAGACCTGTGCAAGCTCCCCGCGCTGCCGTGCCAGCGCCATTCCCTCACGTATCTTGCCCGTCTCAGGTTCCACCGCGCTGGGCGGAGCGAATATCGCCTTCATTTCCTCATCTGCCCGCAGGAAGACGACATTATTAGTTACCTTGCCCTTTTCGACCTTGTAATAAGGCGACAGCAGAAAACCGTATTCGTCAACCGTGGCGAATATCGCTAATGAACTGATAAGACCAATGTTTGTGCCTTCAGGCGTCTCGACCGGGCATATCCTGCCATAGTGGCTGATATGTACGTCGCGGACTTCAAAGCCCGCTCGCCTTCTGTTCAATCCGCCAGGTCCAAGCGCCGACAATCTTCTCTCGTGCGTCAACTGGCTCAACGCATTGGTCTGGTCCACTATCTGGCTCAACTCTCCGCGCCCGAAGAAAAAGTTGATGCTGCTCGACACGCTCTTCGAATTGACCAGGTCCGCTATCCGCAGGGGCTGCTCGCCTTCCTTCATCGTGCTCATTCGTTCCTGCACGGTCTTACGAAGTTTCAAAAGCCCCTTGCGAATTTCGCCGCCGGCCAGTTCGTCAATAGTCCTAAGCCGGCGATTACCCAAATGGTCGATATCGTCAACCTCGCCTTTGTTATTCCGCAGCCCGATTATGTAATTCACCGCATTGATAAAATCCTCGGCCCGCAACGTCATCTCGGTAAGGCTGACGTTTTGCCCGAATTTGCGGTTCAGCCGGAACCTGCCAACCTTGCCCAGCCGGTACCGGTTTACGTCAAAGAACTTCTCATCGAAAAATTGTTTGGCCTTCTCCTGGTTGGCCGGGTTACCGGGCCTCAACCTGATGTAAAACTTCAACAACGCCTGGTCGTGACTCTTGCAATCGTCTTCCGCAAGCGTATTGAACACCAGCGCATCACACGACCCTTCGGCTACCTCGATTTTCTTTATCTCGCTTTGCTGAATAATCGAAACCTTGTCGCCGATTTGTGCGCCCGCCTTTACGATTATCTCGCCGCTTTCGGTATCAACGATGTCACGCACCACCCACATATCAGGCGTCAACTTGTTCTTCTGTACCTCTTTGGTCTCGTAGAACCGCCTGATTATCTGTTCGGCCTCGCTGAAATCGGCGCTTAATGCCCGCAGGAAAATCGTCGCGGGAATCTTGCTCGACTGGTCGATTTTAACAACCAGAACGTCTTTGTGCGTAACGCTGATTTCTATCCAGCTTCCGCGTTCCGGGATAATTCTGCCGCCGTGCAATACGCGGTCGCCTTCCTTGCTCTCAACCAGAAAATCAACGCCGGGGCTTCTGTGCAGCTGGCTTACGATAACCCGCTCGGCGCCGTTGATGACAAACTCGCCGCCGCCGATCATCACGGGTATCTCGCCCAGGTATATCGCCTGCTCAGCTATGTCCTGCCCGTCCTTGTTGCGAAGCCGGCAGGTTATCTTCAGGGGATACCCGTATGTCAGACGCAATTGCCGACACTCGCTTACGCTGTACCGGGGCTGCTCAAGCTCGTAAAAAAGATACTCCAGTATTGTACCTTTGTCGTAGCTTTCTATCGGAAAGGTTTCGCGAAACAACTCTTCCAGTCCCCTGCGCGCACGCTTCGTCGGGGCGACGTCTCTTTGCAGAAACTCGTCGTAGCCCTTCCTCTGTATGACCACAAGGTCAGGGATTGCAACCTTCTCTATCATTTTGCCGAAATTACGAACTTTCAATTCAGCCATTTTTCAGTCCCGAATTAAACGGCAACTTTTACACTGCCCGGTTATTGTCTTTAGCCCACTTCGGGGCACATTTATACTCGTTAGGCGATTTCTACCGTTGCTCCGGCGCTTTCGAGCTGCTTCTTGGCGGCCTCCGCCTCATCCTTGCTTACGCCGGTTTTGACCGACTTGGGAGCGCCATCAACCAGGTCCTTCGCTTCTTTAAGGCCCAGTGATGTCAATGCTCTGACTTCCTTGATGACCTGAATCTTCTTGTCGCCGACTACCTTGAGGATAACGTCAAACATCNNCCGGCCATCATTACCGCGCCGCCCGCTGCCGGCTCTATGCCGTACTCTTCCTTAAGATAATCGCCAAGCTCTTTGGCCTGCATAAGGGTCAGCTTTACAATCGCGTCACCAAGTTTCTTTGTTTCGTCGCTCCAGCTTTTTGCCTGTTTTGTTTCTTCTGACATGTTCGTTGAACTCCTATATCGAATTGCCTGATGGTAGCCGGGACTACGCCGTCCCGTTTAACTCCCTCACTCGGAGGCAGCCACCTGAGCCGTTTGTATTCGTTTTTAAGATACCCCTTATGCGGCCTGCTTGTCCGCGCTTTCGCCTTTGTCCGCAATCGTCTTTATGCAGCCGGCTATTCTTCCGGCAGGTCCGCCAATAGCGCCAGCCAATCTCGCCGCCGGCGACTTGGCTAACATAATAATCCTGCCCTGCAATTCCACCCGGCTCGGCATCTTCGAAAGCCCCGCGGCGCCCTTGCTGTCCAGGATATCGCCTTCAAGATATGCGCCTTTTATATGAATCGCCGGCACCTTGCCAACCCAGTTGCTCAGTTCCTTGGCCGTATCAACTATGCTGTCGCCGCCATAAGCAACCACGCAAGGTCCCGTGAAAAGCGACCCCGCCGACTCCATCTTCAAATTCACCAGCGCCCTTTTCATCAGGGCGTTCTTGACAACCAAAAGCTTAATGCCTTTGCTCTTGAGCGCCCCTCGCATCACGTTATTCTCAACGCCATCAACTCCCTGCGTGCTGATAACGATAAAATCGGTAACCTTTTCGTTAACGATTCTTTTTTCCAGCTCTGAACACAGTAAATCTTTTACGAACTTGCTCATATTTTCACCTGCCTGATTCTTTCACAAACGCGTTATGTGCAGCGAATCTCTGCGCACAACCAAAGTCCGAATCCGCCTACACGGCAATCAACACGCCTGGGCTCATCGCCGCGTGGATACTAATCTTCTTTATATAAGTTCCTTTTGAGCTGATCGGCTTAATCTTCTTGATATGCGATATGACCGCGTCGATGTTGTCTATCAGTTTCTGTGCGTCAAAACTCACCTTGCCGACCACAACGTGGACGTTTCCGCCCGTGTCGTTTTTGAATTCGACCTTTCCCGCGGCAAACTCACGCACCGCGGTAGCGACGTCAGCAGTTACCGTGCCGTTTTTCGGCGATGGCATCTTGCCCTGCGGGCCAAGAACTCGGCCCAGTTTGCCTACCTTGCCCATAACCTTCGTTGAGGCAATCGCCACGTCGAAATCCGACCAGCCGCCCGTTATTTTTGCAATCAGCTCATCAACGCCTACCTCGATAGCGCCCGCCTGCTTTGCCGC
>PLLM01000003.1 GCA_003141275.1 Phycisphaerales bacterium
ATAGCGCCCGCCTGCTTTGCCGCTTCCGCATCGGCCCCCTCGCAGAATGCAATGACCTTCTTCTGCTGACCTATCCCGTGAGGCAGCGATATCGCGCCGCGGATAATCTGGTCCGACTGCTTCGGGTCGATACCAAGCCAGAATATGCACTGAACCGTCTGGTCAAACTTCGTTGAGTTAAACGTCTTAACCTTCGCCACCGCATCGGCCAAACTAATCGGCACCTCGCTGACCTGCTCTGCCTCTTTGCGGTATCTTTTGCCTCTGCTAATTATCATAATTTTTACGTCTCGAATCGCCTTTGGTTTACTTTTCTATTAGTCCACAACCTCAACACCCATACTCCTGGCGGTACCGCGGATAATTTTCTCCGCCTTATCCAAACTGTACGCATTAAGGTCCTTGCTTTTTGTCTGTGCAATCTGGCGCACCTGTTCGGCTGTTACCTTGCCCACTTTTTCCTTGTTCGGCACGCCGCTGCCCTTGGCCACGCCCGCCGCCTGCTTCAACAACACGGCCGCCGGCGGACTTTTCACCTCAAAGGTGAAACTCTTGTCCGTATAGACCGTTATTACGACCGGCACCGTCGTCCCGTTAAGCTCTTTTGTCCGCTCATTGAACTGAGAGACAAACTGCCCAATATTAACACCGTGCTGGCCAAGCGCAGGACCAATCGGAGGGGCTGGGGTCGCCTGCCCGCCGGACGCCTGCAACTTTATCTTGACCATTACCTCTTTAACGCCGCTTCTTGCTGCTGGTTTTCCTTTTGTTGCCATCATTCAACCTCAAAACAGGCACTTGGATCGCCGCTGAATTGGCTTCACATCTTCTCAATCTGCCAATACTCTATATCCAGCGGGGTGCTTCGCCCGAATATTTCCACTATCACTTTTACAATACCTCTGTCCTGGTCAATCGCTTCAACTGTCCCCTCAAAACTCTCGAACGGCCCTTCGCGAATCTTAATCTGGTCGCCCTTCTTGAAGTCCACCTTGATGCTCGGCGCCTCCTCCGGCTTTTCAACCTCCTGCATCATCTTCGCGACATCGGTGTCCCGCATCGCCGTCGGAATACCCTCCGTGCCGACAAAATCGCCGACGCCGGGAATCTCTTTTATCGTAAACCACGCCCTTTCAGGCACCTTCCCGCCCTCGGCGGCTTCCATCTCCACAAAAACGTAGCCGGGGTACAACTTGCGCTTGTGCACGGTCTGCTTGTTGCCGCGAACCTTCTTGACCCTCTCGACGGGAACTTCTATCCTGCCGATAATGTCAGTCAGACCGGCCGCATTGACCTTCTGCGAAAGCACTTCTTTTACGTGCATCTCCTTATTGGATGCAACTCTCAGCACGTACCATTTCATCAAAACGCCCCGACTCAATAACTAAAAATATACCCTGAAACCCGGCTTGCGGCCGCTTTTTACTGCACCAGCCATCCCACAGACAACTGAAGAACAAAATCCGATACGCCAAGCAGCACCGCCAGGATAATCACAACCGAAATCACAACAACCGTCGAAACCACCACTTCCTGCCTGGTGGACCAGTTGACTTTTTTCATCTCGCCTTCGGCGGAAATCATAAAGTCAGCGATGTTGGGCTTGTTAACCATCCACATCATCAATACAGACAGGGCGATAAACAGCCCGACGGGCACCATTGTCTCAATCCACAAACCGATGTCCGCCGCATCGAGTGTTCGGTAAAGCTGCAAACACCCAATCGCCACTATCACAGAGCCGCCTAATGCGCTAATCATCCGCGTATATTTGCCTTGGCCACGCTTATAAAAGCTCAAACCCATAATGCACCTGAATCCTTGCCTGACCGCTTAATAGCCATCCGTGTTCTGCCCGCCATAACCCCAATGTCTTTTATCAGGACAAAGGCGAAAGCTCCGGAGCGTCGATGACTGGCCACACACCAGGCCAGAAGGGAATCGAACCCCCAACCTTCGGTTTTGGAGACCGACGCTCTGCCAATTGAGCTACTGGCCTATCATTTGCTTTTTGCACCAAACCCGTTTTATTTTCGCTTCAGCTTGTGAGTCGTATGCTTGCGCTCAAACTTACAGAACTTCTTCAACTCCAGTTTGGGCGTGCCGTCAACCACACTGATGTTGGTTCGATAGTTGCGCTGCCCGCAGTCCTTGCACTCAAGCCAAACATTTTCCCTTTTGCTTTTTTTAGCCATACGACCCTGCTGTGCCGTCCTTTATTCGTTCATTAAGCAATAACCTTGGTTACAACGCCTGCTCCTACGGTCCTGCCGCCTTCTCGAATGGCGAATCGCAGCCCTTCTTCCATCGCTATGGGCGAAATAATCTCGACTTCCATCGCGATGTTATCGCCAGGCATACACATTTCCGCGGCTTTACCATCTCTGCTCTGTATGAGCTTGACGCTGCCGGTAACGTCTGTCGTTCTGAAGTAGAACTGGGGCTTGTATCCCGCGAAGAACGGCGAATGTCTTCCGCCTTCTTCTTTCGTCAGCACGTAAACCTCAGACATGAAATGCGTGTGCGGCGTAATGCTTCCCGGCTTGGCAATGACCTGTCCGCGTTCGAGGTCTTTCTTTTCGACGCCTCTAAGCAACAACCCTACATTGTCGCCTGCCTGTCCTTCATTGAGCGTTTTGTTGAACATTTCCACGCCCGTAACCACCGTCTTGCGAATATCCGGCGAAAGCCCGATGATAGCCACTTCTTCGCCGACCTTCACAACGCCTCTTTCAATCCTGCCCGTACCGACCGTTCCTCTGCCCTTAATGCTGAAAACGTCTTCGACGGGCATAAGGAATGGCTTGTCAACCTGTCGTGGCGGAATCGGAATGAACTCATCCATCGCTTTGAGCAACTCAACTATCGGCGCGCAAGCGGGGTCATCTATCGTCTTGGCGGCAAGCGCCGCGGTCGCCGAACCGCGAATAATCGGCGTCGTGTCACCCGGGAACTCATATTTATTCAGGAGGTCTCTTACCTCCATCTCAACCAGGTCAACAAGCTCTTTGTCATCAACTAGGTCAACCTTATTCAGGAATACCACAACCTTCGGCACGTTTACCTGACGGGCAAGCAGTATGTGCTCGCGGGTCTGAGGCATCGGGCCGTCATAAGCGCTGACCACAAGAATTGCTCCGTCCATCTGGGCGGCGCCGGTAATCATGTTCTTCACGTAATCAGCGTGGCCCGGACAGTCAACGTGGGCATAATGCCTGTTTGCTGTCATATACTCGACGTGCGCGGTCGCAATCGTCAAAATCTTTGTCGGGTCACGTCGGCCCTGNNCCATGGTTATATGAACCTCCAATCAGTACTTTCATTTCCTTGTTCCTGTTTCCCGATGTAACAACGCTTCAAATTAAACTGACTCTTATAGAATCAACTTCCAGCCAAGCCCGGCCATGTTCCTGCCGTTGCCTCGGCCCGAAATATCTGCACTTAGCTGCTGATGGGAATTGGACCCATGACCTCGTCCTTACCAAGGACGCACTCTACCAACTGAGCTACAGCAGCACTATCAAAGACCTGCCCAAGACCGCGCAAAAACACGGGTGGGAACTAAAAACAGTCCCCACGCTCAGCCGCAGGCCTCAAAACCACACCGTCTTCGCACAACAAATCCTGCACTGACAGCCAATCAAACATTATTCAGCTAATTGTGAGTAGGGTAGTTTACAAAAATCCGGGTCAGCCTGCAAACATAAAAAAATAAAAAAATGTATTTTTTTTTTACCCCCCTCATACAGGTCGTCTTTTCCAGAAGGCCGTTAACAGCCGCCCCCGCAAAATCAACGCCTTTTTCAGTATTGCTATCCGCCGCTGTTTGGCTCTTCTGCCTCTTTGGCTGGACCGAACCGTTTGTCCCACCGAGCCAGCTGTTGACGCCACAAAGGACACTGGTCAGCCAACTTTATTCTCCGCAGTGATTTTAACACCATATTGGGGTCTGACCC
>PLLM01000040.1 GCA_003141275.1 Phycisphaerales bacterium
TTTGTCAAGTGCATAATTCCCAAACTTTTTTATACTGCTATAACAAATACTTATGTTGTTCCGAGTAACCGACACATTCAATTTCTCTGTTTGCCTTTGCCGGAGTGGACTACTATAATACCTGTTAGCTGGTTTTTGTAATCTAATATTGAAAAATGTAAGGAGTCGAAAGATGAATTATATTTGCAAACGGCATAATGTCTTTGCGTTAACAATAGCGATGGTTCTGTCGGGCATTGTGCTGGTTCTGCCCGGTTGCGGCGCTGGTGCACCCTCTGTCAAACATCCGACTATTCCATCGGCCGGCGTCCGGCTGCCCTCCATCATAAGCGATAATATGGTTTTACAGCAGGGTAAAGCCGTGCCGATTTGGGGCTGGGCGGGTGCTAATGAGACGGTTACGGTTACAGGAAGCTGGGGACCCGGCAAATGGAAGACAACAGCCGACAAGGACGGCAAATGGATGGTCAAAATTGATACCGGCAAAACGGGCGGCCCTTATGAGATGACCATTTCTAACGGCAATCTGATAACGGTGAAGAATATCCTTGTCGGCGAGGTGTGGGTTTGCTCAGGCCAGTCGAATATGGAATTTACGGTTAAGCAGGCAAAAAATTCCGCACAAGAAATTGTCGAGGCCAATAACTATCCGCAGATAAGGCAATTTCTCGTGGGGCGAAAAGTTATTTATACGCCGATGTACAATTGCAACGGCAAGTGGCAGGTATGCAGCAGCCAGACAGCGGGTAATTTTACGGCGGTCGGATATTTCTTCGGTCGAGAGCTTACTGACCAGCTTAATGTGCCGGTTGGTTTGATTAATGCGTCGTGGGGCGGGACCCCGGTTGAATCATGGATGAGCAAAGAATATCTTGAAAACGACCCGAACTTTCAGCCAATTCTCAAGAGGTTCGAAGAAACGTCGGCCAAATATCCTGAATTGAAAGATAAATACCGTTCAGAGATGCAGAAGTATAACTCGATAGTGCCGCAACTAAAGGCGGAAGGCAAGCCGTTACCCCCAAGGCCGGAAGAACCAATAGGCCCGGGGCATGCCTACTCGCCGACGGGGCTTTATAACGGTATGATTGTTCCTATTCTTCCTTACGGCATACGCGGGGCGATTTGGTATCAGGGCGAATCGAACGCCTGGCGGGCATATCAGTATCGTACGCTGTTCCCCGCGATGATTAAGAACTGGCGAGACGCGTGGGGTCAGGGCAATTTTCCGTTCCTGTTTGTTCAGTTGGCGAACTATATGGAACCGGAGCCCCAGCCGGTCGAAAGCGACTGGGCCGAATTGCGCGAGGCGCAATCGCTGGCGCTTTTAGTGCCGCATACGGGGATGGCGGTTACGATAGACATCGGCGAACCGGATATTCACCCCAAGAACAAGCAGGACGTCGGCAAACGTCTGGCGTTGTGGGCACTGGCAAAGACATACGGCAAGAAAATAGTTTGCTCAGGTCCTATTTACAAATTTATGGTGCTTAAGGGCGATAATAAGGCGATTTTGAATTTCTACTACGTTGACGGCGGACTTGTGGCTAAAGGCGGTTCGTTAAAGGGTTTTGCGATTGCCGGAGAGGACAGGAAGTTCGTCTGGGCCGACGCGAATATTGAAGGTAACACGGTCGTTGTAAGTTCCGATAAAGTCAGTGCCCCGGTCGCGGTGCGTTACGCCTGGGAGAAAAACCCGGTATGTAACCTTTACAACAAGGAAGGTTTGCCCGCAATGCCGTTCAGAACCGACATCTGGCCTGGTGTTACCGACGGTCGGCGTTAAGCGGGGCGGATTGTGGCATATACTTTTTGGGGTCGGCGTGTTGTTGTCGCCGCAGAACAATGACTAAGGGATGTTCGTTCCCGAAAACCAGCCGGCTTCTCGTAAACAGTCAATTCCGGACTGTTATGGCCAAGCGATTGTCTGCTCGCGACGAGTTGCTTGTGCTATACGCCTGTGAAAACGGTTTCGATTACCCCCGTATAGGCATATCCATAGGCAAATCCTGCGGCAACGCAGTCATTCGCAACCGGCTTAAACGGCTATTACGTGAGGCCTTCAGGCAAAATAAGCATCTTATAACCCCCGGTTTTGATTTCGTGGTCTCAATGTCGCCCCAGTGGGTTAGGCAAACCCGTGGAAGAAAGGATGCAAAGACCATAGTAGGGGCGATAAAGTTTGCGCAAATCCGCGATTCCTTCCTTAAATTAGCGGCCCAACTGACCTCTGAAAGGGCTTAATTTGTAATCTTTGGCCCCTTTGCTGCCGATAAATGCTTATGTGAGCAGAGGTTGCCCATTGGGCCCCAAAACCGCATTAGTTTCGATAGGTAAGGCAGCGAAAGAGGCAGGCGTATCACGCCAGTCGCTGCAGTATTACATTATGCTGGGATTGCTCGAAGCGACCCAAGTTACTAAAACCGGCAGGCGATTGTTTGACCAGAAAAGTATTGAGCGGGTCAAACTTGTGAAAAAGCTCAATAAAAGCGGCTACCCTCTGCGGGCGATACGTGAGTTGTTCCTTGAAGGCCGGGCTCGTCTTGGCGAAGGCACAACAGGTGGTAAAAAATGAGATGAGACGCCGAGCCGTAGCCGGGCTGATTTGAAAGGAAGCAGGCGGTGAGCGATTACGAAACAATGCAGCGGAGACGCAGTATGGCCGTCGGGGTCTTTGTCATCGTGGCGGTCATAGCGTTCTTCTGGCTGATATTCAAATTCGGCGACCTGCCTGTTCTTGTCAGCGAGATAAAGTCATATGAGGTTAAAATTCAGTTCCCCAGCGCACCGGGCGTCCAAAGGGACACCCCCGTCAGATTCTGCGGCTACCAGATAGGCACGGTAACAGATGTCAAACCGCCGAATATTCTTCAGGACAAAAACACCAAACAATGGTATCATCAGACGCTGGTAATCGTAAGCATCGAAAATCAGTTTAAGGATATCCCGGACATCGTAGAGGCCAAACTGATGACGCGAGGTCTCGGCTCAAGCTATATAGAGTTGAGTATTCCGCCCGTGGATGTTCGCGAAGGGAAGTTTCTCGTTGAGGGCAGTTTGCTTCAGGGCTCCACCGGAACAGCAAGCGAATTTTTCCCGGCGGACACCCAGAAGAAGCTGGATGACCTGATTACGGGCATATCCGCGTTTGTCAAAAACAGCAACGATGTCATCGGCGACGCCAATAACAAGGCCAATCTCAAAAGCGCACTGGCCAATCTTGCAGACGCCAGCAGGGAGGCCAACGAGGCCGTACGCCAGATTAAGGAAGCTGCTGACGCCGGCAGGACAATGCTCCAGAATGCTGACACCAGGACTGCCCAGCTTACCACGTCTCTTGTCACGACCAGCGATAAGTTGGGCGAGGTAATGATACATCTCGAAAGTGTTCTCGAAAAGATTGACAATGGTGAAGGCACGGCGGGTAAGCTGGTGAACGACGGCCGGCTTTATGAACAACTGCTCGAAGACAGCAAACAGCTTCATCTGGTCTTGCAGGACATGAAAACCTTTGTGACAGAATCAACAGAAAAAGGCATTTCTATCAAGCTGAAGTAGGGTTGCCTTGCGGGCCGCAAGAGGTTATCATTTATGTTCCTTTTAATCAAAATCGTGGAAGGTGCGCGCAAATGGCAAAAAGTTCCGTAATCCGTCCGACGGCGGAAGACAAAAAAGCCGTCGGTAGAATTTTCGGACTGGCAAAGGAAGCGAATATCGATATCGCCTGCGGCAAAGTAAGAAGAACGTCGTCCCGGTTTTGTCTCGGCGTTGAGCACGGCGATTACAACGGGACTGAACTTTTCGGCGTCGGTACAGACCGCTTTATCTGGATGGCTTATAAGCCGGCTGATACACCGCAGATGCGGCTTTACAGCGGTAATTTCCCCGATGACGGATTAGTCGAATTCGAGCTGGGCAGCATACCTGAACCAAAATCGCCGCAAACAGCCGATACGTGGGCGCGTTTTGCTTATGGTGTTGATTTTGTGCTGCGTCGGGCGGGATACAAAATCAGCAGGGGAATCGATGGGGTAATTCACGGCAACATACCAGGCGGCGGGATGTCTCGCTCGGCGTCGCTTACTCTGAATCTCATACTGTCCGTCCTGGATGCCAACGGCATAGAGGAACCCGACAAGCTCAAGATAGTCGATTTGGCACAACAAGTTGAAAACGATTATATCGGCTCACCCTGCGGCAAATTGGACCAGATTATGATACTCTTCGCCCGCGAGGGGTTCGGCACATACTACAATCCCAAAAAGAGGTCGGTCGAATATGTCCCCTTGGGTAAACGCGCAGCCGATTTCTCCATCGTCGTTATGGATACCGGCACCGTCAGACCCGGCCTGGAAAAGTCAACTTACAAAACAAGAAGGGCTGAGTGTGAACAATTAGTTTCGATCCTTCAGAAGAATGGCTATAAAATATCCTGCCTTGCGGACATCAAGACCGAAGCACAGTACGAAAAGATATTGGCCCAGTTTGCTGGCCAGTACCTCAATCTGTGTGACAGGTTCAAATATATCTTCGCAGCACAGACGCGGTTTTACGAGATGTTAGATGCCTGGAAACGCGGCGACATAGCGACGGTGGGGCGGATATTCCGTGAAGACGGCATTGGTCTTCGTGATGAATATAAAATCTCAGGTCCCGAGCTTGAAACGATGTGTGATATCGCAAGAACCATTCCCGGCTGTCTTGGCGAGCGAATGCTAGGAGGCGGCGACAAGGGCGCAGCCGGCGCTTTGGTCAAAACCGCGAATGTCAACGCCCTTAAAAAAGCGGTTGATACCGCGTATCCTCGCAGCCGACCCGATTTTGCGGACAAATATGCTGTTCATGTCTGCAAGGTCGTCGATGGCGTGCGGGTATATGACGGCCTGATTTAGAAGCCGCGGAGGGTTGTACTTTGTCTTTGCGGTAGGCCGGGTTTGGGCAGGCGTTTTAATACCACGTATTCGATTCCATTGGCCTTGCAAAATTCGCGTTTTTCGGGTCTGTCACCGTCTTCGTTGACTGCATAAATATCTGGTCTGATTTGATGTATCTGCTGTTCCGCGTCGAGCTGGCCGCTGCCCGTTGCTACGAAGGCCTGCTTGACGTATTTGATTGACTGGACAACAAATCGCCGCTGGTTCTGCGGGAACATCGGGTGTCCTTTGCCTTTTAATTCGCGAATGGTTTTGTCGCTGCCTATGGAAACGTAGAGGTTGCCAAATTCGGAAACCTCCTCGAAGAATCGCACGTGGCCCGAGTGAAGCCAGTCGTAGCAGCCGGTAACGATGACCTTCTTTCGAGAGGAAACTGTTTTCCGCAAATCAGGGACATAATCAGGAAACCTGTTAAGAGTATCGTTTTTCAGGACATGATATTTAATGTTGTTGGCCTTGCTGAACGCTTTTTTGGGGGCATTATCATTTTGCTCATCGACAACCCAAATCGCTGGTTTGAATTCAGGCAATGTCGGCAAGGCATCCGGCTGCACGTCGTTAATTACGATTACCTTATGGATATAGCGAATTGATTCGAGCAGATATAGCCGTTCTTCCTGTGGGAATTTTGTGGTCTTGCCGGTTGCTTTTTTTATCACGTCATCGGACCAAAGCAGGGCGAGCACATCACCGAGTTTGGCTGCTTCCTCGAAAAACCTGAAATTGACAGGCCACAAGTCGTCAAATCCGCCGTAAATGACGACTGTGTTTAATGCGGCCCTGGTCATTTCTTCACCTTCACTGTGGCGTGAAACGCACCAGGCACCGGCTCATCCGAGACCACATAGAGATATCCGCCGCCACAGCCCGAATACATTGCACCGGCATATCTGCACTGATAAAAATCCAGTAAACTGAGAAGGTCAACAGTCAAGACAGGGTGCCTGAAGTTATGCGGTAAAAGTATCCCCCAGCATCGCATGTTTTCATTGAGAGATTCCCCGAGACCTTTTGTGTCCATTTTTACAATCGCGTCAAAGCAGTCTTTTCCTGACTGTCCGAGCCGCTGAACCCATTTGGGGTCAAGGTTTTTTACCCAGAGAGGATTATAACTTTCGGGACGCGGCATAACGGTTAAGATATGAATAACCCGCGACAGCCACTGAGCGATTTCCGGATTGTTGTTGGATTCAATATGACAGGGATACACGCCTCCCTGGTAATTGTAATCGTAATCAAGCCGGTTGATGCCGGGGTAAATCAGGCCAATCATATCCTGTGAACCGGATGGTTCTGCTTTACCCTTGTTTTCTGTTTCGTAAAGCTCTCGGACAAGCTCCTCGCGGCTTTTGTTTTGCGGTATGTTGCCATTCCACAATTTCAACGCGACCGACCTTGTGCTGCTGCAGATGCCTGCCCTGTCCATGAAGCGAAACTCCGGCTCGATTGAAACCACCACCATCGAACCCGGAGGCGACGGGTTGTGTTGCGAAACAAAGGGCTGGTCAATCCAGCCGCCTGCCAGTGCCAGGCGATATGGTATTTTGCCAATCAGGTCAGTTATATGGAATTTCTGGTTCGACATCAGATAACAGTCTGCTTACCTGCTTTTCGGGCCAGATACTGCTGTTCTATCCATTTGTAGGTAACCTTAAGCCCGTCCCGCAAAGTTGTGTCAGGTTCCCATTTTAAGATTTTGCGAATCATTCTGTTATCGCTGTTTCTTCCCGCCACGCCTTTTGGGGCACTCAAGTCGTATTCGCGTTTGAGCTTAACACCGCCGATTTCTTCGACTATGCTGACTAATTTGTTGATTGAGACCAGTTCATGCGAGCCGAGATTGATAGGGGTGGCGATGAGGTCTTCGCAGTGCATAATCATATCGATGCCCTTAGTGCAGTCATCGATGAACATAAAACTGCGTGTTTGTTTGCCGTCGCCCCAGATTGTAATATTGCTTCTGGCGGTGTCTTTGGCTTCAATCACCTTACGACAGATAGCAGCAGGGGCCTTTTCTCGTCCGCCGTCCCATGTGCCCCAGGGGCCGTACACATTATGAAACCGGGCGATGAATGTCTTGAGACCTCTTTCCACCCAGTATTCCTGGCAAAACATCTCGGACATCAGTTTTTCCCAGCCATAGCCCCTTTCCGCCATAGCGGGGTAAGCGTCCGATTCCTTCAAAGCCCTGACTTTTAGGTCTTTTTGCAAGTCGGTGTTATATGCGCAAGCAGAAGAGGAGAAGAAATACCGTTTCGCTCCCGCCCGCCAGGCCGACTCAATCATGTGTGTATTGATGAGGATGCTGCGAAGGCATTCGATTCTGAACCGTTCGATAAAACCCATACCACCCATATCTGCGGCGAGGTTATATACTTCGACGGCGCCGTCGCAGGCCCTTTTACAGTTAGACTCGATGCTCAGGTCCATACACAGACATTCCACGCCGGGTGTGCGTTGATACCACTGGGGCAATGGTTTTTTGTCTATCGCGCGAATCCGGGTAAATCCGCGGTCATGGAAATATCTCGCCAAAGAGCCGCCGATAAAACCACCTGCGCCGCCTATTACAATCAAATCATTTTTTTTCAGTTCCGATTTTTTAGTATCGCTCATTTTAGGCATAGCAATCATCTCTTTTCTGGTTGGATTCGAACAAGGATTACGCCGTGGGGCCGAACCATTGCTTCAAAACCGTCGCTGTATGTGCCGATATTCTTTTGTCGCCAGAGGTCGCGGACAACCTGATTGCCGGTCACGCCAAGCTGCTGCCAGGTAACTTTAACAGCATTCGGCTCTTCACCCGTATTGAAAAGTCCTGCTGCTTTTGAGCCGTCTTCGAGGTCTTTGGCCAATACTTGTGTTGTGCCCGTTGCGTAGAGTTGTTTTGCCATTTTACCGAGCGGGTCCTGGTTAATCGCGAGCACCTCATCATTCGTCAGCAGGTTTTGTGTGAAGTCATCGAGCTGGTCGAGGGGGCAGCCGATTAGAAGCGGGCTTGACCAGAGGCACCAAAGTGAAATATGCGTATATTGTTCGTCGGGTGTCAACTTAGTGGGATGGGGTGCCCCCCAGCCGACTTTGCCGACAACGAGCATATCAGCGTCAGCCCAGTGGCCCGGCCCGCTGAACGGCGCCCACTTGAGATGTTCCTTCCATATCTCAGTAACTCCAAACGCCCAGGTTTCGTGTACCTGTTTTTTGGTCCAGCCGTCGCGAATATCGCCCGTGGTTCTCCAGCAGTTGGCTAATTTTGCACATATAGCCGCTTTGCTGAAGTCCATACCAGCCGAAAGCGAGTAAATAATGTCACGCCCCGTTGCCTTAAGCGCATTTGCCATCGCGGCGATTTCTTTTTCCTGATGTGTGTGCCAGTCGAATTTGAGATAATCAATGCCCCACTGTCCATATTGTTGCGCATCGTTTGTATCGAAGGCGTATTTGCCGAGTCGCTTGTTGCTTTCGTAGTTGACCAGTTTTTCCCAGGAGCCGTTGGGGTCATCGCTGGAGCCGCCTTGGTAGCCGGCGTAAGTGGTTATCCATGGTGAAGAATAAACTCCGACTTTCAGGCCCAGCGAGTGAACGTAGTCACAAAGTCCCTTCATATCCGGGAATTTTTGATTGCCCTGGAGTGCGTTGAAAGGCCCGCCGCGTTTACCCTGCCAGGTGTCGTCGATATTGATATAGGTCCAGCCGTGGTTGACGAGTCCGCTGTCAATCATCGCCTTTGCGGATGCGCGGACGTTTTTATCTGAGACCTGAGCAGCCCAGCAGTTCCAGCTGTTCCAGCCCATAGGAGGGGTCAGGGCAATACTGTCGCCTACGACAATTTTGAATTTCTCGTATGCGACGGCGAGGTCGTTTTGCGCCTTGAGTGTTACGTCATAAGTTCCCGGTGTTGTCAGCGTGCCGGTTATCAGGCCGGTGCTGCGGTCGATTGTCAGTCCCGTCGGCAGGTTGTCCGCGCCAAAGACAATCGGCCTTTTACCTGTAGCCGGTACGATAAAGAGGAAAGGACTTCCGGGTCGGACGCCGAAGACCCTTGCGCCGTTAATTTGCGGCTTATCCTGAGCTTTTGGCGTGAGGATATATTTCGCATCAGGGGGCATTTTTAATTCCTTGGGTGAGTATGTTTTCTGCTGGTCGGCCATATCGCATCCGGCAATCATGATAAGAGCTGCCAGAACGCCGATTATCGTGGTTTGTTTGCTCATAAGACCCGTCCTTTCCTATCTTCAAACGACAATAAGCATTTGTTAATTGTTGCATTAGTGATTTCAAACTTTAACTTATTGCGGGCCAGTTATCAAGTGCGAGAAAATAGCGGCAGAGCGGAAAAAAATTTCAACTTTCATTATAGGCCGTTTGATGATATAAAAGTGTCCGCGAGCATAGCGGCAAAATTTAAAATATTGAGAAAGACGGTATATTTGGAGGGCGTTTGCAACTCTTGCACAAGCAAACCCAGGTCATAAGCACGCAATGGACATCAGTCAGGCATTGGGAAAATAAAGTTTTGAGATTATTTGGAATTTAAGGAGGTCATAAATGAAACTGAAAGGGTCACAGACAGAGAAGAATCTGCTGATTGCCTTTGCGGGCGAATCGCAGGCGAGGAACCGCTATACCTATTTCGCGAGTCAGGCCAGGAAAGAGGGCTATGAACAGATAGCGGCCATTTTCGAGGAGACCGCCAACCAGGAAAAGGAGCATGCCAAAAGAGAGTTCAAGTTTCTTGAGGGCGGCGAGGTAGAAATTACCGCGGCCTATCCGGCCGGAGCCATAGGCAATACACTGGAGAACCTCAAGGAGGCGGCCGGCGGCGAACATTATGAGAATACCATTATGTACCCGGAATTTGCGAAGACCGCGGAAAAGGAAGGATTCCCGACGATAGCGAATGTCTTCAGGAACATAGCTGTTGCGGAAAAAAGACATGAGCAGCGTTACGTGGCGCTTGCCAAAAACATAACCGAAGGAGTTGTGTTCAAAAGGTCAAAACCCGTCAGATGGGTTTGCAGAAACTGCGGATACGTTCACGAGGGGACTGAGCCGCCTGATTCCTGCCCTGCCTGTGCGCATCCGAAGGCGCACTTTGAGCTTGAGGCGGTTAATTATTGAGGACACATAGGCAACCTCCCATCATAAAATAGGGGATTTGCTTATAGTAACATTTTGCTCGTTACTATATTCTGATGACAGTGAGGGGCAAAGAAGCGAGGCCATGTTTGGTCCCCGAAACCGGGATCAAACCTGGCCGATATCCCGGTTGTTGGAGAAGTTAATTATGAGTAAAAGATGGGTAAAAATATGTGTTTTTGGATTTGTTGCATCGATGGCGTTACTGTTTACAGGATGCAGGGAGAACATTATGGAAGAACGGACAGGTTTGGTTACGATGAAGGGTAAGCCGGTTACCCTTGTCGGTCAGGCGGTAAAAGTGGGACAAAAAGCGCCTGATTTTGAAGTTACGGCAAACGATTTGTCGCCGGTTAAGTTGTCGTCTTTTGCCGGCAAGGTCTGTATCATCGCGTCTGTGCCGTCGTTAGACACCGCGGTCTGCGATTTGGAGACCCGCAAGTTTAATGAGAAGGCGGCCCAGCTCGGCGGCGACGTTGTGGTGCTGACAATCAGTATGGATTTGCCGTTTGCGCAAAAGCGTTGGTGCGGGGCGGCAGGCATAAAAAACGTTCAGACGCTGTCGGACCATCGCGACGCCTCGTTCGGCAGGGCGTATGGAGTGTTGATAAAGGACTTGCGGCTGCTGGCCAGGGCGGTATTCGTTGTTGATAAGAAGGGCGTTGTACGCCACCTTCAAATAGTGCCTGAGATTGCCACTGAGCCGGATTACGATGCGGTATTGAAGGCAGTCAAAGAGTTGTAAGGACATCGCTAAAAGGATTTTGACTTATGACCAATGAGATTAAACCCAACGTATATGCGGTAGGGGCTATCGACTGGGACAGACGGCTGTTCGATGAATTGATTCCGCTGCCCGACGGCACCAGCTACAACGCCTACCTGATAAAGGGCAGCGAAAAAACAGCTCTGCTGGACACGGTTGACCCGAAAAAGACGCACGTTTTGCTGGAGAATCTCGCCGGTACGGGAGTCGAACGAATCGATTACGTTGTCGCCCATCACGCCGAGCAGGACCATTCCGGCTCGATACCCGACGTGCTGTTGCTTTATCCCGAAGCGAAAGTCGTCACAAATGCCAAGTGCAAGGCGATGCTGATGGATCTTTTGCGCATAGAGGACGACAAATTCATTGTTGTCGAGGATGGGCAGGAATTGTCGCTGGGCGATAAGACGCTTAAGTTTGTTTTTATCCCATGGGTGCACTGGCCCGAAACGATGGGCACTTATCTCGCGGAGGACAAAATCCTCTTCCCCTGTGATTTCTTTGGCTCGCACCTGGCGACAAGCAGCTTGTTTGTGGAAAATGAGTCGATGGTTTATGAATGTGCGAAACGGTATTACGCTGAGATTATGATGCCGTTCAGGACTCCGATAAAAAACAATCTCAAGAAGCTCGAATCGCTTGATATTCAGATAATTGCGCCAAGTCACGGCCCAGTTTATCAAAGGCCTAAATTTATAATCGACGCCTACAAGGACTGGGTCAGCGACGAGGTGAAAAATGAAGTGGTAGTGGCGTACGTCTCGATGCACGACAGCACGCGTGAGATGGTTGAGCATATTGTTGACGCGCTGGCCGAGCGAGGTATAAAGGTCAGGCAGTTTAATCTGACTGGTGTGGATATAGGCGAACTGGCGATGGCGCTTGTGGATGCGGCTACGGTAGTTATCGGTTCGCCCACGTTTCTTGTCGGCCCACATCCCACGGCTGCATATGCGACGATGCTGGCAAATGCGCTTCGGCCAAAGACGAGATTTGTTTCGATTATTGGTTCTTTTGGCTGGGCTGGCAAAATGGTCGAGCAGTTATCCGGAATGCTGGGCAATCTGAAAGTTGAGGTCATAGAGCCGGTGATAACGAAAGGTGTGGCGACGGACAAGGATTTTGTCGCGTTGGACCTGCTGGCGGAAAAAATCGCAGCCAAACACCGGGAAATCGGAGTGCTTAAATAGTTAATGATAGCGGGATAAAGAAACGGAAGAAGCCAATTCAATTTTATGTGAAAGGGGTTTACAATGGCTGAGAGATTGGAAGTTTACGAGTGCAAAACATGCGGCGATATAGTTGAGGTGCTGCGAGGGGGCAAGGGAAAAATGGTCTGCTGCGAACAGCCGATGGTAAAACTGGTTGTCAATACAGTTGACGCCTCGAAGGAAAAACACGTGCCGGTAATCGAGAAACTCCCCGACGGCTTCAAGGTTAAGGTTGGTAGTGTTCCTCACCCGATGGAGGAAAAGCATTATATTGAATGGATTGAGCTTCTCGCGG
The DNA here is from genome assembly GCA_003141275.1 of Phycisphaerales bacterium. Taxonomy (GTDB): domain Bacteria; phylum Planctomycetota; class Phycisphaerae; order Sedimentisphaerales; family Anaerobacaceae; genus Fen-1362. Next base: position 12,346 of record PLLM01000040.1, read on the forward strand.
ATGGTAAAGTATATCGCCAGTTCCTCAAACCGGGCGTTGCGCCCGAGGCGATTTTTAACATTAAAGCGACCAATGTAACGGCTCGTGAACATTGCAACATTCATGGTCTGTGGGAAGGAAAGTAACCGGCTCGATGTATATGCTCGGAAAGGAATCTGGCAAACGCGGGGCCGCAAAGTAAGGAGATTGATAAATGGCGATAAGTTTCAACCTGGACGAAATTTTTGAAATGGCCGAGCAAATAGAAAAAAACGGCGCAAGCTTTTATCGTGAGGCCGCCCGCAAGACCGGCGACAAGGCGACCCAGAAAACGTTTGTGAATTTGGCGGTGATGGAAGATGGCCATCTCAAAATATTCCAGGAAATGAGAAAACAGCTTGATGCCTCTGATAAAGAGCCGACAAATTTTGACCCGGACAACGAGGCGGCTTTTTATTTGCAGGCGATGGCCTCCAATCACGGTATCGAAGGCAAAAAGGACCGGCTGACCAAACTGTCCGGTAACGAAACGATAAGAGAGATATTTGAGATAGCCGTCAACGCCGAAAAAAACTCGATTGTGTTCTATACCGCCCTCAAAGAAATTGTCTCCGCCATGGGCAGGGATAAAGTCGATACGATTATTTCGGAAGAACTTGGCCATTTGGCAATACTGAAGACGCAGCTGACACAATTGCCGTAATACGGGTCGAGACCGGTTTGACTTACGCCGGAGAGGCAGGAAGCCGAACGATGCTTGATTTGGAATCGTTGTTCAAACTTAGCTATGGGATGTGTATTATCGCCTCGAAAGGGGAAGGTAAACTCAACGGGTGTATCGTCAATACGGTGTTCCAGTTAACGCCCGACCCGCCTGTGGTGGCGGTAAGTGTCAACAAACAGTGTCTGACGCACCAGCTCATCGGCGCAAGCAGGGTTTTTGCCGTTTCAATCCTTTCCGAAGCGGCGCCGATACCCTTCATCGGCAAATTCGGCTTCAGGACAGGCAGGGACATAAACAAGCTTGAACAGGTGAAATATCGCCTCGGCACGACGGGTTCGCCGATAATCCTTGATAATACCGTTGGGTTTCTTGAAGCGGAGTTGACGCAAAGCGTTGACGTCGGAAGCCACACGCTTTTTATAGGCAAAATAGTTGCCTGCGAATCGCTCGAAGGCAAAGGTTATCCAATGACTTATGCCTATTATCGCGATGTCAAGCACGGCAAAACGCCCAAGTCTGCGGCTACTTATATTGAACATAAATCTCAGGCGGCTGAAGGAGTAAAAACGATGAAGAAGTACAGATGTATTATGTGCAGCTATATTTATGACCCGGCGGTGGGCGACCCTGATAACGGCGTCAAGCCGGGGACGAGTTTTGAGAATTTGCCCGCTGACTGGGTTTGCCCGGACTGCGGCGCAGGAAAAGATGAGTTTGAACCGGTCGAGGGCTGATTTCTCCGCTGGGACGCCGGCGGTACAGCCGTCATCGTTATTTTGACGGGCCTTTGTCATGAGTGATATTTGTCCGACAGTTTTACCCCAGGAAATCGCCTGTGCGGAGGTTAATGCTCCTCCTTGTGGTATAGTTGTATTCGGGGCCTCTGGCGACCTGGTCCGTCGCAAATTGCTCAGCAGTGTCTTTGAGCTTTTAAGGCGTGGTTTGCTCAATGAGAATTTTTACCTTGTGGGCTGTAGCAGAAGCAGCTTTTCCGATGAGCAGTACAGGACCGATGTTGGCGATTGCATACGGGAATCCCTCGGAGATGTCCCCTCAGATTTGCTGAGGCGTTTTACAGACAAGGTTTATTATATTGTCGGCGATTACGAACAGGAGTCATTTTACAAATCTATTGCCGCGAAAATATCTCAGCTCGACGGCGAGCACAACGTCGAAGGCGGTCGCATCTTTTATCTTGCCGTGCCGCCGTTGCTGTATGGGACAATAGTGGAAGGACTCGATAAAGCGGGGCTTTCCTGTCCAGGCAAACCAGGGTGCGAACGGATTCGCGTGGTTGTCGAAAAACCATTCGGTAGAGATTTAAAAAGCGCCGATGACCTTAACCAGACCATTCACAGGCATTTCGGCGAACGGCAAATATACCGCATCGACCATTATCTGGGAAAAGAGACGGTCCAGAATATACTGATGTTCAGGTTTGCCAATACAATTTTTGAGCCGGTGTGGAATCGCAATTTTATCGACCACGTCCAGATTACGATAGCCGAATCGGTGGGTGTCGAGCATCGCGGCGGATATTACGATAATGCAGGCGCTTTGCGTGATATGTTTCAGAATCATATGTTAGGTATGCTTGCCCTGGTGGCGATGGAACCGCCCCCCTCGTTTGAGGCCGACCACGTTCGTGACGAAAAAGTCAAACTGCTGCGGTGTATCAGGCCTTTGACCTCGCAAGGCGTAAACTCCGATTTTGTCAGGGGGCAATATACAGCCGGCCGGATTGACGGCCAAAAAGTTTGCGGTTATCGACATGAGCCGAAGGTCGATGCCGTTTCCACGACGGAGACATATGTTGCCGCGAGATTGTTCGTGGATAACTGGCGATGGCAGGATGTGCCTTTTTATCTCAGGACCGGCAAACGTCTGGCGAGAAAAGACACGGAGATTGCTATCACGTTCAAAAAGATTCCTCATTCGATGTTCGTTTCCGCGGGGCTGCCTGATTTGCCCGCCAATACGCTGGTGATGCACATTCAGCCGGAGGAGGGAATCTCGCTGAGCTTCCAGGCCAAGCGTCCCGGTTCGAAGGTCTGTATTGGGACGCTCAGAATGAAATTCAGTTATGCCGAGGTCTTCGGCGGCGAGCCGCCTGACGCTTATCAGCGATTGCTTCTGGATTGTATGCTCGGCGACCAGACGCTTTTTACCAGGCAGGATGATGTGAAGATTTCCTGGAGTTTGCTTGAGCCGGTCCTGAAAATGTGGGAAGATAAGTCGTCGATGCCTTATGAATACCGTGCGGGTTCCGAAAGCTTTTTACAGGCCGACCGGCTTATCGAATCAGACGGCAGGAAATGGCGGCCCTTGTCTGAGATATGAACGGTTCTGTTTGGAGAAATAAACGATGAACATATTTGAATTCGCTATAGAAAAAGAGCAGTTTTCCGAACAGTACTATCGCCAGTTGGCTCAGCAGGCGCCGCACAAGGGGCTTATCAGCATCCTTACTATGCTTGCCGACGAGGAGCACGGTCATGTTGAGGTTGTCTCGAAAATGAAGGAGGGTGTCTCTGTCGAAGTCGCGGATACTATATTGCTGACCAATGCCAAAACGATTTTTGCGAAGATGAGGCAGAGCAAAGAAAAGTTCAAGTTCGGCGACAGCCAGATTGACCTTTACAAAAAGGCGCAGGACATAGAAAAAGACAGCCGTTCTTTCTACCGCCAGAAAGCGCAGGAATCAGAAAACCCAAGTCATAAGGCGATATTTAATACGCTGGCGGAAGAAGAAAACAAGCATTACTTCCTTCTCGAAAATATAATCGAGTTCGTTTCCAGGCCTCAGACGTGGCTGGAAAACGCGGAGTTCCATCATCTCGAAAAGTATTGATTGGTGATAGTCGAAAACGGGCGGGTACGGATATGGCAAAGGGTAAATCTGTCGGGGCTGATGGTGTTTCAATAGTTTTGTGTGGCCAGGCGGGAATGGGCATACAAACGGTCGAGGGCATTCTGACCGGCATGCTGAAACTTGCTGGCTATAACGTCTTCGCTACAAAGGAATATATGTCCCGCGTCCGCGGCGGCAATAACTCCACCGAAATTCGCGTCAGCTCCAGGCCGGTATCCGCTTATGTTGACCGTATAGATATTCTTGTGCCGTTGAACAAAGGCGCAATATCGCACCTGCGAGATAGGATTTCCGCAGATACCGTGGTTATAGGCGAAGCGGAATTGCTGGGCGATGAGGTCTCCGGGGCAAAATTCAAATTCGTCGAGACGCCGTTTACTAAAATCGCCAACGACCTCGGCAACAAAATTTACTCCAACGTCGTCGCTACGGGGACATTGGCCGGCTTGCTCGGAATGAAACTCGACGATATCTGCGAATACGTAAAGCGGTCGTTTTCCACAAAGGCCGCAGATGTTGTTTCGAACAACGTTAAAGCCGCCCAGGCCGGCTTTCGGCTTGCTGAGAATGTGGCGGTCAGAGCCGGCATCAAAATAAATATGAGTCCTGATGCAGGCGTTAAAGACCAGATTATACCGAGCGGCGGCGATTCAATAGGGCTTGGCGCTATGGCGGGGGGGTGCAATTTTGTTGCCTCGTACCCGATGACGCCCTCGACGTCCGTGCTGAGTTTTATGGCAAAACACGGGCGGGATTCGGGCATAATCGTCGAACAGGCCGAAGACGAAATCGCAGCGATAAATATGGCGATTGGCGCCTGGTATTCCGGTGCCCGTGCGATGGTTACGACGTCGGGAGGGGGCTTTGCCCTGATGGTCGAGGGCGTGAGTTTGGCTGGTATGCTCGAATCGCCGATTGTTATTCATCTTGGCCAAAGACCCGCGCCCGCTACCGGGTTACCCACTCGAACCGAGCAGGCCGATATCGAGCTTGCGCTTTACGCAGGACACGGCGAGTTTCCCAGAATTATTTTTACGCCGGGCACGCTTGAGCAGGCGTTTTATCTTACCGCCTGCGCGTTTAATCTTGCCGACAAATTCCAGATGCCGGTCTTTATTCTGAGCGACCAGTATCTTGTTGATTCTTATTACAATACCGCTGCCTTTGATGTGTCGAAGGTCAAAGTCGAAAAATACGTTGTCAAAACCGCAGCCGGTTACAAACGCTACGAGATGACCCCCACCGGCATATCGCCCCGCGGCATTCCCGGCTTCGGCGATGGTTTGGTCTGCGTTGACAGCGACGAGCACGATGCCGAAGGGCATATAACGGAAGATTTGGGACTTAGAACAAGAATGGTCGATAAACGCCTGCGAAAGCTTGAATCCGCCAAGGCGGAGATTGTCGAGCCGCAGCTTTATCCCAATTGCAAATACAAGAATCTCGTTGTCTGCTGGGGTTCGACCTATCCCGTCGTCAAAGAGGCGATTGAGCTTTTAGGTAAATCCGATACTTCTCTTTTGCATTACAGCCAGATTTATCCGCTGCATCCGCAAACTGCGGATTATCTGTCTAAGGCAAAACGGGTTGTTATCGTCGAGGGCAACGCCACCGCCCAGTTTGCCAAGTTGATAAAATTACATGCGGGCTTCGATATTAAAGATAGAATCCTGAAATACAGCGGCCTGCAATTTTCAGTCGAGGAAGTAACTGTCGCGTTGAAAAAAATTCTGAAGTGAGGTTTTTATGGATACGAATGTTTTTGATATGGGCGATATTGATGTTGCCTGGTGTCCGGGCTGCGGCGATTACGGCATTCTCAACGTGCTCAAAAAAGTCCTTGCCGAGCTTGATATCGCTCCCGAAAAACTTGTTATGGTTTCCGGCATAGGGCAGGCGGCAAAGATTCCGCATTACCTAAGGACGAATTTTTTCAACGGTCTGCATGGTCGCGCCCTCCCGCCCGCTACCGCAATTAAAGCGGCCAATCCCTCGATGACCGTCATCGCCGAAAGCGGGGACGGCGATATGTATGGCGAGGGCGGCAATCACTTCATTCACACCATCAGGCGAAATCCCGGCATCACAAATATCGTTCACAACAATATGGTTTACGGCCTTACCAAAGGACAGGCCTCGCCGACCAGCCCGCTTGGTTTCAAGACCCCCGTCCAGGTCGCGGGTGTTATGCTTGAGCCGTTTAACCCGTTGGCTGTTGCGATTGCTCTCGATGCCGGTTTTGTCGCAAGAGCGTTTATTGGCGATGCTGAAAAAACCAAAGAAATTCTCAAAAAGGCGATTACACACAAAGGTTATGCCTTGGTCGATATATTCCAGCCCTGCGTTACTTTCAACAAAATAAACACCTGGCAGTGGTTCAAAGAGCACACTTATTATCTTGAGGATTCTTACAACCCGCTTGACCGTTCGGCTGCCTTCAAAAGGGCGCTCGAAACGGACAAACTGCCGCTGGGTATTTTTTATATCAACCCCAACAAGAGCGCATTCGAGGATAATGTTGGGATTTATCAGCAGGACAATCGTCCGCTGTTTGAGAGAGAACCCGATTTGAATCGATTACGAATGCTCATAGGAAAATTCCGGGCCGCCGGCTAATCGCAGGAGTCATTAGTTAATGAAAACAGTGATTACTAATTTACCGGCTGATGCTTCTGCTGCAAAGCCCGAAAAACTAAAAACATTGTTCGAAGGGCTTTATGAAAAATACAACCGTAAAGAGTTAATCAGGCCCGACCCGCTGCAATTTGTTTACCGATACAGTAACCATGCGGATATGGAGATAGTCGGCCTCCTGTCCGCCTGCCTCGCTTATGGCAGAGTCGAGCAAATCCAGAATGATTTGAATAATCTGCTTGGAAAGATGGGCAGCAGCCCTCATAAATTTGTGCTCAATTTCACGAATAAAAACCGGGCATCGTTTGAAGGTTTCAAGCATCGTTTCAATACTGGCGATGACATATCCGACCTGCTGACCCTGCTGAAAGGTGTGCTTGTTGAATATGGCAGTATCGAAAAATATTTCCTGCTTGGCTATGACGCCGCGCAGGAGAATACCATTTTAGCCCTGATGCGTTTTTGCGATTCGCTTTTAGATAAGTATCGTATGACACATCAGGGGCGTAAATCCAAAGGGCTCGCCTTTCTTCTCGCGGGGCCCGGTCTGGGCGGGGCGGCCAAACGGCTCAATCTTTTTCTCCGCTGGATGGTTCGCAAAGACGATGTTGACGCGGGCCTTTGGCGCTCGGTCGATAAATCGAAGCTGATTGCCCCCGTCGATGTTCATATCGCCCGGCTTTGCAGGATTCTTGGCTTTCACAGTCATAAAAACGTTTCGTTGAAGACTGCTATTGATATAACGCGCAACTTTGCCCGTATTTTGCCGGATGACCCCGTAAAATACGATTTTGCTCTTTCACGCATAGGCATTCTCGAAGATTGCACGGGCAAACGCCGGGACCAGTGTAATATTTGCGAATTACTTCCGTGGTGCCTAAACAGGAAGGATTGGTAATTACGAAGATTAAACCCGAAGACCTCGAAAAATACAGCTCGGCCGTAACACTTTCGGATATGGAAGTTTTTGTGTTCCCGGAGTTGTTCTACGCGCTGATTTTCGCCAATATAATGAGTCCGCTTGTCTGGAAGTGGCGTGAAGAGGACTGCTTTAAAAAACTCGAAGGCAAGGATAGCTTCAAAAAACTTTTGCGATTACGCCAGTTCATAATGGACGAATACGACTTCAACCTCGATTTGGAAACCTGGGGACTGACGAGCAAATCGAGAGAGCTGAAGCGATTTGCCAAATACGTTTCGCCCGATGACGTCGCCAGAAGCAACGGCCTCTTCGGCTACGAGGGTGACAAATATTATTTCGACGTCGATATACGAAAGCACTTTGGCCTGGATAAATATGATACTGATGTAATTCCCTATTGGAAAACCGAAACCGTCGAGGCGATGGAGGCCTTTATTCATAAATCCAATTATTCCCAAAAAGCCGGCGAGTGCGTTTCGTTATCTGCGCTTTACGCCGCCGCGGCGTTTATCGTCTGCGGCATACCGCTTGAGAATATCTACGCGATACTCACGCCGTTGCATTCGCAGAATTTCATCGATATCCGCGACGGCGTCCTGACCAATAACCGGCGCCTCGTGACCAAGCCGATGTGGTTCAACGGCACCGAAATCTCAGGAAAAGCCCAGCGTGCGCTTCGCAACGAAAACGTAACAATCGTTGCCCATCCTTCCGGCTATATACATTGTTTCTATAAGGATGCCACGATAAAACCGGATGTTTACGGGTATTTCGTAAAACAGCTTGGCTCATATCTGTCCAGTGAGCTTTCGCTGGTTGTTTTCGCCAACTATCTCAGGAGCAATTCGTCATATCAGAAATACTTCCAGCTTTGCAGGGACTGCCACGGCCATCCGCAATTTTTGAAGGCCGAAACGTTGTTCAGTTACGAACACGGCAGCGATTATCGCATTGCCGACAGCACGCACGAAAAACTCCTCGCCGAGGTTGCCGACGATGATTTTGTCCAATTCGAGATTCCGGGCAGAGCCCGCTGTGATTTTATATGTGATTTTATCACCAAAAAGAAAATTGACGTTCGTACCGCCGAAGGCAGGGCGGCTATAACCGGCCTTCTCCAGCCGTTTATGCCAGAGGTTAAAAAGTTTGTCGATGGGCTTGCTGACTTTGTTTATTGTGAGCCGAAATTGCCATCGCCCGAAAAAGATTATCTGCCGGCACCAGTGATTGAAATCGGCGTTGACTGGACACGGGACAAAATTATCGATTACCTGCAAAACCTCCGCGGCCAAAGTGCCACCGCCGACCTTGCATTTTACGCCTATCGTGATATGGAGACCTGCGACTGGATACCTTTCCTTAAAGCTGTTATTGAGCGAAATCCTGTCTCGCTGGAGATGGCCAAGTCGATGCCCCCCGATGCTGTTTATGAGCTTCTGCGAAAAATGGACGGTATTTCGATATACGACGGCAAACGTCTCGCCCAGCCTGATGAGGTCGCAAATTACCGCAGGGGCGATGGCCTCGAAAAGGCATTGCTTCTGGCTAACGTCATTCACCAGAAATTACCAAATGAAAATATCGAGATTACCGTTGCGGGTAACAGTGTAGTTCTTAAAGGCGCGGGCGAATACCGTTTCGATTCATCGAAGGGTCTCAAAAAACAGATTCGTATTTCATCTGCAGGCGAGATTAATGTATCGGAGTGAAACCCGGCTTTGGTTTTGAGCCGAAAAATTTATTAAAAAAACGAACATTTTATGTTGACGTCAGTATTAAATAGGACTATATTAGTCCTATAGTTATTAATCTTAAGGAAACTATGGATATTATCAGGCGAAATACGGATTACGCGTTAAGGGCCGCTGTGGAGCTGGCAGGCAGATTCAATGGCGAGCCGGTTTCAACAAAAGAAATTGCGGACAGGCAGCAAATACCGTATCAGCTTGCCTGCAAACTTATGCAGCGGCTTCATAAAGCCGGGATTGTAAAAAGCGAACTGGGACCTTCGGGCGGGTTTATGCTTTGCAAAAACCCGTCGAAGATAACCGTTCGCCGACTGGTCGAAATCATTCAGGGGCCTGTCCGGCTCAATAATTGCAAACTTTGCCGGCTTTCGTGCCGGTGCACAATCAGTCCTGAATTAACTCGCCTTCAGGGCAAAATCAACGAGTTTCTTGACGGTCTTACTTTGAGGCAGTTAGTGGATACAAACGACGGTAAAAAGCCGGCAAAAAACAAACGTGGCAGGAGCGGAAAATGAACGAAAAGAAACGCAATTTATCTGTTCTGGAAACCTGTCTTGCGAAACCGGTGGTCTTGGCGAAACTTATTGATTACGCCGACGACTCGGTAGTTAGTAAAACCATAATAGATAAGCCCGTCGCAACGCTTACCCTGTTTGCCTTTGACGAGGGGCAGGGACTGAGTGAACATACTGCGCCGTATGACGCGGTTGTGCATGTGCTTGATGGCAGGGCGTTATTAACCATCGGAGGCAAACAGACAGCCGTTTCCGCTGGCGAGTTGATAATTATGCCCGCGAATATCCCTCATGTCGTTGCTTCCGACGGAAAATTCAAAATGCTGCTTACTATGATTCGGGCATGATGAGGTAATAAACAGCAATAATAAACCGAAGCGAGTTTTAAGGAGATAGTTTATGAGTATGTTTTGTTATCAGTGTGAACAAACGGCCAAAGGCGCAGGATGCACCGTTTTAGGGGTTTGCGGCAAAGAGCCGACCACGGCGGCCCTGCAGGACCTTTTGGTTTATGCGTTAAAGGACATTTCACGCTATGCTAATCGCGCAAGGCAATTGGGCAATGTCGATAAAGCCGTAAACGTTTTCACGGTCAAGGCGTTATTCAGCACGCTTACCAACGTCGATTTTGACCCCGCTCGTTTTCAGGTACTGCTGAGAGAAGCGGCCTCAATAAAAGAAAGGGCCAAATCACTTTACGAAGCCGCCTGCAAACGCTCCGGTAAAAATGCCGAACAGTTTCCCTGCGAAACCCGGTGGTGGACTAATCTCGACGATTTGGAGGCACTGGTTGAAACCGGCACCCTTGTCGGCGTACAGGATAAGATCAACGAGCTTGGCCCCGATGTCGCCGGTCTGCAGGAGTTGATTGTTTATGGACTCAAAGGGCTTGCCGCGTATGCCGACCATGCCCAGATTCTCGGAAAAGAAGATGATGCGGTTTACGCGTTTATTCACAAAACACTCGACAGGCTTACTCAGAAGCCGACCGATATTGGCGAACTTCTTCAGACCGCTCTCGCGGTAGGCGAAGTTAATCTCAAAGCGATGGAATTGCTCGATGCGGGTAACACAGGCGCTTATGGCCATCCAGAGCCGACACAGGTCCGCGTTACCCCCGTCAAAGGCAAGTGCATCGTCGTCTCAGGTCACGACCTCAAAGACCTCGAAGAATTGCTCAAACAAACCCAGGGTAAAGGCATCAACATTTACACGCACGGCGAGATGTTGCCCTGCAATGCTTATCCGGGTCTGAAAAAATACAAGCACCTCGTCGGCAACTATGGCGGCGCATGGCAGAACCAGCGGGATGAATTCGACGCCTTCCCCGGCGCAATCCTGATGACCACCAACTGCCTGCAAAAACCCAAAGACAGTTACAAATCGAGAATCTTTACCTCCGGCGTTGTTGGCTGGGCTGGCGTAACTCATATCTCAAACAGAGATTTTACTCCTGTCATAAAAGCCGCTTTGGCCGCACCGGGATTTGCAGAGGATGCCCCGGCGAAATCCATAACTATCGGTTTCGCTCGCAATACGGTTATGAGCGTTGCGGGCAGGGTAATCGATGCGGTAAAAGCCGGCAAAATCAGGCACTTCTTTCTCATCGGCGGTTGCGACGGCGCAAAACCGGGAAGAAACTACTTCACCGAATTTGCCCAGAATGTCCCCAACGATTGCGTCATCCTAACACTGGCCTGCGGCAAGTATCGTTTTAACAAGCTCGATTTCGGCGATATCGACGGCATACCTCGCCTGCTCGACTGTGGCCAGTGCAATGACGCCTACTCCGCGATTCAGATAGCCGTCGCCCTGGCAGGGGCCTTCAAATGCGGCGTAAACGACCTGCCGTTGTCGTTTGTCTTGTCCTGGTATGAGCAAAAAGCGGTTGTAATCCTTCTTACGCTGCTGCATCTGGGCATAAAGAATATCAAGCTCGGTCCGTCGCTGCCCGCGTTCGTCAGCCCTGCTGCCCTTAATGTTCTGGTTGAAAAGTTCAATATCGCACCAGTTAGTTCTGTGGATGAGGATTTAAAAGCGATACTCGGAGCTAAATAAAGGAGGCACTATGGCCTTGCGAAATATAATCGTTATAGACGAAGAAAAATGCAATGGTTGCGGCCTTTGCGCTAAAGCCTGCGCGGAAGGCGCAATAAAGATAATCGACGGCAAAGCAAAATTGGTCAGTGAGACCTATTGCGACGGCCTTGGCGCTTGTATCGGGCACTGTCCGCAAAACGCGATTAAGATTACGCAGCGGGAAGCCAAACCCTTTGACGAGGAAGCGACAAAAGAGCATCTCAGCCAGATAGAACAACCGCAACCGATGCCGTTTATGTGTCCCGGTATGTCGCCCTCGCAACTGCGAAACACCGCCGAAAAAATCGATTCCCAGACAGGTGATGTCACGTCGCAACTGACACAGTGGCCCGTTCAGCTTAAACTTGTTTCCCCGCACGCACCATATTTCGCGGATGCGCGCCTGCTGCTCGTCGCGGACTGCGTCCCTTTTACGATGGGCGATTTCCACAGCAGGTTTCTTAGAGGCAGCAGTATTGTAATTGGATGTCCCAAACTTGACGATGCCCGTTTCTACATCGAAAAGCTCGCTGATATCCTGCGGGCCAACAAACTCAAGTCCCTCAGCGTAGTACATATGGAAGTGCCATGTTGTCATGGCCTGACTCGAATCGCGCAAGAGGCATTAGCAAAAGCCGGAGTTGAAATGATGTTCGAGGATGTTACGATAGGCCTTAATGGCGGTGTCAACAAGGTTGAACAAATATCGGTTAATAGGCCGGCCTGAGCCGGAGTGAATATATGACAGAGTTCGTTAAATCCATAGCGATAGGCTTTTGGAATACAGTTCTTGAGATGTCGCCATATTTGTTGTTCGGTTTTTTTATGGCGGGGTTGCTTAGTGTCCTTGTATCGAAGCAGCTTGTTGAAAAACATCTCGGCGGCAGGGGGCTTTGGCCTGTTATAAAGGCGTCTCTTTTGGGTGTGCCTTTGCCTTTGTGCTCGTGCAGCGTCATCCCCGTAACAATGTCGCTTCGCAAGCACGGCGCGAGCAGGGGGGCGGCTGTGTCATTTTTGCTCTCGACTCCGCAAACAGGCGTTGACAGTATTTTTGTCACGTATGCCTTGCTTGGCCCGGTCTTCGCTATATTCAGACCGATAGCGGCGTTTGTTACCGGCATAGTTGGCGGCGTTATGGTCGATATCTTCGGAGATTCTCTCGAAAACGGTTCACAACAAAATCAGAGTTGCGAGGATGAATGTTGTTCCGGCGGGCACAAAAGTAATCCTTTTACGCGAATGTTCAGATACGGCTTTATCACGCTTCCCCGCGATATCGGCAGGGCGATGCTGCTCGGCCTGGTTGTCGCCGCCTTTATTTCCGCCCTTGTACCTGATGGCTTCTTCGCGGACAAACTCGGAACAGGTATTTTACCGATGTTCGTAATGATGCTTATAGGAATACCGATGTATGTTTGCGCAACCGCTTCGGTCCCCATTGCGGCCGCGCTGATGTTGAAGGGTGTGAGTCCTGGGGCCGCTTTGGTTTTCCTGATGACAGGCCCAGCTACAAACGCCGCGTCCATTGTTACAATTTGGAAGATTATGGGCAGGGCTACGGCAATTACTTATCTCGCTGCCGTTGCCGGATGCGCATTGCTAAGCGGCATCGTTCTCGATTATGTTATCACCGGTGTTACATTTGCTCATACTGCTCATCATGGCTGGATGATGCCGCGGCTCGTTCAGTATGTTTCCGCGATTGTGCTTTTTATTGTGCTGATGTTTGCTATAATTCATAAACCCAAAGAATAAAGGATTAACGCACTGACTTTTTTACGGAGATAAATACAATGGCAAAGACAAGTCTGCCGCACGCCGGCCACAACAAACACCTTTGTTATTTGAACAACCTCGGCTATCAGATAAGCAACCCCAGGGAATACAAAGCCCTTGTGAAAAACGCCAAATTCGTATGTAAAATATGTGGCCGGGTTGCCGCCAGCGATAAAAATCTGTGTAAACCAACGGCTCTATAATTGGCTTGCTGCCGATTTATTTTTCTGCCTTTAGCAGAGTCGTCCTGTAGCAAGCTTAACCTCACAGCGAAAGCCGCCTTTGTTTCCGATTTGAAGGTCCTATAAACAGGCATCAGTGGCGATATAGGTGCCTCTGTGACAGCTTTTGTCAGTGAGCATGCCAAAATATCCGAGATATATAAGTAATATTCCGTGCCCGAAAGAGGGTTTTCCTTATCAAACTCCCTGTTTGTTACGTCGATAGTATTTGTGAAGTCCTTTTATGTGCCATGATGAACTGGCACGCAGGAAGAGCTTTTCCGGGGCTTTTTATTGGGGGTTGAGCAGGATGCGCAGTTTTAAGCCGATTCTCCTTGTGGAGGACGACACCGTTGATGCTATGACGGTGAAAAGAGCGTTTAAGGACCTTAATGTCACTAATCCTCTCGTTCGCGCGACCAACGGCGAACATGCGCTGGAGTACCTGCAGGATAGCGCCAACGCCGAGCCGTGCGTAATCCTTCTGGACCTGAATATGCCCAAGATGAATGGCATTGAATTCCTCAAAATCGCAAAAGCCGATGACAGATTGAAATGCATTCCCGTAGTTGTGCTCACCACCTCCAAAGCCGACCAGGATAGATTTGAATGCTTCAATCACAGTGCTGCCGGCTACATAGTCAAACCCGTCGATTACAAAGGATTCGTTGAGGCAATGAGAATCCTTAATCTTTACTGGACGCTCAGCGAGCTGCCGGGCGGCGATCTTGAGTATAAAGACGTTAAGCTCGAAAATGTTGTCTGCTCCTGACAAGCGGAATTGCTGGGTCCCATAATTAGGGGGTGTTCCCGCTGGACATTTTTATGTTGAACATATACGGCCCGGCTCTCAAAAAAGTTTTGTCCTGCCTTGAAAATAGTGGTTTTCTTCTGAAATCAGCCGTAGTTTGCGCCGATAATGCCAGCAGGTTTTATGCGTAACAGAGAAATTATGTGCAGGAGTCAAAAATGCGAAATCTGAGACCGATACTGCTTGCTGAAGACGATAGTGTGGACGCTATGACCGTCAAACGTGCGTTTGCCGAGCTTAAGGTCAATAACGAACTGGTCCGGGTAACCAACGGCGAAGAAGCGTTAGAGTACTTGAAAACACATGCCGACAAAAGGCCCTGTGTCATTTTGCTCGACCTGAATATGCCGAAAATGAACGGCATAGAGTTTCTCCATGTGGCAAAGGCCGACAATGAGTTGAGACAGATACCCGTGGTTGTGCTGACGACGTCTAAAGAAGACCGCGATAAAGTGGAAACCTTCAAATTTAGCGTGGCCGGTTACATAGTGAAACCTGTGGACTACAGGAAGTTTGTTGAAGCGATGAAAGTCCTCAACTTATACTGGACGCTCAGCGAACTGCCCGGAAACGCACCTGAAAATACGGCTGTTGAGCTTCAAAAAACGGGCTGCACCGGAACCGGCAGTTAAAAAATAAACGGGCAGATACCTTCGCTCACCTTGCCGCCGGTCAATTCTTAAGGTATTGGTTCCTCCCGATAACTCACACAAAAAACACCATATCTAACCAACACAACTCAATGCGCCCGGCCAGATTCGAACTGACGACCTCCGGTTTAGGAAACCGGCGCTCTATCCATCTGAGCTACGAGCGCTGCCAGTGATGATTATAGGGGAAAACGGGTTCTTTTTGAAGAACAAAAAATTGTGTTTGGTATGTTTCAGGTAAAACGAAAGAAGCCGGTAGTAATGCGGCTTCTTTTTAGTTTTAGCATTGTCTGCCGCTAATAGATTATGGCGGTCGCTTCCTCTATTTTTCTGACGACCTCCGAAACATCCGCGGGCATCGAAACATACCCGTCAAACCCTTTTTGCAGTAA
This sequence comes from Phycisphaerales bacterium, assembly GCA_003141275.1. GTDB lineage: Bacteria > Planctomycetota > Phycisphaerae > Sedimentisphaerales > Anaerobacaceae > Fen-1362. Next base: position 27,669 of record PLLM01000040.1, read on the forward strand.
TGCCGCCGCTTCACCGCCCGCCAGGTGGTTCACAAGGGCGATTATCTTTATGGTCTGCAGTTCTTCGTCTGACCGGATATTCCTGCATATTTCCGTCGCGTCAATGTCTTTCGCCAGCAGGTTCACAAGCAATACGTGCGGCTCAAATTTATGGACCGCCGTTCCCGTCTCGAAGTTATCCCTGGCGACGCTCACTTCGTAGTCCGATTTGCTCCGCAGCGTTTCCGCCAGTTTCGATGCCGATTCGGTGTTGCTGTCAACTATCACAACACGCATCTTGCCGACCGGAAGCGCGGGCACCGGCATATTATTCTGCTTCATAAACCGTATCAGCTCGTTGACTGGTATCCGCCTGTCTTTGCTGCCAGGTATCCGGTAGCCCTTCAACTGGCCGCTGTCGAACCATTTCGACACGGTCCTCGGCGCTACGTTGCAAATCTTCGCCACGTCGCCCGTCGTTAGTACGTTCTTTCCTTTTGCCATTTTTATATCCCCGTTTAAAGCGGTTTTTGCCGCTTTCACGTCATTTATCGGTTTTAATACGTATGCCGTTTAGGACAACCACCTCACTCTCAAACCGCATTACTGATATTGGCCTTCGCCTCTATTACTACGTCCCATAAGCCGCGGCTGGCGGAAAGTATTTGGCAAATTCGGGTCCGAACAGTAGAATCTGTCTTTTCGTATAACCCGCATTTAATGCTGTAAGGAGCCGTGTATGCGTATATTTTTGTCCCGTCCTGATATTACCGACAGGGAGATTCAGGCCGTAACCGATGTGCTTAAAAGCCCTAATCTTTCGCTTGGCCCAAAGCTGGGCGAGTTTGAGCAGGCCTTCGCTGAATATATCGGCACCAGGCGTGCCGTGGCCGTCAACAGCGGAACAAGCGGCCTGTATCTCTGTATGCTCGCCCTTGGTATCGGGCCGGGTGACGAGGTAATCACAACACCGTTTACTTTTATCTCCACTTCGAACGTTGTCCTTATGGTTGGGGCCAAACCCGTTTTCGTTGATATTGACCCTGTAACTTTGAACATCGACCCGAATAAAATAGAGCAGAAGATTACAAAAAAAACAAAGGCGATGATTCCCATCGAGGCCTTTGGCAGTACCGCTGACTTCGATAAATATCGCCGCATCGCCGACAAGCACAAACTTGCCTTTGTCGAGGATAGCTGCGAGGCCCTCGGTTCCGCGTTAAACGGCAAAAAAGCCGGCACCTTCGGCGATATTTCCACCTTCGCCTTTTATCCCAATAAGCAGATCACTACCGGCGAGGGCGGCATCATCCTCACTAACGACGACGGCCTCGCTGATATGTGTGTCTCGCTTCGCAATCAGGGCAGGGCGGCAGGGGGCAGCTGGCTCAGCCACGTCCGGCTGGGCTATAACTATCGCCTAAGTGACATCAACTGCGCCCTTGGTATTGTCCAGCTTTCGAGAATCGAGGAAATCAAACGCAAACGCAAACAGGTCGCCAAATGGTATCAGGAAAACCTCGCCGGCGACGACCGCCTCGTTGTGCCGACCGAACCAGCCGGCTGTGACAACAACTGGTTTGTTTTTGTCGTTCGTCTCGCTGACAGGTTCACTCGTCAGAATCGTGAGATGGTTTTGCAGACAATGCGCGACGCGGGCATTCAGGTCAGCAACTATTTTACACCCGTTCACCTCCAGGCATTTATGGTCGAGCGTTTTGGCTTCAAGCCGGGCGATTTCCCCATTACCGAGAAGATTGCCGAAAGGACCATCGCGTTACCTTTCTATAACAATCTCAGTAAAGACGAAGTCGCAATCGTCTGTGACGAGCTTCGCAAAGCCATTAATGGGCTATAAAAAAACGCCGTCTTTAAGTTAAGGGACGGCGTTTGTGTATTTAGAAAGGATGCGTATTACTTAGGCAACTGGTCCTCAGTCGTCTCGCGTACCGAAAGGTCTGCGTAGATGACGCGATACATCTGGCTGCCGGCGGGGCGATACCAGAATATCGGCATATCAGGGGTGTTCACCTTTACGCCATTGCCCGCATATCGCCAGTTGCTCTCTTTCGGCAGTTTAGCCACGAAGAGCAACGCATTAAACATCTGACTGGGGTCAACTTTATCCCACGAGGCACCTTTGAGTTTGCCCTGTTTGGCCATATCCATACAGACCTTAGCCATCTCAGTCCCGGCCACCATCGGGGGGAACGTCTCATCGGTATTTCCATTGGCCCACCATCCCAGCCAGGCGACGAACGTTTCTTCTGTCTGGATGGCAGTATCGCTCTTCATCTCGACGCCCATCGATTTGTATCCCGCCGGCGGTGTCAAACTGAATAGTGAATCGTCCAGCTCGATATCGAACTTGATGTTCTTGATTATCCTGTTCATTCCTGGAGCGCTTGCGTATTTCTGCTCCACCTGCACAAGGTCGCTGGTCTTTACGTCCAGCCATACTGTCGTGGTGAGGTCGCCTTGTTTCACCCTGTATCCGCTGCATACAATGCCGTCTATCTCTTTTGGGTCAAGGTGCTCGTCTGCCTTTGCCGGCAGGTTCTTCATTGCTTCGATAGATGCAAAGGGTCCCTGTGAACCGATCTTCTCCTGCGCACCGGTTTTGCCGAGGTTTTTTATATCGCCGATGGTATAGCCCCCGCCGGGCACGATTGATATCATCTTGCCGCTTGTGAAATTTCCAATACAGATATAACCGTCAACGGTCGATGTCCGAAGATAACCTGGCTCCTTATAAGCCATATCTGTTTTTATGGTTTCACCGTTGCCCTCGTTACTCTGTGAGAGTATTGTAAATACCACCGTCCGGGCGTTTCTGATTTCCTGAATGACCTGTGCATAGGCGCTTGTTCCTGTCATAATATGAACACTTAAAAGAACGGCTATGATAATTACAGCCGCCGTAGCTAATTTAGTTATTCGGCTCTTCATAATAATTCTCCATATATTCGCCTTCTCAAAAGGCGATTGCGTTCCTGTTTGTTCGTGTGCCTTCATTGCGTCATCTAAAATCTGCTTTCGCAATTCGGCACCGGCTGAAAAATTCATTTTCTTTACTGAACTTTCTGTTTTCTCTGTCGGCCTCATTTTTGCACCTCATCATTCAACATTGACCGCAGTTTGTCTAATCCGTATCGATATCGACCTTGAACGGTATTGATTGGCACGCTCTGCAGGGCCGCTATCTCCCTGAATTTCATCCCGCCTTTCAAATGCAGGACCACTGTCTCACGTTGTTCGTATGGCAATTCAGTGAGAGCTTTGTTCAGACGCTGCGATAGCTCATCGCTTATGACTGCCTGTTCAGGGCAGTCCGACTCACTAATCAAAACATCTTCTCTTAATTCGCCCGGCTGGCGTCCGGCCCTGCGAATGTGGTCGCGTGCTTGGTTCACTATACAGGTTGTCAAATAGCTCTTAAGGTTACCCGTTTGACCGAAACCCCGCCATGAGGCCGCAAATCGGACAAATACGTCGTGCACGATGTCCTGGGCCGTATTGAAGTCGTTGGCAAACCCCACTGCCAAAGTCAGCAGATAGTCAAGATACTTCTCGTATATGCGGCAAAGCGCCTCCTTGCTGCCTTGCCTGAAACGCCATTTCAAAATCTCATCTTCTATCATCTGGTTCCGGTTGAATATCCTTTTTAACGGTCGCCGTTCACTAATAACACGATTGCACTCTGTGTTTTAGTATAGGCAAAATTACATTTTTAGGAAGCGCATAAAAAACGCCGTCCCTTAGGGACGGCGTGTGTGTTTCTACAATTGTCTGAGTTATTTGACTTGGTAATCTTTGGCAGGTATCACCGAGTTGACAAGACCGTCCAGTTCTTCTTTAGTTAACTGCCCGTTTACCGCGATTATCAGAGCCGTCCCCGAAGGGGTCTCAACGATATAGCCGCTGCGGTTTGCTGCCGGTTCTATACCGCAGCTGCGAAGCGTCAGGTCCGTCCACCATGCCATCGGGCCGGCTTGTGCCCATAACTTGTAACCATTCGGGTAAACGGTTTTCTGTATCGTTTTTCCGGCCGCTTCTACCTGTTTGGTTATCGAGGCAAAATACTTGTTGTGCGTTTCGGACTGGGCAAGTATTACATCTCGGTTGTCCTGTGCCTTGTATATAATCACGAACAGCCGTTTCGGTGCGCTCATCGTGTCAAGCACGTCCACAATAATCCGCTGCTGTGTCCAGTTCGGGTCAGTCGCGAATATATGTGTCTCAAACGAGGCCCGCTCTGCCATATCCCGCACGGAAATATTCGGGGTCGCAACATCAGAGGCCACAGTAACCGCACTGGGTGTTTGACCGGCCAGCTCTTTGTTGCTCAGTTCAGCAAGGTTCCACGAAAACTCCGGTTTCTCAACCGACTCGCTCAGCACCCTTCGTATGATGATTTGCGGCTTTCCGTTTGTGATATATTCGATCTCGGCGACAATTTCGTCACTCTGCCGGACCTTAAACAGGTAATACGTGTTCGACTGCTCGCCCATTACGCCGGTATAGCCCGCCTTATATACGGTTACTTTTGTCCCGTCTGCCAGAACGTCGTTTGTAACCGATTGCACCGGCTGCCGAAGACATTTTTCATCGAGGCACTGCTGGACCCCAGCCGTCAAACCCAGGAATTCAGCCGGATTGTCCGGCGCCTTGAAATTCGCCGTAACGGCTTCGCTCTTCATTTTTATCGTTCCGTTATTCATCGACTCGGACTGATATATGAAGCTGCCGTCGTAGGAGTTGGCGAAGATAATGTTGCTGTCTGTTTCCATAACACGCGTGAAACGTCCCGTTGCAGCGTCATACCACGACTCGTCCTGGATTGTATAGGCCTGCTGCGAACCTTCAGATAGCTTAATTCGGTTCGTCTCGGGCCACCCGTTGGCCTTTAGCGAAGATATCGGAAGCCAGCTTACCATCCACTGACTAAAAATTTCGCGATTGATTTTGTGCCATTCTTCAGAGGATTTCTTTGTGTCGCCCAGTTTTTCGATAAGTTCCGCCCCTTTGTTTGTGGTCGGATAAACCGTAATCTCGCTGACTAAATGCACAATCCCGGTTTTGGCAAACAGCGACTTTTCAGCCGCCTGTGCCTTTGCCAGTATCTCTATGGAAGACATCATTGGTTTTTCTACGCCTTGATGGAACATCGCCCAGCTTCCGATGCCCACGATTGCTATTACCGCCGCTGCCGTGACTAATCTCATTTTGTTTTGCATAATCGTTCTCCAAACCCCGTTTTGGCGGGATTTTCTCTCTTGTTGCCATTGGCGTCGTGCAAAAGCAGCCAGCAGTTCCTGTTCCAGCTTATCGCGGTGACGGTAATCCGGTTTGTCGTCGAATGTCATCTTGCTCATAAGTTCTTCAAATTTTCTTTCATTAGGATTCATATTGTCACCTCCTGCCCATCAAGTTGGGCTGAAGAGATATGCTTTCGCAGTTTTTCCATTGCCCGCGATAACTGACTGCGGACCGTGCCAGTGCTTGTGCCGACTACCTCGGCAATTTCCTCATGTTTAAGGTTCTCAAAAAAACGCATTGTGACGATAGCTTGTTCTTCCGGCTTTAGCGTGAGCAAGGCCTTCTTGATGGCGGCCTGATTACTCTGCGACTCGTCAGCCGCAGCACCATCATCGACGCCTGCTTTACTCGACCCCTGCCATACCCAGGTCAATATCGCGCTTCGGCGGGTGGTCTTTCTGATGTGTTCGTTGACGGCGTTCGTCGCTATCCGGTAAAGCCAGTTCCGGAATTGCTTCTCATTGCCGTCAAATGTCTGGAAGTTCTCCACCATTTTCAGAAAAACTTCCGATGTGATGTCCTCTGCCGTGGTTCTCTCAAAGAGCCGGTGTGCACAATACCTGAATATCGCATCGTAGTGACGTAAATACAACCTTGTGAAGGCCCCGGGGTCACTTTTCGCCTGCGTCATCGGGTCCGGCTCGACGGCAAAACCACTAAGTTCGGTTATGCTCATCATTTTACTCTCTAAATCGAATTGTAAATTTCTTGCTATCATCGCAATTATAAATGCGCCAAAGCCCAAAACGTGGCAGTAAATCTGTTAAAGATTGGTTAATTTAAGAAATGCCTAAGCGTAAGCGTTTAATTTACAAGCAGTTAGGATTGAATGCCGAGGCCGATTATTTTTGCTGCCGGTATCCGGTTTTTTATGATTTCACCTGCCAAATCGACCCATTTGCCGCATTTATCCAGAACCACGCTGTCACTGCTTACGACTATTTTTTCGCCTTTTATCAGCACTGCATCCGGGCTTGTCACAAGCTCAATTTCCCATCCTGCGGTGAGCTTGCCTGCACCGAGCTTTGTCGAAGTGCCGAATCCGTTCCAGTTGTTCTTTTCCGCAAGTTCACGAAGAAGAGTTTTTAATCGTCCGCTGTTTGAAACCGGGCTGTCTAATAACCACAGTGCCTGGCTTATCCCGATTTGTTGCAGAAATCCGCCTATAAGTTCGATGGCGGGTTGCGTCTCACTGACCCTGCGATATGTCCCGTGAATGCTCGCCAAATCCCGGCAGCACCCGTCTTGCCCCCTGAAAATCAACCCTCCGCTCATCGCCGCCTCAATCGTTATCAATAAATTATATCCGTCAATTGCTATCATCTGTCCGGCGACGGCGACGATGTTAAGTTGTCGGCTTTTGCGACTTGCCCGCTGCTCTTCCGAACACGCGCTTCGCATCACTGCTAACCGCTGTCTTTCGGTCAGTGTGAATCGGTCGCCAACAAGCTTCAGCGAACTTTTTTCAGCGTACCCCTTGCTTAGCAAAAGCGAATAATCCGCAACCGCGCATCGAATGTCAGGTATGCTGTCAGCCGCAAACAGCGTTGCGTCGGAAGGATGCTGTCCCCTGTGTGCCCGTTTGTCAGGCATAAACACGTTTCCTGTTTTATGCTGATTCTGTTTTTGTTATTTTGGCTTATCTTCCCGCAGTTGTTTGGCTTTTTCTAAGCACAAATTCGCATTCTTCGTATCGCCCATTGCCGAATAGACCCGTCCGAGATGTGAATACGTCTGTGCCGACTCGCCTTTTTCTGACATGTCCTCTTGCAGCAGCTTTATCGCCTCCTTGAATTGTCTCGAAGTCCCTTGTGAGTCACCAGTTTTTCTCAAAGCGATTCCAAGATCGTAATGCAGCATTGCAGCAAAGGATTTATTTGCTTTTGTGCTATTTTCCGCCAGCAAAGAACCCAGCACTCCGACGACTTCCTGCCACTTATTGTGGTCTGCCAAAATCTTCCACATCGAATAATTTGCTTCTGCCGACAGCGGGGGACAAATTTTAACCACCATTCGGTATTTTTCGAGGGATTCCTCCCATTTGCCTGCCGAATTAAGTTTTGCCGCCTGAGTGATATAATTATCAGCTATTGATACTGCCGACACCGAACGAACAACAGGCGTCGTAAAGTTTTCTACGGGGGCATAATCGTCATTGAATGCGATCAGGCCGGTTTTCTTCTGAAACGCAGCCAGGTCATTTTCATCGCTGATTATCAGCTTCGCGTCTGCGAGATTCTCTTCTTTGTTAATGTTTTCAAGATTCACCGGCCTTTTGCTCGCTATTACGATGAAGTTAAACGGCAAATTATAGTCGCTCTGCTTGGTGACCACATAAATATATGGAAAGGTCTTATTTATGGTTTTTACGTAACTGGCGACAAATTTACTTTCTTCATACATATCAATTATATTCGTCAAATATACCCCGTCCGCCGCCAGTATATTGGAAATCTTTTCATTAAACTGCTCTGTCACTAATTGAAAAGGCACCGATAAATCGTTATAAGCATCCATATAGATAAAATCATATTGCGGTATCTGTTCGCCTCGTTGTTTCTTTTCCAACAATTCGTCAACGTAATTACGGCCGTCAAGATTTATCGTTCGAATAGGCGTGTCTCGCGGCAGTCCGAATGCCCGCATCGCTGCCTCAGTTACTGCCGGGTCGATTTCCGCCACGTCCACGCTGCTGCCGGGCCATACGTCCAGAATATACCGCGGAAAAACATATCCACCGCCTCCTATCGACAGCGTGCGGAGTTTTTCCTTGCCGGCAGCGGCCCTGCGAGTCACCACCCCGTAAACCCGAACATAGAAAAACTGCAGGTCCCGTATCTTTCCCATTATTATCTGGCTGTGGCTTTTCAGATTGTCCTGAACAAACTGTCGTTTGTCCGGATCTTTACCCAATTGATGAACCGCAACGTATTCGTATTGGCTTTCGGTTTCATACAGCATATCTGATTTTTGTGCCTCCCTCAGCGACATTGCCGAACCGACGTCTTGTGCCCATTTAGCAGGCGTTGTCCCCGCGATAGCCAGAAGTATAACGACAGCCGCATAAGCGAGCATCGCCCACGACCTCGGCAGGTACATCAAGGCCATTACCAGCAGAATCCCTGTCGTCAGCCACAACGTATTGACCGTCCCGATACTCCCAATAAGCCAGAAGCCCGCCAAAAACGTTCCAAGTATGCTCCCTGCTGCACCAAGCGCATACATCCTACCAACTGTTCGCCCGCTGTGCTGTTTTGACTCAAGGGCCGTTTTCACTGCCACGGGACTGATGGCCCCAATGAGTGTCGATGGAATGAAAAACACAATCGCTATATGGCACAACACTCGTTGCGCTATTTCCATACGCCACAGGAAAGTCCATTCGCCGACAAGGTTGTTAAAGATTATGGCGGCAATGCAAGCCCCCGACGATGCCGCGAGCAGCCAGCCGATGGTTTTCCTTGCCGAAAACGAATCTGCCAGCCGGCCGCCGATATAATAACCAAACGTAATTCCACCAAGTATAACGCCTATCACCGCCGTCCATGTGTAAAGTGACGAGCCGAGATGTCTTGCTGCCAGCCGACCCGCGACAATCTCAACTATCATAACACAGGCACTGGCGAGAAATATCGTCGCGCCTGGCAGAACACTCGGCGTAAATAACTTTTCTTTTGTCTTTGTTTTATTCATCTGGGCGGCCGTTTATTTATTTTCTATCCCTTTTCGTTAAGGTTGATTACAAATACGTTTGCCGTTACAATTATCAGTTATCAATTACTAATAATCAATGCGTTATTTCAGAAAGATATGATGCCAAGCCATAACTTAGCGAAGATTACGATTGATGATCTGGACATAATCGGCTATTCGATTGCCGGCGAAGAGACCGTCATCGCGATGCCTCAGCTCGACGTATGCTTTGATATCGGCAAGGCCCCCGACCAGGTTATACCCATAAATCACGTCCTGCTCACCCATGGCCATATGGACCACGCCGCCGGTATTGCTTATTACCTTTCTCATCGCAATTTCTGCGGCCAGTCCGCAGGCACCATTCTCGCACCCGAAAATCTCCTTCCGCCCATTAAAGACATCATCGACGCCTGGGCTCGTCTCGACGGCAACCAGTTGCCGGTAAATCTTGTGGGTGTCAAGCCTGGCGACGAGTTTCAGATAAAACCTAATTTGGTCGCCCGTGTCTTTCCAACAAAACACAGCAGGGGGTCTGTCGGCTTTACCGTAATAGAAAAACGAAAAAAAATAAAACAGGAATTTGCCAATCTCTCAGGCCCGCAGATTGTCGAATTGAAAAAGCAGGGCGTTGCAATCGATAATCCCCTTGAGATTCCGATAGTAACTTACCTCGGCGACACGCAATACGTCGATTTCTCACAACTCAATTATATCGCCGAAAGCAAAATCCTCATTGCCGAATGCACCTTTTATGTTGATGAGCATGCCGACAGGGCCCATGCCGGCAGACATATGCACATCGATGAATTTGTGAAATTGATTACCGAGCTTAACAACCAGTATATCGTCGTTACGCACACCACCCAGCGAACGCCTATGAGCCAGATTCGCAAAATACTCAAAAGCCAGATACCCGCTGACCGCCTCGACAGAATCATCCTCCTGATGGACAAAAACCAGAATAAAAACACCGTATAATCTAAGCCCGTCATTGTTGTTTCTGACGATACGGCTGTCCTGCCTCGTAAAGCTTTATCCGCTCCTGAATCTCGCCGGCAAGTGCTTCTTGTTTGTTCGTCTTTGCGATGCTTAACGCTTTTCCCGCTGTTGCTTTTGCTTCTTCGAATCTGCCCGCCGCGGCATATGTCACCGCCAGCGTATCCAGATACTCAGCATTGTTATTGCCTGTTAACTCGCAGACGCGTCCGGCGGCTTCTATCGCCTTGTTGGCGTTACGCAAAGATGTGTTCTCGACAGTTGCCAGCGCCCACGCCAGCCGGTTGAGATTTATTATGCTGTCGGGCTTTTGTTCGACCGCTTTGTTAAAATTATAAATCCCCGGCCCATACTTACCCAGTCGCATATAAGCCGTGCCGAGATTTCCGTACACTTCTGATTTGTCTTTGTTTATCCGCAGCGCTTTGTCGAAATACTTGATTGAATCATCTGGCTTTCCGGTTGCCAGCAGTGCTATTCCCATTTTGTTGTGAGCGTCAGGATAGTTGGGTTCTATCTCCAGTGTTCTGGCAAGATGTTTTATCGCCTCGTCATATTTTTTTTCCATACCCAGTGATAAGGCCAGGTCGTAGTGTGCATCCGATGAGTTTTCGTTTTGGCGTAAAAGGTTAGTAAAGCAGGATATGGCTTCATCTGTTTTCCCCTCCTCTATATAAACCCTGCCCAGGTTACTGAGGGCTCTGGCGAATGTCGGGCTTATTCGCACCGCGTTGCTCAGATGCTTTTCCGCCTCGTCGAGTCGCCCGGCTTCATAGAACAAGGCGCATCCGTAATAGGTTTCTATGACAGGATTGTTTTTGGTTGTTTTCAGGGCATATTCAAACAGCGTCAAGTTGTTCTGCCAGTGTCGTACCTGCATTCTGGTGAGCACAAGCAGGCACGACAGTGATATCACGCCCATTATCGCCGCAATGGTTTTTAATCGGGGGCGTTTTGCGATTAGCTCTTTGCCGGCCAGGGCAATGATAATAAGCAGGCCCAGCATTGACAGGTACATATACCGGTTGGCCATAACCTGGTAACCCGACTGGACCAGTCCTATCATAGGCACAAGCGTTCCCACGAACCATAACCAGCCAACTGCCATATATTTTCTGCGACGCCCGGCATAGATGCTTATGGCTGATATCAGGATGAACAGAAGTATGTAAACTGCCGTTGTGGTTTTTGGAATGGCCGGATACGAAGGGGGATAGAAAACAGCCAGGTCGCTGGGCCATATCAGTTTGCCGATGTATTTTATATAAGAGGCAAATGCATTGGCGATTCGAGTGTCTAATGGAATTATATCTAACGAAATAACCGCCTTACCGCTTTTTTGCGCAATGACGGTTATAACCGACAGGGCCGCCGACATAGCCAGCAGGGGAATTTTCTCAATTATTAACAATTTCAAAGATACCTTCAGCCCTCCGTCCTCCGCCTTCTGTCCTACGTCCTCTGCCTTCCGTCTTCCGATTCGTTCAAGTGGCCCGCCCTTCGTAGCAAAGCGAAGAAGGGGCCAATAATCAAGAAGCAGCAATACTAATGGAAGCGTAACAACCGTCGGCTTGGTCATAATACAAAGGCCGAATACAAACAGCAGCAGCATATATCGTCCGAAACCGGGTTTTCTTGCGTAGCGTATGTATGTGGCCATTGTCAAAAGCCAGAACAGCCCGCTAAGAACTGTTTTTCTTTCAGCCGCCCAGGCGACCGACTCTACCTGTAACGGATGCAACGCAAACACTGCTGCGACGAATGCGCTCGCCCAGGTTGTCCCTGTGACATTCCTGAGAATCAGGAAAAGCAGCAGGGCGTTGACGATATGAATCAGGACGCTTACACAATGATATCCCAGCGGGTTCAGGCCGAAGAGCTGGTAATCGAGCATATAGCTGAGCGTGGTTAATGGATGCCACATAAAAAAATGTGGCTGTGTAAATGCCTGCCCTAATGATTGCTGTGTTATACCATGGGCTATTAGAGTATTTTCTGTTATATAAGGGATATCGTCATAATTCACAAAATTGTTGTGTCGTATCGGCGCGTATGCGACGAGAGTTGACGTTACAATCGCCGCGATAATAAAAAACAAAATGTGTTTTTGACTGAGCATCATTTATTTTTGCCGATACGGCTGTCCTGCCTCGTAAAGCTTTATCCGCTTCTGAATCTCACCGGCCAAATCTTCCTTGCCTGTTTTCCTCGCGAGGTTCAATGCTTTTTCCGCGGCTGCCTTTGCATCGGCAAATTTGCCGGACGCTGCACAGGCAACTCCAAAAGTGTCCAGAAACTCAGGAACAGCATATTTTGTCAACTCACAGGCACGCCTGGCATACGCAATTGCCTGATTGGCATTCTCAACGGATTCTTCGCCGCAGGCAGCCAGGAACCAGGCAGCTTTATCGAGAGCGTCTATGTTACCAGGATTCAGTTCTATGGCCCTGGTCCAGTTTTTAATTGCCAATTCATATTTGCTAAGCCGGTTGTATGCCGTGCCGAGATTTTCATATACTACGGGCTGGTCCGCCTTTATTCGCAATGATTCATTGAATTGTCCGATTGCTTCATCGGTTTTCCCAGCCGCCAGCAGGATGGTTCCCATTTCATTATGGGTGTCGGGGTCATCTGGATTCAATTCCAGTGATTTGTTGAAGTATTTTATTGAATAATTATATTTTTCTTGCATGCCGAATGCCATCGCAAGATTGTAATAAAGCTCTGCGGTTCCATGATTGCGTTTTATAAGTTCTTCATAGGTCGAGATTGCCTCGTCGTACCTTCCTTCTTTCAGATATATTCTGGCTAAGTGGATCAGAGCGGGGTCAAACGCATGGTTTATACGGAGAGCATCGCCAAAATGCTGCTCCGCCTCACTGAGACGGTCCTCATTGAACAAAGCGCACGCATAGCTGTTTTCCGTAATTGCGTTGTCTTCGGTAACACTTAAGGCATATTCAAAAAGTGTAATACCGTTCTGCCAGTGCCGTACCTGCATTCTGGTTAGCACAAGCAGGCACGACAGCGATATCACGCCCATTATCGCCGCAATAGTTTTTAATCGGGGACGTTTTGCGATTAGCTTTTTGCCGGCCCAGGCGATAATGATAAGCAGGCCCAGCATCGACAGGTACATATAACGGTTGGCCATTGCCTGTACCCCCGCCTGGATCAGCCCTATCATAGGAACGAGTGTGCCCGCGAACCATAGCCAGCCGACAGCTGTATATTTTTTGTGACGCCCAATATAGATGCTTATGGCTGATATCAGGATGAACAGGAACGCGTAAATCATAGTTGTAGTGTTTAATAAGTTTGAATATGAAGGGGGATATAAAACAGCCAGGTCGCTGGGCCATATCAGTTTGCCGATGTATTTTATATAAGAGGCGAACGCATTGGCGATTCGGTGGTCTAATGGTATTTTATCTAACGTAGCAATTACTCCTCCGCCTTTTTGTGCAATGATGGTTATAACCGACAGGGCCGCCGACATGGCCAGCAGGGGAATTTTCTCAACTATCAGCCGTCCAATTTGTCCCCATCGGATACGCTCTAACGGCCAATAATCAAGAAGCAGCAATACTAATGGAAGCGTAACAACCGTCGGCTTGGTCATAATACAAAGGCCGAATACAAACAGCAGCAGCATATATCGTCCGAAACCGGGTTTTCTTGCGTAGCGTATGTATGTGGCCATTGTCAAAAGCCAGAACAGCCCGCTAAGAACTGTTTTTCTTTCAGCCGCCCAGGCGACCGACTCTACCTGTAACGGATGCAACGCAAACACTGCTGCGACGAATGCGCTCGCCCAGGTTGTCCCTGTGACATTCCTTAGAATCAGGAAAAGCAGCAGGGCGTTGACGATATGAATCAGGACGCTTACACAATGATATCCCAGCGGGTTCAGGCCGAAGAGCTGGTAGTCAAGCATATAGCTGAGCGTGGTCAGGGGGTGCCACATAAAAAAATGCGGCTGTGTAAACGCATGGCTTACTGATTGCCACGTTATCCCGCAGGTTACGGTTGGGGTTTTCATTATATACGTATCATCGTCATAGCTGACAAAGTAGTTGTGTCGTATCGGCGCGTATGCGATAAGCGTTGTTATCACAAGTGCCGCGCTTATAAGTAAGATAATTTGTTTTTGACTGAATCGCATTTATTTTTGTTGTTCCCACGTGCCCGCCTGGTAAAGTTCTATATGTTTCTGAATCTCAGCGGCAAGATTCTCCTGCCCTGAAATCCTCGCGGCTTCTAACGCTTTTTCGGCAATCCTCGTCGCCTCGTCAAACTTGCCTGCTGCCGCAAACGCCGACGCCAGTGTCTCTATACACGCAGCGTCCCTGTTCCCAGTTAGCTCACAGGCGCGTTGCGCATACCCGATTGCATCGTTTGTCTTTCCTGCCGCCAGTAGTGCAATCCCCATTCTTTTGTTGGCAGCCGGGTCCTCGGGATTCAGCTCCAGCGACTTGGCATAATATTTTATGGCGTCTTCGTATTTATTTTGCTTCTCCAGTGCCGCGGCAAGGTTGTAATAAATCTCCGCTGTCCCCTCGTTGTGTCTTATCAGCTCATTAAGCTGCTCGATTGCCTCGTTATACTTCCCTTGTTTCAGGTAGGTCTTGGCTAAGTTGTTGCGGGCGAACACAAACGCGGGGGCCAAACTGACTGCTTTACGAAGATGCAGCTCCGCCTCTTCTATACGCCCCTCATTAAACAAAGCGGCCCCATAGCTGTTTTCCGTAACCGGGTTGTCTTCGGTAACGCTCAGTGTGTACTCAAATAGTGTCAGCGTGTTTTGCCAGTGTCTGACCTGCATCCGGGTGAGTATGAGCAGGCTCAACAGCACAATCACGCCTGTTACCGTTGCGGCAATTCTTATGCGAGGTCTGTTGACGATGAAATCTTTGACTGCCCAGCTGATAATAATAAGCAGACCAAGCATCGGGATATACATATATCGGTTGGCCATCCCCTGCGCACCCGACTGAACCAGGCCAATCACGGGCACAAGGGTCCCGACGTACCACAGCCAGCCGACTGCTACATATTTTTTTCGCCGGCCTATATAAATGCTCGAAATGGTCAGCACGATAAACAGCATCGCGCACATCACTATCGGCGCATCTGAAAGAACTGCGCGGGGGTATGGGTAACATACGGCAAGCTCACTGGGCCATAGCATCTTGCCAATGTACCTGATATAGGAAAGGAACATATTGGCTACTCGATAACCCAGTGGCATACTCTCCAGCGTCGGAATGATTCCGCCTTGTTGTTGCGCAACGTAGGTCATTATGCTCAAAAATGCCGACATTGCTAGCAGGGGGGTCTTCTCTGCTGCCAACCATCCGATGGTTTTTTGATTTGGCTCTGCCGGTGCCGCGCCTCCGGACCAATGTCCCCATCTGACCCTGTCTAAGGGCCAGTAGTCCAGCAGCAGTAGCGCCAGCGGCAGTGTAACAACCACCGGCTTGGTCATAATACAAAAACCGAATACCAGTAACAACAGCAGGTCTCGGCCTAATCTCGGCTGTTTGGCATAGTAAATGTACGTGGCCATTGTCAAAAGCCAGAACAGCCCGCTAAGAACTGTTTTTCTTTCAGCCGCCCAGGCGACCGACTCTACCTGTAATGGGTGCAAAGCAAATACCGCTGCGACGAATGCGCTTGTCCACATTGAACCGGTTATGTTTGTGAGAATCCAAAACAGCAGTAGTGAATTGACAATATGAATCAGTAAACTGATAAGATGATGCCCGAATGGATTTAGCCCAAAAAGCTGGCAATCCAGCATATGACTTATTGTAGTCAGCGGATGCCACATAAAAAAATGCGGCTTTGTAAATGCCTCACCTAATGATTGCAAGCTTATCCCGCCTGTTATCATTGGGTTTTCATAAATGTATTTTCCGTCGTCGTATGTAACAAAGCCGTTGTGCCGTATCGGCTCGTAAGCAATAAGCGTTGTTATCACAAGTGCCGCGTTTACAAGTAAGATAATTTGTTTTTGACTTAATCTCATTTATTTCTGCCGATATGGTTGCCCCGCCTCATAAAACTTTATCCGTTCCTGAATCCCAACGACCAGGTTTTCCCGGCCTGTTTCTTTCGCAATGTTCAATGCTTTCTCCGCTGTTGCTTTTGCTTCATCGAATCTGCCTGCTGCGGCGTATGCGACAGCTAAAGTATCCAACAGCATTGGGTCCTTGTAACTGGTTAGCTCACAACCTCGCTGAGCAAATTCAACGGCTTTTTGGGCATTATGAATAGATGCGTCATCAACCGCAGCTAATAACCATGCTAATTTGTTAAGAACCTCAATGTTGTCTGGTTTTAGCTCTATTGCCCTGGTAAGGTTCTGAATAGCGAGGTCATATTTGCCTACTTGTATATATGCCGAACCGAGATTCACATGCGCATCCGCTGAGATTTTGTTTGTTTGCAGGGCGTACTTAAAATGCGTAATGGCCCCTAACTCTAAAACTCTTTTAAAGCATGAGATGGCTTCATTGAACTTCCCCTGTTTCAGGTAAACCTTGCCCAGGTTCGCCTCAGCTTCGCCCAGCTCTGGGATTATCGACAATGCCTTGTTAAGATGCAAAGAGGCCTCATCGAGCCGGCCCGCCCCTAATAAGGCGCTTCCGTAATTGTTTTCTACCAACGCGTTATTTTTGGTAACCTTAAGAGTGTACTCATACAAAGTTATACTGTTCTGCCAGTGGCCCACCTGAATGTGGGTGAGTATGACTAAGGCAGACAGCAAAACCGCGGCCAATATCGTTGCGACAATCTTCATGCGGCCCCGGCTGGCGACTAAGTCCTTGGCTGCACAGGCAATTATTATCAGCAGGCCCAGCATCGGTATGTACATATATCTGTTGGCCATCGCCTGCGCGCCGGACTGAACCAGGCCAATTACAGGAACAAGCGTTCCGATGTACCACAGCCAGCCCATTACTATGTATCTTCTACGACGACCGGCATATACTCCGAATGATATCAGGATAAACAGCAGTACGCAGATTAACGTTATGGTTTTTGGAAGACCTGATTGAGGGTGTGGGTAGAGCACCGCCAGTTGGCTCGGCCATAGCATCTTGCCAATGTACCTGATATAAGAAACGAACATATTGGCGACTCGATAATCTAACGGTACGTTTTTCAGCGTTTGGACTGTTCCTACGCTTTGTTGCGCAATTAAGGTTATCACGGCCAGTATCGCCGACATCGCCAGCAGGGGAATTTTCTCTGCTATTAACCATCCAGCTGATTTCTGATTTGATGTTGTTCTCACCGCCGTTTTGTCCTTTTGTCCCCATCGAATCCGTTCAAAGGGCCAGTAATCTAGCAGCAGCAGCGCAAATGGAAGAGTGACAACCACCGGCTTGGTCATAATACAAAGGCCGAATACGAATAGCAGCAGCATATATCGTCCGAATCCTGGCTTTCTTGCATAGCGTATGTATGCGGCCGTTGTCAAAAGCCAGAACAGTCCGCTTAGCTCTGTTTTTCTTTCAGCCGCCCATGCGACCGACTCAACTTGTAACGGATGCAGCGCAAATACCGCCGCGACGAATGCGCTTGCCCACAGGGAACCGGTAATACTATTAAGTACCCAGAAAAGCAGCAAGGCGTTGGCAATATGAAGCAGAACGCTGACAAGATGATGACCTGATGGATTTAGCCCAAAAAGCTGATAATCCAGCATATGACTAAGCGTAGTCAGGGGATGCCACATAAAAAAATGTGGCTTTGTAAATGCCTCACCTAATGATTGCAAGCTTATCCCGCCTGTTATCATTGGGTTTTCATAAATGTATTTTCCGTCGTCGTATGTAACAAAGCCGTTGTGCCGTATCGGCTCGTAAGCGACAAGAGTGGCGACAACTATACCAACATATATAAATACGCTTATGTGCTTTTGTTGGTGTCCCAAAGTCACAATAACGCCACCCATTCAATCTTTATCGCGAACCTTTGCGAACGTTCTCTTTTATCCGTTGTATATGTCCTCTGCCTAATCCTTTAACCTCACAGCCAAGCCCGAAATACGTCCGGATTTTCTCGTCTTCCAGTATGCCGAAGCAGTCGATTATCGCTATCGGCCCGCCCGCCCACTCGACAATCTTTTTCGGGTCGAGGTCCAGGTACTGCTTATGAGGCACCGCCAATATCAGTGCCGCGACCCCCTTAATCGCCGCGGGCAGTTCTCGCTGCACACGGATTTTTATAAGCTCATCCTGGTTATGGAAAAATCTCGCCCACGAATGTCCCGGCGCAGGATATACGTCCTGCTGCTCCAGTTCATACCAGTGTTCAACGTAAGGATCATGAATCTGCATCTCCGCTCCCATCTCTGTGAGCTTTCTCACGACGATTTCCGAGCCGCTGTAGCGAGTGTCGCCGACGTCCTGACGGTAACTCGCACCGCACAAAAGGACCTTTGTGCCGGCTATCATCTTGCCCATATTGCGAAGCGCATCGCGAGTCAGCTCCGCCACGTGCAGGCCGCGAGTGTCGTTCACGTCTATAGCCGTGGTCGTCATCTTGAATATATCATCCTCAAAACCGAGAATGTGCTTATACGCCCAATAGCCCAAACCGCCGTCTTTGGGCAGGCAGTACCCGCCGATGCCGGGGCCGGGGAATATCATATTGTTGTGCGTGGGACGCATCTTTATGGCATTTATGACCTTAATCAGGTCAACCCCGTTGCGCTCCGCGAACAAGCTCCACTCATCCAGAAACGCCAGTGTCGTCGCCCTGAAAGAATTCTCAACAATCTTCGTCGTCTCCGATTCGATTGGCCTGTCCATAACCGTCAATGGGAAATCCTTGGTATTCAAAACCTCATGCAGGAATTTCTCAACCCGCTTTCTCGCTTCCTCGTTGCATCCGGAGCATACCCGCCAGAAATCCCGAATGGACGAAACATAATGTCTGCCGGGCATCACACGCTCGAAACTGTGCGCCAGCAAGGGTTCTGTCTTTATACCGCGGGTCGCGAACGCCTTTTTCATAATGGGCCACGCGATAAACTCCGTCGTTCCCGGCGCAACGGTCGTCTCAATCAGCGTCAGGCAATGCCCCTGCACTCTGTCGGCGATTGTCTTCATCGTTGCTTCCAGTGCGCCCATTTCAACCTTGCCCGTCCGCATATTGCCAAGATGCTGCTTGGTATAATCGCATTGCACGTCAACAACAACGCAGTCCGCTAATTTCAGGCAGTCGCTGTTATATGTCGCGATGAGCGTCTTTTTTTCCAGCACGCACCGCTTTATCATCGGGTCAACTTCCGGGTCCTCCGCCTTTACCGGCGAGCGGCCCTCGTTGAGCATCGGTATTTTCCAGTAACTCCGCGTGCTCGGCCTTTGGCAGCCGATGACGAATTTGGATGACTTGCCCGTCTTTTTATCGACCGTGTCTGCTATGATTGCCGCCATCACCGCCCCGACGAAGCCGACTCCCATCACAACGACGATTTCCTTGCCTTCTTTGCGCGCGGCCTCCGCAAGCGATTCGACTCTCTTGAGTTCTTTTGAGTATTCCTCCTGGCTCGGCAGTTGAAATTTTTCCCCTTCGGGGCTCAGCGAATAGTCAGACATTTATAACTCCTTTCCTATAAAGTTGTAGTGCGTATCAAACTTACCCTGAATTTTACGCAAAATAGCCCCCCAAGGCAAGCTTTTCCTCGTTTTATAGCCACAGAGATCACAGGGGCCACAGAGAACTATTTTTTTAGCCACAGATTTCACTGATGGACACGGATTTAGTCAGTCAGCTTTGTGTTCTTGGCGGAGGCAATGCTCTCCTTAAAGGGATGTGCTTGCCACCCGCCTTCATCCACCCCGCTTCGTTGTTCAACTACGCAGGGCAGGCAAGGGCTTATTGCCCTTTTATAAAGCTGACTGTTTCCCCCATCTTTGAAGTCGAGTAAAGACACAGATTCCGCCAAACAGACGGCGGGTAAACTGCGCTACGAGAAACCCCAGTGAGATAGGCCACAGCGGGATAACGGAAGCCGTATCCCATGTGGTAAACAAATCTCACGGGGTAAAGTTAAGCCGGGCGAATTCGCCGTGATGTTTTTTCGCGGCGGC
Organism: Phycisphaerales bacterium; assembly: GCA_003141275.1. Lineage (GTDB taxonomy): Bacteria > Planctomycetota > Phycisphaerae > Sedimentisphaerales > Anaerobacaceae > Fen-1362. The sequence goes on from PLLM01000040.1 coordinate 47,768, forward strand.
ATCGTATGCTTTTGCGGCGTCGATTTCGGATTTGAAGCTTCCCAAGTATATTCTTTTGTTTTGGAACCTGATTTTGGCACCCCATTTGTCCATACGTTTGTCAAGAAAGACCCCGATATATATCGATGCGGTTTTTGTTTTGATTTTTCGCCTGTTATGTATGTTCTGTGAATGAGTGGCGAGGCGGAGGTTGGCCCTGCGATTATCGAGAGAATCGCCATTTCTGTGGTCAACAAGAAGACCTTTGGGGGGATTCATAATTTCTCTGTGCAGGTACATATATTTTATACGGCCGAATTCGGTTTTTCTGAGGATTCGAGCGGCATACAAACTATCATCGTCACGGCCACAGGCGGACCATTTGTATCGGCCGATGGCGTAATAGATATCGGGGTCAACGATGGTGAAGCAATTTTCGCTGAGGTTGATTTTGCGAAAGGTGTAGCCAAAGCGGAGCAGGCGAAAGGCGAGCAGGGGGGTTACAAAGATAAGGTCGAGCCAGTTTGGGACTTTTATTTGAATGATTGTCATTTTATCTCCTCTTTTTTTAGCCACAGATTGCACAGATTTCACTGTTTATCAGCCACAGAGGGCACAGAGTCCACAGAGTTTTCGGCCAACAATGCGTGCTCAACGCGGCCTTTGCTCCAAATATAATTTGTGCGCAAGGCTCGCGTCTCGCCCGCAGGGCTAACTTCGTTATCCCCCGGCAATTCTACCGGAACTGGCCGAAATAAATGAAGCCGACCAAAATTTAGTAATCCGAAATTGGAACTTGCCTTATCTTGGCTTGTCCGCCTTTGGCGAGATATCGCTCGCCGCCATGCGTCGAGGCGGAAAACGTGGGAATCTATCCCGAAATGCTTGCGCTTCTGCGCTGCTACAGAGGAACAACGTTCCCCCGCCGTTTTGCTTCACAAAACGAGACGCGGGGGCCAACTACGCGCCTCTATATATAAGGTGAAATTTTGGGCATTTTAAGCACTTACGAAACACGATTTTTCTGGCCAAAGTTGGTAAGTTCTTTGGCCGAAAGGGATAAAAATTTTTTCAAAAATTGCTGGATTTTTTTGGGTATATAGGTAATCTCTAAAAACAGGTTTAGCCGCCAATGTTAATCTGGGCAAAAGGGAAGATTGACAGGCTCTGTTACCCCCTGTAAAATGGGAAAAGTTCTGATATACTTTGTTATTCGAAGCTTTCTTGAGGGCTGCCGGGCCGGCTTTAGGGTGTGGGGTCGGTTCGGCACCTTCTTTTATAAGAAACCATGGATTATTTTAGCCACTCCCTTGGGGATGCCTAACGGCAAGAGTTTACAGGGGACACAGAGATTTATTTTTTTGACACAGATTTCACTGCATTTCCGAAGCGGGCTCGTCGCTTTGCTCCGTGTGCTCGGCTTAGTGTTCTCGACGAACCCTGCTTTTTAAGCGAGCTTAGCCGCAAGATTCGTCATCGACCACCGAATCCCGAAAGACACGGGCTTCTTTTCATAAGCCGAGCAAATAACACGGATTTATTTCAGACCCCAGACGTAAGGGAGAAGGCAGGTCAAAATCCTAAATTCTAAACCCTAAATCCTAAACAAATTCGAATTAACCAACCGCAAATTTCTAAACAACAAAGAAAAACAGGGGGAAATTAAAACGGGATCCCCCAAATGTGAGATAGATAAAACCATCTCACAGGGGCAGGCCTGACAGAAGACCCCCTGTGGGGCAGGCAGAGGAGCATCCACCTTGGGATCTGCGCTACGCTTCGAGCCGGAGTAAATTTTAACGCAAAGCACAGGGCAGGAAAAACGGTATCTGTTCCCATTATTTTTGGTTATCTTTGGGCTGGCTATTATTTTGCTTTAACCATTTTGTTGCTTCATCTCGTACACAACGAAGTACTGCCTGTGATTGTTCATCATATTTTTCAATGTCCACACCTTCCAGTAAAAGCAGTTTCATAGCCAAGTATTCTTGGTTATTAAATATTGCTTTAACTTCTGTTTGGTAGAATTTGTTTGTAAATTCAATCTGATTCTTACGGTTATAAAGGGGGAAGCAACAAGCCATTGCGGCAATGTGAACACCAATAATCTGTGGATTATCAGCCGAGGCTTCTATTAATGTCTGGCCTAACCACCTCCATTGCTTAGAGTCAATTGTATGAGTGTCCTTATTCTTTTCAGCAAAGTTATCAGTAAAATAAAATACACTCCATATATAATCATGGGTTAAGGCCTTTGCTAATAATACAGGGTTCTTCTCAAAAATATTTTTAGCTGTTTCTACGACTCTCGCTCGTAAGTATTCATCTGGATTTTGTTTTGGGTCATACCAGAAATTATAAAGCTCATTGGCATACCGTAGGCTTATTGGAAGAGCTTTCTTAATTTCCTCAAGCAGCCATTTTCTCCATGGGTCATCATCGTATTCAGGTTTTAATACAAACAATCTAGAGAGAGCCGGACAGACTTCACTGTTTGCCTTATTACCGTATGCTTTAAGAGTTTTATCGAACTGCTTTGATGCCGCTTTTCGCAAACAACCCTGGCTGAGAAGTTTTTTAAACTGAAGTACTTTTTCATAGACCCTTTCATCGTTCAACAATGCTTCGACGATTTCCATGTCTCTGAAGGCCTTGCTCTCATGATCCTTGTTCCACTGTCTTAATGCTCTTAATATCTCGCAATCGGCAATTTCATTATCATACAGTTCACCACGCTTGATCCGCTCCCAATATTTCGTGGGCTCATAATTGGCCACATGCTGATAGCTTGTGAGATCTTGGCGAAGCATCCAGTCTACCGTACTTCCATCGATAAATTCAGGAAACAGGGCATTTACCAGCTTTGAGACTGAGGTAACATTGTAGCCAGCATTCTCTGTTGCTCTTTTGTACTCTGGCTCCAATTTTTTTCTGAGTTCATCTTGTTTCTTTTTTTCATAGTCTGTCGCAAGTGCGCACAATTGGGGGACATTTTTGTCTATGAATGAAAAAATCCTCTCATCGACTACTTTTAATACATTGACAATCAGCAGATCACCAAAATCTATCTCGCCTGCCAATTTTTCCCAAGCCGTCAGCGTTCTTCTTAAAGCATACTTTAGCACTCTTGGATTACTCGTTAGTTCCGCTATCACATCAACAGGTGTTGACAAAGCGTCACTTATTTCTGCAATTGCTAGTATCATCTCGGGCCTGCTCCAGCCCATTCTATCCCTTTTGTAGTTTTTAGGTATCGTACTAATAATGTCCGGGCAACGCTCAAGACAATATGATCTGAACAATTCCAAGGTATTGAGAACATCAAAGCGATTCAGTCTCGGTATGTTCTCTACATGCTCGGCAGTCTTAATCAGGACTTCCTCGGCATCGTATTTTTGCCCTATGGCAAGAACAAAAGAGACCTGTTTTAACCGGCGCAGACTATCCAGAAGTGCAGATATTTCATTAAAAAACACTTCATCGTTCTTGTTCCTGTCTACATCTTCAAGGAATATTATCAGCCGTTTGTCAATTGCTATCAGCACATTGTCGATTCTTTTAAGGATATCCAGAGGACTCTTCCAGCAGGTCGCCAGAGTCGCTAGTATTTTAAGAAACACATTACCTGCTGAATCCATTGCTGCTACATATTGTTCAGGAACAGTGCGTAAACCCGAAACATCAACGTGTTTGCCGAGTTCATTTATTGCACATTCAAGTATATGTTCAGCTATTGAGCCTTTGGCAAAACCCCACCCATCTACCGTGCAGGTAATAACATCAATTTCTTGATTAACTGAATCGCTTTTGTAATTTCCATTGTTTTGGGTTAACTCGTTGCGATTTTCAGGCTTGAGGTAATAATCAACCATTTTAAGAATACTGCTTTTACCGCTTCCGTATTCACCGACTAATGCTACCGTTTTCAATGGGGTTTCCAGTAGCAATTTGCTAATGTTCCTTGCCTGTACGGCCATATCGAAACCGTCTTGATTCGGTTCAGTAATAGCTTGTTCTTTGTGAAGCCATTGAATTAGTTTCTTCGAGTCTTTACTAATTTCATGGAGACTATTGGTTGTCTGGTTTTTTTGCTGGTCGTCATTTTTGTTTTTTGTTAGCCATTGATTAACCTTGCGTATGATAAACCCGGTAACTAAGCCTGTGGCGGAAAAGCCAATAATAGCTAAGATTCCGACAAAGGTGTAATCCGGCAGAAAGGATAAGCCGCATAAAACCAAGATGACACTCAGCCATACTGGAGGCCACAAGCCAAAAGTTCTTATGGAAAACTTATCCAGCTTGCCGAAGTGCGTTGCTCCCAATTGCCATGATACTATCCAAATAGCTATAACACTAACTAATAATAACAAACCATAAACTAATATTCCCCATTTTAGTGCGAAATCCCCAACCCAGTTGCTAAGTTTTACAACCGATGATTCCATGGCAAGATAAAGTAGGAGAACTACAACGGATAATGCAAATATGTCAATCCAACGTTTAACAGTGGGTTTGTTTTTTTTATCATCCTTAATGGGCATATATTCTTTCCTTAAGATGAAGATTATTTTTTAACAGATTGCCCAATAATTATCAACAACCAACTCCCTCAATCCCCGCCTGTCTTTATCCCACAAACCTGCATTTTCTCTCAGTACTACCCTGTGAGTGCAGGACTTTGCTCAAATGAAACTATCGATTTCCAGAAAGGCGGAGTCAATCAATTTCGGATTTGGGATTTACGATTGCGGATTGGCGATTTAGGGATGCGGAAGAACGTGGATTTTTATGACCCGCCGTGAAACGGCGGGCTAAATATAACGGGAATTATCTATGTGTCTCTGCGGCAAAAGAAAACCCTGCCACTCGCCACCCCCGACAAAAACATTCGAGGGCAGGCGGGCGGATGAGGAAGCGGCGGGTTCGGAGTACGACCCGCCGCGAATAGATGTTGGTCTTTCAGAAAATTATTCCTTTGCCCCGGCTTTTTCAAGCAATTTCACGACCTCTTTGTGTCCCTCATGCTTTGCAATCCATAACGCCGTTTTGCCATCTTTGGCTTTTATGGTGAAATCGGCCTTCGCCGCCAGCAGTAACTTGACAACCTCCGCATGGCCCTCATGCGACGCTATCCACAGGGGGGTTTCGCCATCGGTTGTTTTCTTCGCATTAACATCAGCTTTCGCCGCCAGCAGTAACTTGACAATCTCCGGATGGCCCTTATGCGACGCTATCCACAAGGCGGTTACGCCGTCGGTTGTCCTCGTCGCATTAACATCAGCGTCCTTGTCCAGCAGGAGTTTGACAACCTTCGCATGGCCCTCGTGAGTCGCTATCATCAAAGCTGTTTCACCGGCGGTTTCACCACTTGGATGCTTTGCGTTGATCTCGGCGCCGTTAGCGAGGGCGGCTTGTACCGCCTCTACGCTGCCTTCCCTTGCTGCTTTGAACAGTTTAGCATTCTTTTCTGATACATCCGAAGCGGCAAAGCAGGCGGTTGCAAAAGAAACAGACACTATCAAAAACAGGATAGGTTTGACAAGCTCACTATAGATTCGTTTCATAAAGCTCTCCTTAATCTGGTATTTCCAATATTAAACGCTCGGCTACACAACCAAGCTTTCAGTTCAACGTCTTTTATTAAACCATAATCCGCACAAATATGTCATTAAAAAAGCCAGATTCTCATTTAAGAGTCTGGCTTTGGAGGAGGGTGATAAAAATTCTATAATTACTGTCTTATCTACGATTCCATTATTGCCCTTGTTCAATTAATTTTCATACGTTATTCGTATACAACGCGGGGCATAGAACGTCTATTGGGAACTTGCTTAATGCCAATCAGGCGATTGCTTAGGGATTGCTTCGCTGCGCTACAATGGGCAAACAATTTCAGATTGACGATTTTAAAATGGGTAAGGGGGGTAACCATAAATTGCGGATTGCAGATTGTAGATTTCGGATTTAGAGTCACGAGACACGAGACCCCTTTATTTTCCCGATTTGCGGACGTCTTCTTTAATCCTCTGTATATGGCCTCGGCCTAATCCCTTCACTTCACCCCCAATGTTTTGCTTCGCTCCACCCCCACACTTTTCTTCGAAAAGTAACCGTGGGGGCTTCGCCCCCGTTGTTTTCTTCGAAAACAAGACACGGGGGTTTTCACTACGCTACGCAAGGCGGAACTACGCAAAACAAGGCCCCCCGCTTTTTTCTTCGAAAAAAAGCTGCGGGGGCAGAGCATGGGGGCTTCGTAAAAGGTTTGTTTGCGAAGATTTCGTTTACAGTTTTGTCTTGCGTACGCTTTCTTTGATTCTTTGGATATGCCCACGACCTAAACCTTTTACTTCGCCCCCCAATGTTTTACATCGTAAAACAAGGCATGGGGGGTTGCGTCAAAGAGGGTGCGGGGACGAAGTATAGATTAATAACTGTATTACTTGTCCTGTGCATTTCTCTTACGGACAGATTCTTTTAATCTCTGTATATGTCCCCGCCCCAAACCTTTGACTTCGCCCCGCCGGAACTTTTTTCTTCGCTCCTAAAAAAGGGGCGAAGAAAAAATAAGGATGGGGACTAATGGCGGGGCTACGTGAAAGGACTGCCTGTTATTTACCTTATACCTTTGTTTTTCGCACACTTTCTTTGATACGTTGGATGTGGCCGCGTCCAAGTCCTTTCACTTCGCATCCTAATTCGAAATAGCGACGAATCTTATCGTCGTCCAAAATGCCGAAGCAGTCAACTATCGCAAGGGGGGCGCCTGCCCACTCCACTACTTTGGCCGGCTCAAGGTCGAGGTACTGCTTATGCGGAACAGCTAAAATGACTGCCTCAACGCCCTTAACTGCCCCGGCCAAATCCTGCTGCACGCGGAGATTTACCAAATCATCCTGGTTATGGAAGAACCTCGACCACGATTGGCCCGGCGAGGGGAATGTATCCTGCTGCTCTAATTCAAGCCAGTGTTCAACGTAGGGGTCATGCACGGACATCTCAGCACCCATCTCCGTGAGTTTGCGGACGACGATTTCCGAGCCGGAGTATCGCGTGTCGCCGACATCCTGCCTGTAACTCGCGCCGCAAAGCAGCACCCTGGCGTTGGCGACCATTTTGCCCATATTGCGAAGGGCGTTTCGCGTTAATTCCGCGACGTGCAGCGACCGCGTATCATTGATATCAATCGCCATCGTTGTCATCTTGAATATGTCATCCTCATAGCCGAGGATATGCTTATACGCCCAGAAGCCCAGCCCGCCGTCTTTGGGCAGACAATACCCGCCCACGCCAGGCCCGGGGAATATCATATTATTATGGGTTGGCCTCATCTTTATGGCCTTGATTACCTTAATCAAATCAACCCCGTTGCGTTCCGCGAACAAACTCCACTCATCGAGAAACGCTAAGGTCGTCGCCCGAAACGAATTCTCGACAATCTTGCTTGTCTCCGATTCGATTGGGCGGTCCATTACCGTCAGCGGAAATTGTTCCGTGTTGAGCACCTCGCGCAAAAACTTCTCCACACGCTGCTTTGCCTCGTCATTGCATCCGGAACAAACCCGCCATATATCACGAATCGACGAAACATAATTTTTGCCGGGCATCACCCGCTCATAACTGTGCGCAAGCAGGGGGGCTTCTTTTAATCCTCTGGCCGCGAATGCCCGTTTCATTATTGGCCAGCCGATATACTCCGTCGTCCCCGGCGCAACCGTTGTCTCTATCAGCGTCAGACATTTTTCCCCGACCTTGCTCCCTATCGTCTTTATTACCGCCTCAAGCGCCCCCATCTCCACGCTGCCCGTCCGCATATTGCCCAGGTTCTGCTTGGTATAATCGCACTGCACGTCAACCACGACGCAGTCGGCCAATTTGAGGCAATCATTATTATATGTGGCTGTCAGCGTTTTCTTGTCTAACACGCATCGCTTTATCATCGGGGCAACTTCCGGGTCCTCCGCCTTGACCGGCGAATTGCCCTCGTTGACCATCATTATCTTCCAGTAGCTTCTGTCGTTTGGTAAATCGCATCCGATAACAAACTTGCTGGGCTTACCCGTCTTCTTGTCGTTGGTGTCGGCTATTATCGCCGCCATCACCGCCCCGACGAAGCCCACCCCCATCACCACGACGACCTCTTTGCCTTGCTTGCGAGCCGCCTCCGCCAGCGTTTCCAAACGCTTGAATTCCTGCGCGTAATCCTTCTCGCCCGGCAGGGGGTATTGCTTACCTTCTGGACTAACCGAATATTCCGGCACGCTCTGTTCCTTTCTGTTCCCAGTGTTTACATATTATTTAACGTCAATAAATCCCGCAGAGTTTACCGTCAAAACCCCATTCAGCAAGGTTTTTCTTGCCGCCTGTTGAAACAAAAAAGCCCCGTCTTTCAACAGGGCTTTCAATAACTATCCGCTATACGCTGCCTGATACTTATCCTCCGTTTTTCTTGCTTTCCGCCAGCGGGCCCGGCTCAGCAGTTTTCCTGTAGCCCAGGGCCTTTATAACTTCTAAAACTTCGGTCCAGGTTGGGAATGGGCGGGCGTTGGCTTTTTTGTATTCATTGATAGCCATCAGGAACTCGAACTGCTCATCGGACATCTGTCCTTCTTCAGCGCTCCTGCGGTCATCGCTCCTGCGCTTACCCGGCCCACGCCGGCGGTCAAGTCCCAGACGCCTGTCCACCACGTCGCCTCTGCGGTCACTTGCTCTGCGGTCCTCTTCCACTTGGCATTCCACGGGCTGTTGTTCTTTATTTAGTTCATTCGCTTCCATTGTATCCTTCCTGCCCCGGCAATTCGTTGGCCGGGGTCCAGTGATTAAAAGTTAATCCTCGAAAATCTCACCCTCTAAATCGTCCTCGCTCTCATCATTCAGTCCGAGGTCGTAAAAATCGTCATACGCGTCCTGCGATTCGATTACCACGTGCGCCTCATCCGCCATATCTTCCGACACATACACCGCGAAGTGAAAACCCTCGCCGAACTCGTTCGGTCTTTCCTTGACCATGGCCGGAATCTCATTGTTCTTCAGCAGCGTCTCTGTCTCCTTTGCCTCGTCCATTGTGCTCGCTGTTGCGACCACTACAAGCTCCTGCGTTACCCGGCCTCGACCTTTTGTCCCGGTGGAGGACTTTCGGCCAAGCTCAGTCGAAGTTCGCGCCGAACCATGGTCGCCGATATGTGTCGAATGCGATTTGTGTGTCTTGCGAGTTCGCTTATTCATTTTACATCTCCCTACTATAAGACCCTCTGTGTCCGAAAATATCACCTGCTAAAATCTCATCATTAAGTTATTCGTCAAAACATAAGGCCCTGTTTATCAAAAACTTAAGCCGATTGTTCAAAATAACCCCGTTGGCGACATATTAAAAATTTGCATTTATACGCATTTTTTTGTTGCAAACAGCCCGTGTTTCCCTCATATAAGACGTTTAATTCGTTTGCTGACTCAATGGTGTGGGTCGGCTAATTTAGATTTTTGGTTCTTAATTTATGGAGGTTTTTGGAACATGGCAAAGCAAAAGGAAGTTTTAATTGTGGCAAGTAAAGTAAGAGCTTACATAAAGAGCAAGAAAATGATGACCTCGTCCGAGGCCATCGGCGCCATCAGCGATAAGGTCTATTGCATGCTCGACCACGCCGCTGAGAGGACAAAAGCAAATCGCCGCAGCACTATTAAACCGCAGGACCTATAACCGGTCCGTCACATAAGCCCTTTGTTTTCATCAGGTTACGCTAAAAAGGGTATGAGGTGAATCAGGCCGGTTCGTCTCCGGACGAATCGGCCTTTTTTCTGTCCTCTCAGTTTCCAAATCGCCCGGTTCGTCGTTGCGATACTATTGTTGTGCGCCAAGTTATCAGTCGTTAACATACCAAAGCGGGCTTCGTATCAGGAAATACCGCAAATTTTTGAAAAAATTTACTCAACGTCTATAGGGCATATCCGCCCATAATGCGACCGGTAAAATACCACGTTATTTTGCTCGAATTGTCGTATTAACCAAGAATTGTTCAACTGCCAGGTGTGAAAATCCCGATTATTACATAAGGTAAGTGATATTTGGATGTTTTATTTTTGGTGAGGAACGCGATAAAGGTGGTCTAACTTCCTGTCGATAGCGAACTTGTAAAACAGCAGTTTGTTTTACCTCTTTGAGTTTACATATCCGATGTTGACAGGTCGGCTGATTGTAACTCATTGTTCGTTAGATGGTTACGACTGTTAAGCAACGAGGAACAAGATGAAAGTTTTTATGCTTGGTTGGGAGTTTCCGCCGTTCATCAGTGGAGGACTGGGAACGGCGTGTTATGGACTGACCAAGGCGCTCGACCAGATGGGCGTACAAATTACGTTCGTTTTGCCTACCGCGGTGCAAAGTAAATACGCCACGCATGTCAAACTCGTGAGTCCCACGATGCAGCAGCCGATTAACACGCCCGTTAAGGTACACCAGTTAAAGAATGTGGTTTTCCGGACGATAAACTCGCCGCTGCAGCCGTATTCGACCGCCGACAGCTACCAGCGAAAAATAGAGGAATCCATTTCGAAGATGCAGGCCTCGCATGGCAAGACAGGCAAGTTTGTGGGGACACTGGATTACAGCGGCGATATGTACACCGAAGTTCAGCGATATGCGGACCTCGCAATTCGACTGGCGGCCAATGAGCAATTTGACGTTATTCACGCCCACGACTGGATGACTTATCCGGCTGGGGTGGCGGTGGCAAGGGCGACGGGCAAGCCGTTAGTTGTTCACGTCCACTCGACGGAGTTTGACCGCAGCGGCGAGCACGTCAACCAGATGATTTATGACATCGAACGGATGGGTATGCACGCCGCCGACAGGGTCATAGCAGTAAGTTACCTGACACGCAGCATCGTCATCAGCCGGTACGGAATCAGCGGCGACAAGGTCGAGGTTGTTTACAATGGTGTCGAAAGAAACGGCAACTCCAACCTGCTCGTCGGAAATACCACCATCAAGAAAGACGAAAAAATCGTCTTGTTCCTCGGACGAATCACAATGCAGAAAGGCCCGGATTACTTCCTCAGGGCCGCCAAGAAAGTCCTCGAAAAAGTTGACAACGTCAGGTTCGTAATGGCCGGCTCAGGCGACCTGATGCATCGCGCGGTTGAAATGGCCGCCGAACTGGGCATCGGAAGCAAGGTGCTGTTCACGGGCTTCCTTCGCGGCGAGGACGTCAATAAAATCTTCAAGATGGCGGACCTCTATGTTATGCCCTCGGTGTCGGAGCCGTTTGGCATCGCGCCGTTAGAGGCGTTAGACAACGATGTCCCCATCATTATCAGCAAGCAAAGCGGCGTTTCAGAGGTCATCACGCACGCGTTGAAAGTCGATTTCTGGGACGTTGATGAAATCGCGAATAAAATAGTGGCCGTTTTGAAGTATCCGCCTCTCGGTGTTACGCTAAGAAGCCACGGCAACTACGAAGTGAGAAAACTACGATGGATAGATTCCGCCGCAAGATGCGCAAAAATCTATGAGGAAGCGCTCGTTGGGGCGGGAGTATAAACGAATTGCAGATTGTAGATTGCGGATTAAACAATTTGTGGTTGTTGACTTTTGATTTTTGATTTCAGAAACAAGTTTTAAACGAGGACCAAAGGAATGGCTTCAGTTTGCTTTTACTTTCAGGTTCATCAGCCGACACGTCTAAGGCATTACACCGTCTTTGACAACAACATCAATTATTTTGATGACCGCAAGAACGCCGAGATTTGCCGAAAGGTCGCCAACAAGTGCTACCTGCCGGCCAACCGGCTTATCCTGGACCTGATTCGCAAATACGACGGCAGGTTCAAGGTGGCTTACAGCGTTACGGGCGTTCTGCTCGAACAGCTTGAGGCGTACTCTCCCGAAGTTCTCAGCACTTTCGATGCCCTTGCGCGAACCGGCTGTGTCGAATTCCTGGCGGAGACCTATTACCACAGCTTGAGTTTTCTGTATTCCCGCAATGAGTTCGCGGCCCAGGTCAATAAGCAGGTCCAGAGGATTCAGGAGCTTTTCGGTCAGACGCCCCGTGTTTTCCGAAATACCGAGCTTATCTACAATAACGACCTGGCTTCGATGATAGAGTCGATGGGCTGCTTCGACGCGGTCATCAGCGAAGGCGCGGACCACATCCTCGGGTATCGAAGCCCGAATTTTGTCTATACGCCGAAAGGGTGCAATCGCCTGCGGCTCCTGCTTAAAAATTACGCGTTGAGCGACGATATAGCGTTTCGGTTTTCGAACCGGGGCTGGACACAATGGCCGTTGACGGCGGACAAATTTGCGCACTGGGTCAACAGGGTGAACGGGAATGGGTTCACAGTTAATTTATTTATGGACTACGAGACATTCGGGGAGCATCAGTGGAAGGATACCGGGATATTCGATTTTATGTACCATCTGCCTGAGGAAATTCTCAGACACCCGGACAACAATTTCAAGACGCCGAGCGAGGTTGTGAAGACATATCAGCCGATGGGAGTGGTTGATGTGCCTCATTTGATAAGCTGGGCTGACACCGAAAGAGACCTTTCCGCGTGGCTTGGCAACGCAATGCAGTCCAACGCCATTCACGAGCTGTATCGTCTCGAAAAGAAGATAAAAGGTTCCGGCGATGCCAAACTTATCAACGACTGGCGTAAACTCCAGACCTCGGACCATTTCTATTATATGTGCACGAAGTATTTCGCGGACGGGGATGTGCATAAGTATTTCAATCCCTACGATTCGCCATACGACTCTTACATAAACTTTATGAATATCCTCGGTAACCTGCATCTAAGGTGCGTCAAACATCCTCCCGCGGCCCCGTTTGGCCAGGTTGCGCAAAACGCCGAATCGCTCACGGCGGTTCGACAGGACTCGTCACAGGCGGACGCGGTCGCCGCGAACTAAAGACGCGACAGCGTACCCGGCTTAGTCACGGCACAATCGATTGGATGAAACAACGGGAATCTCTTCTACTGGCAAAAACACCCTGCTTGACGGTACCTATTTGCATCAACGATAATTGCATTTTTACTATTTGATTTTTGTTTATATAATCGACAATAGTATAATAACCCTGGAGCAAAATGTATGTCTTCAAAAGCCGTCTTATTGGCCGTCCTTATCGCCTGTGTCTGCGCCGCCGTTATTGCCGTCCATTGGCCGGCCCTCTCCGCACAGGCGTTGTCTTTCGATGATAACGAGTATCTTGTCAACAACGCTCTGGTCAAAAGCCCCAGTTGGTCTTCCGCCCGGAAATTCCTTTCTCAAGTTTTGGAACCATCAACCGTAGGCGGCTATTATCAGCCGCTGGCAATGATATCACTGATGCTCGATTATTCCCTTGGAGGGCGGGTCGAAAATCTTATGCCCTTCCATCGCACAAGTCTTGCCCTCCATGCTGCGAATACCGCATTGGTCATTGTGCTGCTCTATCTGCTTTTTGGTGAGGTGTGGATTGCCGCGGCTGCAGGTCTGTTGTTCGGCCTCCATCCTATGACAGTGGAAACTATCCCGTGGGTTGGCGAACGAAAAACCCTTCTCGCCGCTTTTTTCGCCCTGTGGTCACTGCTCTTCTACCTCCGCTATACACATGCGCGGAAAGCGGGGGCGGGAATCCAATCCCCTGCGGGCTGCTCTACCTGGGGCTTTTACATCGCCTGCTTGTTCTTCTACCTCCTCGCCCTTATGTCCAAGCCCACCAGCACGCCCCTACCTGTTCTGATGTTATTGCTCGATTTTTGGCCGTTAAAAAGGTTCAAATGGCGGTCGTTTCTTGAAAAAATTCCTTTTTTTATCCTTGGCGGTATCTTTGCCATCATAACCTATATCTCTCAAACTCGCACCGCCGTCACCGTCTCGCCCGTCAAGATGGGCACTGGGCATGTTTTTTTCACGCTTTGCCACAACATAATCTTTTATCTGTGTAAAATTATATGGCCGGTAAATCTCTCTTCACACTACCCCTTCCCCGACCCTCTGAATCTCTCCCAGTCGATGGTTCTGGCAGGCGTTATA
>PLLM01000019.1 GCA_003141275.1 Phycisphaerales bacterium
GCCGAAATAGTCCCTAAGAAGGACTGGACAACATTCAGTCACACGGTGATTTTGCACGGGCGAAATACCTGCCAGGCGAGAAAGCCGGATTGTGATAATTGTGCGATATCGAAATATTGTCCTTCGGCGTTCAACCCTGCTCTTTGGTAATACCGTGGTTGCGTAAGACGATAAACGAAACCAGCATTACACCCTATAAACGAAAGACGGTTTTGAAGGAGACCCGCTCGTGATGTCCAATTTAACAAGCCAGCCAGTTGAGGACCTTTGGCGTATATTTCGGATAATGTCTGAGTTTGTCGATGGCTTTCAGGGGCTGTCCACGGTGGGGCCGGCGGTGTCAATTTTCGGCTCCGCGAGGTTCGACCGTGAGCATCGGTATTATAAGCTGGCACAGGAAACCGCCTACGAAATCGCCAAGGCAGGTTTTACCGTCATAACCGGCGGAGGCGGCGGAATTATGGAAGCGGTTAACAAAGGAGCCGCTGAGGCAGGGGGCAAGAGTGTCGGATTGAATATCGAACTGCCAAACGAGCAGATGCCGAACGAGTACCAGAATATCTCGCTGCATTTCAGGTACTTTTTTGTTCGCAAGGTTATGTTCCTAAAATACGCTCACGGCTTTGTCGTTCTCCCCGGCGGATACGGCACACTGGATGAGTTCAGCGAAGCCCTTGTGCTGATTCAGACGCTGCGGCAGGCGTCCTTCCCCGTAATACTGGTGGGCAGCGACTACTGGAAAGGCCTGCTCGACTGGCTGCGAGACAAAGTGCTCGCCGAAAAGTGCATTCAGCCGAAGGACCTGAACGTATTTTCCGTCAGCGATGACCCGACAGAGGTGGCTAAAATCATAGTCAAATTCAGAGATAGTGCCATTCCCGGCGGCCTGCAGCTCCCCGGCGGAATGAAAACTACGTAGTTGTGTTATTGTTCGAGAGGCAGGTTTTTTCTATCGTCTCGGCCAGATGCTTCAGCAGATAGTCCTTCTCCGGGCCGCCTAAGTGTCCCCAGGGCAAAATTTCGTCTGTTGCGAATTGCTTTTGCGCAACTGTGTCGAGATTCATACCGTGTTTTTGGAACGCGTCTTCCCAGATTCCCGGGTTGAATGTTTCGCTCCACAAATCGAACTTTGCGCCGTTTCTCCATGCGTATTCAATCACCTCCGCTAATCGCCTGTCGCCTCGCCCGATAGCCGATTCAAGAATCGACTGGTCTATCTCGTGGAATTTGAACTGAAGATATTTGGCGTTTATTTTTCTTTTCTCGGCGATAATGAGGTTTTTGGCGTTCTCGAAATACTCACGCGGCTGCTGCGCAAGCCAGCCGAAGGGCGTGTGCGGCTTGGGGACAAGCCAGCTCACCGCGACGTTTACCGAAGCGGTTTTGCCGTCGAAATCCCTGCGTAGTTTCGCCAGTTTGTCCGCGAGATGAACGATTTGTTTAATGTCGTCCTCGGTCTCGCCGGGCAGCCCCGTCATAAAGTAAAGTTTGATTTTTTGCCAGCCCGCCTGATACGCAGCCGATGCAGCGGCGAAAAGGTCCTCGTTTTTCAACGGCTTATTGATGATTTGTCGCAGCCGTTCAGATGCCGCCTCGACCGCGATTGTCAGTCCCGATTTTCGCACCTCGTTGGCGAGCGTTGGCAGGAGTTTCAACTGCTGGTCAACCCGCAAACTGGGCAGCGACAAGCCCACGTATTTATCCGTGAAATAACTGTGCAGCAGGCCAATCAGTTTTTCGATATCAGGATAATCTGCGGTCGATAAGCTCAATAAGCTGATTGTATCGAAGCCCGTCGCCTCATAAGCGGATTTGGCGGTCTCGAAGATTTTTTCGATGCTGCGGTAACGTATCGGCCTTCTGCAAAAGCTCGCCTGGCAAAACCTGCATCTGCCTGGGCAGCCCCGCATAATCTCGATACTGACCCGCTCGTGAATCGCCTCTGCGAAAGGCACAATCGGCTTAGCCGGCACGGCGGCATTATCAAGGTCGTCAACAATCGCGTTTTTAAATCGCGTCGGCAGGTTTTCTTTGACGGAGGCAAATGATTTTATCTTGTCACCATCGTATTCGAATTTGTAAAGCGACGGGACATAAGCCCAGTCAAATTTTTCCGCGGCAGCAAGCAGGGTATCTTTTTTCGATTTGCCCGATTTCTTAAGGTCGATAATCAATCGGGCCAAATCAGCAACCGCGTTTTCCGCCTCGCCGATAACAAACAGGTCGATAAACGGCGCAATCGGCTCGCAGCAGTTTGTCATACCGCCGCCCGCGATAATAATCGGGTCGGTTTCACTACGATTTTCACTGCGGATAGGCAAACCCGCCAAATCCAGCATATTCAGCACGTTGGTATAGCACAATTCGTTGGTCAAACTAAAGCCGATGACGTCGAAGGAGCTTATGGCTGCCCTGGATTCGAGTGAAAAAAGCGGGATGCCCTTTTCACGCAGGATTGGCTCGGCGTCTAACCACGGCGCGAAGACCCGTTCCGCGGCGACATCAGGCATCCTGTTGAGAACCTCGTAAACTACCGCCATTCCTGTATAACTCATCCCTATCTCATAAGTGTCGGGGAAACATAACGCGACGGTTAATGCGCAATCGGCGAGGTTCTTTTTAATCTGGTTGATTTCGCCGCCTATGTACCTGCTGGGTCGGCGCGCAAAGGGCAGGAATTCGCGGTCGATTCGCTCGGTCAGTATGGTTCGACTATGCTCACCACTGGTTATCGGTTCTCTTCTTTTCACCCGCGTATTATAACGTATGATTAGCGTTTGGCGTAGAGTGAGTTTTGTCGCTCGTGACTTGTGACTCGAGATTGAACCATCATTATTGCACTGGAAACGATACTTGCCCCTTGTTGCCCCTCCTTTTTGTGTGGTCGGTAGAAGGGCAAGTTGCCCAAACTAACATTATTTTACCACCGAGGGCACGAAGATTTTTGACGCTGATTGCGCTGGTTACGCTGTTTTTTAGCCACAGATTCCACAGATTACACTGTTTTCCGAAGCGGGCTCGTCGTTTTGCTCCGTGTCGGCCAAGTAAGTGTTCTTGACGAGCGTTCCTCTCAAAGCGAGCTTTTTCAGAACGCAACGCCTTCGACCACTGTGCTAACTTCGTTATCACCCTGTCTTTAGACAGGACAAGCCGAAAAACACTGATTTATTTTAGACGCTGATTCCTTCGACTACTGCTCAGGACAGGTAACGCTGGTTTCAGGTTATGATGCGAATCGGGTTTCCGGGCATCAAACAATTGTGCCTAACGTTAATTACGTCCACGGCCTCGATTATCACCACCTCGATTATCATTATCATGACCTCGGTCATCAGATTTTTCGGGGTGCTTTCTAAAGTGTTCCTCAAAGTTTCTCCGATGGCCGCCGCGATAATGGTCAAAGTGTCCATGCACAAGTTCGATGTCCACGGTCCAAAACGGGGCAACCCAAACATGACCTGGCGCATAGTAACCCTCGATATACCATCCTCTGCCCGGGTCGTCATAAGGAACACCCTCTTCTACCACTACTACAGAAGGAGACACTACCACTGCGGCGGGGCGAGCTCGTTCATGACGCTCTACTATACATCCTGTGAAACACAATGCTGTCAAAATACCCAACAAGCTAACCATCATTTTCATTTTTTCTTTTCCTTTATCCTTTAGGAATCTTCATGATAATAGACAATAGAAAGTAATCTACTGTGGTGCTCCCCGTTAAACAACAAAAAAGTGGGTTTTTTTAGCCACAGATATCACAGATAGACACTGATTCTTTCACCACGAAGACACGAAGGTTTTTAGACGCGGATTACGCCCGCCCTTGGCGAGGTCTCGCCCGCTTTTAGCGAGGCGGACTGGTTACGCTGTTTTTTGCCACTCCCGTTCCCGTTAGGGATGCGGGAGTTGTATGGTGCATAAAGAGAAGTCTTCATGTTTATTATTCGCTCGATAAAGAAAAGATGGCTTTAGTGCACAAAGCAGTAAGTGCGTTGTGTGAGCCGGGCGATGCATAAATAAGATTTTGCGACACTATATAAGCATATGCGTATATACTTATGGAGTGCTTCAATGACCAAGTTTTTTAGATGCGGATTTTTTCACCCCCGCCGTTTTGCTTCTTCCCGCAAGGCGGGACTTCGCATAACGAGACGCGGGGGTCTCCGCTCCGCTACGAGATTTTTAAGGAAAAAGGGTTGTTTTTTAGATTGGTTTGGCGATATACTGTCACTTTATGGCCGGAAGAGATTCACACCTTTGCCCGTCAACTTTGCTGTCCGACAAACGTCTTCGGCTCGGTTTATGTGGATTGCATAATCACTATTATGTGGAAACGAACATAGGAGAACCGTATGACTTGGGTCATAATCTGTAGTGTCGTTGGGATGATTCTGGCAAACGCACCGCTCATATATATTCTCTTTCGTGTCCACTACCCAAGTGGTTTGTCTCCTTTATGGGGCTATGCGCCGAATCAATTTCTTTTCCCATTGATTGCGTTTCCAATGGCAGCTTTTTCTGCTTTCCTCGCGATGCGATTACTTGTATCAACCCTTCAACAGTCACCACCTCAGCATCCGGTTATCAAATGGACCGCCGACAATTGGATTGTGGTCTGCTTGATAGGCATCATTCTGACGTCATCTATCTGTATCATTGATTACTTCTTCTCAGCCAAGACCTTTGATAAGCTTCAGCCTGTGTATGCACAGAGAGCTGTATCAGCTGCACAGGAAGTTCGAAAAACTATCCTTGATGTTCCAAAGGACGAACGCGAAGAGAAACGGCAGGATTGGATCCAGAATTGGAGAGATATAAAACAGGAATATATTGCCTCGCTTAAGAACAGTGCCGATATCAAGAAGGACATGCTTGCCCTGCCACCGGGCGTATATCTCCAAATAATTCAAGACCCATTCCTGCAGCGGAACCTGCATTTAATGAATCCAACGGTATATGCTCTCAATTTTGTTCAACTCTTCGTTTCTCTTTTCACAAGTTACTGTGCTCTCTTTGTCACGATTCTGTGTATATACGTTTTCAAAACAGACACCGTCGCTTCGCAGATGCCGGTCATGCGCAATGCTCTTGCAGCTGTATTCTTTGCTGTCACCTTCTTTTCGTTCTGGCCAATCCTGTACGCTCAACAAAGGTTTGAAGTAGAATACCTCGTTGGTACAGGTTATACCATCATGCCGCAGGTGTTTTCAGGGCTTATCGTAATAGGACTGCTTATGGCTCTAGCCACCTTGGAACCACTGAAGGGTAACTTCTCCGATTTGGTTATGGCTAGATTTATACCCCTTATGTTTGTCGTTGCTGGTTTCGGGTCCAATCTTTTAGATTCTCATCCACTCCGACAAATAGTGGGCGTTGAGGCTAATTGGGGAACTCGAACTCTGCTCATTATGTGTTTCATGATAGCTTGGTGCATTGTTGGACTGTATCTTTGGCCTTCGAAACAAACATTGTCAGTATCGGAAATGAAGAGTCAGCCAACCAAAGCATCGACCTTGCCCTAGGGCAAAGATTAAAAATATTTTTCCTGGGCTTCAAGGCCTCAAAGGCAAGAATTATCCGCCTGCGGATTTTTAATAACATTAAAATTTATTGTCTTATCAGGGACTTTGTGGTAAAAATTGGAGAGATTCGCATCTTTGCCCGTCAGCTTCGACAAGCTCAGTACAGGCAGCTCCCTGAGGGACAGGTTTGCTATTTGGAATATGCCTTTAATAGTGAGGAAATGAGTGCGGTGTCCCCGGATTTCATCTTGTTTATATCTGCGGCCGTTCCTTCATCTATAAGTTCTATTTCTTGCGAACAACAACCCCAACACCGGCGAGTATTAGGGATCTATAGGGCTCATTAACAAAAGGCAATTGACTCGTTTTAACGTAGCTATCTTTTATCTCCGGATGCCATGAGGGAGTGAAAACCAACCCTGGTTCTACCAAAGTTATTCCATCAAACAATTCGAACACTTCTTTCTTTTGGCGTTGTTTGATATCAGCAACTTTTTGCCCGTAAACCTTCCCCATAGGTTTGGCGACCGCACCAAGTTCCTTTGACCTACTAGCGTGCGAGATCGCTATGTAACTGCCAATCGCTAATTGTTGGCGAAGCGTTTGCACGCTTTTTCTGGCAATATTGTCATCGATGATGAAATGAACAACTGCGACCAGTAAGAGAGCCACGGGTTTCCGAAAGTCTATAATACGCATCCCGTCCGAATGAAGAATCGAATGGGGCTTCTTAAGATCACCCAAGACAACACGAACATGCTGATTCGGTTCTTGCTTCAATAATCGGCGGGACGTTTCAACAACCAGCTTGTCATAGTCAACGTATACAACCCGGGCATTCGGGCAGATCTCTTGAGCGATTTCATGAGTGTTTCCTTGGGTTGGCAATCCTGATCCGATATCGACAAACTGTTTTATACCGGCCTCTGCGAGGTAGCGAACTGCACGACGTAGAAAAGCACGGTTTGAGATGACAACCTTCTTGAAATTTGGGTATTTCTTTTGCAGTGAGTTGGCCACGGCTCTATCGGCAGCAGTATTACAGATTCCGCCTAGGAAATAATCATACACCCTTGCAATGGTTGCGTGATCAAGCCCGTAGGTCTTGCCGATAGTCAGCTCTTTTAATAATTCCGACAATTCAGAATACTCTTTCTTCGATTTCTTGATCCAATCGAAGTATCCAAATACGGATAGGATTCCACTCGGTTTGGTTTTGTCCAGCCGAATAACGACAATGCGTTTTTGCTCATTCATCGGGTCAGGAGAAATGAACACATCACGTTCCAACTTCATCCATCTTGACCCCTCACCATTCTTGGATACCGCCACCAGCAACAATTGGGAAGCACCTAAACCGGCTTCGATTTGGGTTGGGATAGGGCCGTTCTTGATTTCGCGTTCATAGACCCATACCCTTAGCCCGTCTTGTTCAAGTCGGTTGACAAGTGCGAGTACAACCCTCTTGTCCTTTGCACTGTGGCTCAGGAAGATGTCGTATTGAAAATTATCTTTCATCATTATCAATTGTTTCGAGTCCTTTCTTGCAGCCATATGAGCAGTCGTTCTTTTTCCCACGTTGAAGGCGAGGCGAGTCTTTATATTCGCCAAATTTTATCGAATGCAAGCTTGGCAAGATGCTTTGTCCTTTCTTCAATTGACTTGGTTTCCCACTTCGATGCTTTTTTGAGATACTCGTCAATTGGAATATTGGATGCAAGTAAAATAGCTTTCTTATCAGCAAAGGACTTATTAGACAGCTGGGTGTTGTTTATTTTAGCGTTTGCGTAAATCAAATTACCAATTCGTGCTATGTCTTTATCATCAGGTTTTAAGAGGTAGCCGGGAGAATTCTGGGACAAGAGATGTTCGATTGTCATCTTCTCCATGTCAGGAACTACCCCGATGGAAAGATGTGTCGAGATTTTCCCAAGAATATACTGCACAAGTTTCTTTAGTTTTGTGAACACATCTGAATAGCCGATTTCATAAAAGGACGCTTCAAATTCATTGTAGCTCGGAATTTTAGATCTAAGTTTTGATTTCAGTTCATTGATGACCTTAATCTTGTCGGCTGCGTTTCCTGCGTGCATGAGATCACGCGCGTGGAATGCATACATAAACGATATGCCCCCAGATGACCTTTGTGAAGTTACAGCCGTAAAAATGAAATGGAACTTTTCAATAGCAGAGAGGATACCTATTGTATGCTTTAAGCTTAGACGGCCAGAATGATACTCACGGAGTATTGAGAGCAACATCGGTACGGGTTGTTGTACGTTGAAAAGGCGAAGCGCTTCAAGGGATTCCTGTATCCTTGCCTCGCTCTTTGACCACTTCTTATAAGAAGGTTCGTAGATTTCACGGTAATGGTTTGCTTCTTTCTGAATATCAGAAAGGAATTGCTTTGCATTTGCCTTATCTACGTGTTTTCTTACGGCTTTGAAGAGTCTTTTACTTGTAATAAAATCATGTGTAGATAACCAATAGTGATGAAGAAAAGTATCCATCTTTAGATCGGACTCAGACTCTTCGAAGAAAGCAAGTATCTTCTCCCATTTATCTCTTGGGAGGTCCACATTGGCATTTCTGGTTCGTAGCAATTTGGTGAGATGATTCTTGACTAGATCGGCTACATTAAGGTCTTTGCCCCTCGTATTCAATGTCTCAAAAATCAGGTAAGCATCATCTTCGTTGTCGAGTTCTATAAAAATTAATTTTAGAGATAAAATTCGGTCACGTAAATTAGTTAATTCGCTCTGAATTTTATTTACCTTCTTTTCTGCACTCAAGGATGCATCATTTTCCACAGAGTCCACAACAGACTTTATGTTTCCGCAAATCAAGTCAAACGCGGCCTTGAGACGCATTTCCTCCTCGCCGGTTTCAACTTCGCTGTCTGGAATACCAAACTTTTGGATGTGTTCGTGGAAGAAGGGATAAGAAGTTTCTGTTTGGAGAACGTATTGTTGATTATTGCTTATGTCGGGCCGTTCTACCAGCTTATGTACGCCCTTAGCCAAATCCTCAAACCTTTTCTCTTTGAAGAAGTTTCGAATGCCGCATAAAATCATTGTAATTGTCGTGAGCCGTTGTTGCCCATCTACAATGTTTCGCGTGTTCGGTTTTCCTTTGTATGTTACTATCGATCCGATGAAATAATCAGAATCACTATTAACAATTGTGTCATTCCAAAAGTCCTCAATGTTTTCCCGCTCCCAAGAAAATGGCCTCTGAAATCTAGGAATGCAGTAATAACCAGATTCCAAAACCTCCCTGATCTCCTTGTCAATACAGTTTACTTTCATATTGCTTCCTCATCCTATTGCAATCGAAAATCATGAATCACATCAAGGCGTTTCTTCTCTGAAGATTATACCCTTTCTCTAATAAAGCACAATA
Organism: Phycisphaerales bacterium; assembly: GCA_003141275.1. Classification (GTDB taxonomy): domain Bacteria; phylum Planctomycetota; class Phycisphaerae; order Sedimentisphaerales; family Anaerobacaceae; genus Fen-1362. Next base: position 8,928 of record PLLM01000019.1, read on the forward strand.
ATTTTGCGTTTAACATACTTTCCTTTTTCGACACATCTCCCCGGGAAGGCCTATCCGTCGAACAGACACGGGGCAGGCAGGATGACGCTGGATAGGAAAATAGTGGGTCCCGGACAAGGGCATTCCGGGATCTCCGCGGTGCTGCGACAAGAATTTTCATTTGCTATGCGGCATCAAAAGTTGTATAAATCTTAGTCGATCCTCGATATTCGCCACTCGATACTCGTCGAGCATCGCAAACGATATACAAAATACGATTTTTAGAGAGGTAAGCATTATGGCACGGAGAATGGTAACGATAGACGGGAATACGGCGGCGGCACACGTGGCGCACGCGACGAATGAAGTAATAGCGATATATCCGATAACGCCGAGTTCGCCGATGGGCGAGATTTCGGATGATAAGACATCGAAGGGCGAACGCAATATATGGGGCACGATTCCGTCGGTAACGGAAATGCAGTCGGAAGGCGGAGCGGCAGGGGCGGTTCACGGTGCGCTAACAGCAGGGGCGTTGACGACGACGTTTACGGCGTCGCAGGGGCTTCTATTGATGATACCGGATATGTATAAGATTGCGGGCGAACTGCTTCCCACGGTGTTTCATATAACGGCGAGGTCGCTGGCGGCGCATGCGCTGTCGATATTCGGCGACCACGCGGATGTGATGGCGTGCAGGCAGACGGGCTGGGGGATGCTTTGCTCGTCGAATGTGCAGGAGGTAATGGATTTTGCGCTGATTAGCCAGCAGGCGACGCTTAAAAGCAGAGTGCCGTTTTTGCATTTCTTCGACGGGTTCCGCACGAGCCATGAGATTCAGAAGGTCGAAGAGCTGACGCAGGATGATATGCGGCAAATGATAGATGATGAACTGGTTGCGGCGGTGAGGGCGAGGGCGCTTTCGCCTGACAGGCCTATGATTGCGGGCACGGCGCAGAACCCGGATGTGTATTTCCAGGGCAGGGAGGCGGCGAATAATTTTTATACGGCGACGCCAAAGATTGTTCAGGATGCGATGGACAGGTTCGCGAAGATTGTCGGACGGCAGTATCATTTGTTCGATTACGTCGGGGCGGCGGACGCTGAGAAGGTCATCATCATTATGGGTTCGGGCGCGGATACCTGCCACGAAACGGTTGAGTATCTAAACGGCAAAGGACAGAAAATCGGCGTGCTGAAGGTGCGATTGTTCAGGCCTTTCAGCGTGCAGGATTTCATCAATGCGATTCCAAAAACGGTTAAAAAGATTGCGGTATTGGACAGGACCAAGGAGTCGGGAGCGATTGGCGAGCCGTTGTATATGGATATTCGCACGGCGGTCGGCGAGGCGATGGGCAGGAAGCAAAGCCCCTTCAAAGATTACCCGGTGATTGTGGGCGGCAGATACGGGCTTGGCTCGAAGGAATTTACGCCCGCGATGGTCAAGGCGGTGTTCGATAATCTTGACGCGGCAGAGCCGAAGAACGGGTTTACCGTGGGCATTATCGACGACGTTTCGAATACGAGTTTGAATTTCGACGAGAAGTTTGTGCTGCCTATGGAGGGGATTTATACGGCGATGTTCTACGGGCTGGGCTCGGACGGCACGGTCGGCGCGAACCACAACTCGATTCAGATTATCGGCCAGAAGACAGACAACAACGCGCAGGGTTATTTTGTTTACGACTCTAAAAAAGCAGGCGCGATTACGATATCGCATCTGCGGTTCGGCAAAAAGACGATTCGCAGACCATACCTGATTACCAAGGCGGATTTCGTCGCGTGTCATAACGCGAGCTTCCTGGAAAAATACGATATGCTCTCGACCGCGAAAGAGGGAGCGACGTTTTTGATGACGAGTATGCACCCGGCGGACAAGGTTTGGGACACGCTGCCTCAGGAGGTGCAAAAGCAGATAATCGATAAGAAACTGAAATTTTATGTTATCGACGCGATATCGCTCGCCAAGGAAATCGGTCTGGGCGCGAGAATCAATACGATTATGCAGGTGGCGTTCTTCAAAATCAGCGGCATTATCCCGATTGAGAAGGCGATTGAGGCAATTAAGGGAGCGATACTGAAGAGCTACGGCAAGAAGGGCGAGAAAATCGTCGCGATGAATAACGCGGCGGTTGACGGCGCACTGGCGAGGGTTTTCGAGGTCAAGGTGCCGGCCAAGGTTACGAGCAAAACGACGAAGCCGCCTGTTGTGTCGAGGGATGCGCCGAAGTTTGTGCAGGAAGTGACCGCGGAGATTATGAATCTGCGAGGGGACTTGTTGCCCGTGAGCAAGCTGCCGAATGACGGCAAGTGGCCGGTGGGGACAACGAAATTCGAGAAACGCAATATCGCGGTTGATATACCGGCGTGGGAGCCGTCGCTTTGTATTCAGTGCGGAACCTGCTCGCTGGTTTGCCCGCACGGGACGATTCGGCTCAAGGCCTACGACAAGAAATATCTCGACAAGGCGCCGAAGGCATTCAAGCACGCGGAAGCGAAGGGCAAGGAATTCGCGGGGATGGCCGCGACGATTCAGGTGGCCGCGGAGGACTGTACGGGATGCGGAGTTTGCGTGCAGATGTGCCCGGTGCAGGAAAAGGACGCGAACAAGCAGCCCACGGGACGCAAGGCAATCAATATGACTACGCAGGAGCCGTTGCGTGTGCAGGAAAGGGAAAACTTCAATTATTTCCTGTCGATACCGAATACCGATGCGAAATTGTTCAAACGCGAAAGCGTCAAGGGCAGCCAGTTGATTATGCCGATGTTTGAATATTCGGGCGCGTGCGCGGGCTGCGGCGAGACGCCTTATGTGAAGTTGCTGTCGCAGTTGTTCGGCGACAGGGCG
>PLLM01000089.1 GCA_003141275.1 Phycisphaerales bacterium
GGGACAAAGAGCTATATCCCCTTAAATGAGCTTTTGAGCAACCTGCTTTCGGTGGGGCCGAAGGGTGAGGAGCCGGCGGAACCTGTTGAGACCGAGCCGGTCTGCCCGCACTGCGGCTACACGCTCGATAAGTTCCGGGACAAGGCCGTCCTTGGCTGCCCGAACGATTACGAGGTTTTCGAGAAACAGCTTTCGCCGCTGATAAAAAAGGCGCACGACGGCGCGACGTGCCACTGCGGCAAAGTGCCGGCGAAGACGCCGACGGATTCGAAAAAACAATTGGAGATTGCCCAGTTGCGACAGCAGCTCGATGAGGCGGTNNACTGAAATAAGCGGGAATATCAACGAATGGTTCAGCGGGGAGGGGCCTCTGGCGGACGTGGTAATTTCCTCGCGTGTGCGCCTCGCGAGAAATCTCGCGGGTCACAGGTTTCTGGCCGCCTGCCCGGCGACGGAAAAAGCGGAGATATTAAGAAAACTCAAAGATGTTTTGATGGCGCTCGACCTCGGCGATGAGGTGTTTTATATCGGCGTTGACAAAGTGCCCGCGCTGGAAAAACGGTTCCTTGTCGAACGGCATCTTATCAGTCAGAATCACGCCTTTGGCAAAGGCCCGCGCGGGGCGGTGATTGCCCGGCGGGAGTTTTTCACCGCGATGATTAACGAGGAAGACCACCTGCGCCTGCAGGTGTTAAAGGCCGGCTGCCAGTTGCCCGCCTGCATCGAGCAGATTAACCGCATCGATGATTTGATTGAGCAGAAGGTCGAATACGCCTTCAGTCCCAAATACGGCTATCTTACCGCCTGCCCCACGAATCTCGGAACGGGAATCAGGGTATCGGTTATGCTGCATCTGCCCGCGCTGAAAATGACGGGGCAGATAGAAAAATTTCTCAACGCTACAAAATCGCTTGGGCTGGCGGTGCGGGGACTTTTCGGCGAAGGCACCGAGGCGGCGGGCGATTTTTACCAGCTCTCCAACCAGATAACCTTAGGCGTTCGCGAGAGTGATATTGTTACACAGTTCGAAAAAACGATTATCCCTGAAATTGTGGAATATGAGCACGCGGCCCGCACTCAGCTGCTTTCACACGATGTCAGTTTGCTCGACGACAAAATCTCGCGTGCGCTTGCCCTGTTGAAAAATGCCAACCTGATAAGCTCTCAGGAGGCGTTGTTTCTGCTCAGTCACATTCGGCTTGGGCTTAATATGCGCAAACATCAGGGCGCATCCACGCCCGCAATCGACCAGCTTTGCTCGCTGGGCAAAGATTGTGCCGATTCAGGAGCGTCTGACCGATTATCCATCGTAACGGTGAATCGGCTGTTTTTGCTCACACTGCCCGCACATTTGCAGCTCAATTACGGCAAGGAGCTTGATTCCACCCACCGCGATGCCCTCCGCGCCAAAATTATCCGTTCCGCCCTCAACGGCTAAGTGGTGTCCCTGACTGCCGTTATCGCCTGCCAAAATGGCAAAAACACATACGACCTTCATTTGTCCAATAATTGTAACTTCTTTGTTTTAATATAGTTATGGCGTATTGGCCTTCGGTTGGGCCTTTGGCACGGCGTTTGCACTTTTAAGGTAGAAACAATTGATTACAAATACGCGATAAAAAGAAAAGGAGCTAACTATGGCTACGAACAAGATAATAGGAATAGATTTGGGAACGACAAACTCGGTGGTTGCCGTAATGGAAGGCAGTACCCCGAAGGTACTGATTAACTCATCCGGCTCACGACTGACGCCTTCGGTTGTCGGCTTCACCGACAAGGGCGAACGCCTGGTCGGCCAGATTGCAAAGCACCAGCAGGTAACCAATCCTGAGCATACGGTTTTTTCAATCAAGCGGTTTATGGGCAGACGCCACAACGAGGTCGGGTCCGAGGAAAAAATTGTGCCTTATAAAATCGTGGGCAATCCTGATGAGCTGGTCAAGGTCAACGTCCGCGGCAAGGAATATACGCCGCCTGAGATATCCGCGATGATTTTGCAGGATTTGAAGAAGACGGCGGAAGATTACCTCGGCGAGAGCGTCGAGCGAGCGGTAATTACCGTGCCTGCGTATTTCAATGACGCCCAGAGACAGGCGACCAAAGACGCAGGAGCAATCGCGGGCCTAAAGGTCGAGCGAATTATCAATGAGCCGACCGCGGCCGCTCTTGCTTATGGCGTTGAAAAGAAAAGGAACGAGAAAGTCGCCGTATTCGATTTCGGCGGCGGCACGTTCGATATTTCAATACTCGATATCGGCGACAACGTCTTCGAAGTGCTGAGCACCAACGGCGATACGCATCTTGGCGGTGATGACCTCGACGCGGTTCTTATCAATCACCTCGCGGAGGAGTTCAGGAAGAAGGAAGGTATTGACCTTCGCAAAGACCCGATGGCGCATCAGCGGCTGAAGGAAGCGGCGGAAAAGGCAAAGTGCGAATTGAGCACCCAGATGGAATCGACGATAAATCTGCCGTTCATTACGGCGGACGCATCGGGGCCGAAACATTTGCAGATGACTCTTACCCGCAGCACGATGGAGAATCTCTGCGAGCCGGTGTTCAACCGGCTGAAAAACCCCTGCCTCAAGGCGATACAGGACTCCAAGCTGGCGACGAAGGATATCGCGGAAGTTTTACTCGTCGGCGGCTCAACGAGAATACCGATAGTCCAGCAGATTGCACGCGAGCTTTTCCAGAAAGAACCCAACAGGAGTTTGAATCCTGATGAGGTCGTCGCAATGGGTGCGGCTGTTCAGGGCGCGGTCTTGGCCGGCGACACAGGAGTCAAAGATATTCTGCTGCTTGACGTAACGCCTCTTTCATTGGGCGTTGAGACGCTTGGCAGCGTTATGACAAAACTTATCGACCGCAACACCACAATACCAACCAGCAAGACCGAAATATTCTCGACCGCCGCGGATAACCAGACAACGGTTGATATTCACATCCTGCAGGGCGAGCGCGAGTTCGCCAGCGATAACCGTTCGCTTGGCAGGTTCCAGCTTGCCGGGCTTCCGTCGTCGCCGAGGGGCATCCCGCAGATTGAGGTTGCCTTCAATATCGACGCGAACGGAATTTTGAACGTATCTGCCAAGGACCTGGCGACAAGCAAGCAGCAGTCGATTGAGATTAAATCCAGCTCAGGCATAAGCGACCAGGACATCGACCGGATGAAAAAGGATGCCGAATCGCACGCCGAGGAAGACAAGAAAAAACGAGAGGTCGTGGATTTGAAGAACCAGTCAGACCAGTTGATTTACGTTACGGAAAAGACCCTCAAGGAGCACGGCAGCAAGGTTTCCGGCGACACTCGCGGCAAAATCGAAAGCGCAGTCAATAATCTAAAGGAAGTCGTCAAGGGCAACGATGCGGACGCGATAAGAAAGGCGATTGAGAACCTCAGCAGCGCAAGTCAGGAGCTTGGCAAGACGCTGTATGAGGAGGCCGCGAAGAAGACCGCGGGCGGCAAAGGCCCAGCCGGCCCGTCTCAACAAGATGCGCCGCCGCCTCCGCCTGCTGAAGGCGAAGTCCGCAGAAAAGGCGGCGATGACGATGTAATCGACGCGGAGTTTGAGGCAAAAGACAAAAAGTAAGAGCGTAAGCGGCACACAGGGCATAAAGATTATGGGCGCAAGTGTTTAACTTGCGCTCTTTTTATTTACCGATGCAGAAGCGACTACTTCGGCACGCAAGCCGGGTTATTCGGGTCTGCGTAGCGATCTACAAGCCAGTTGCTGGCAAATATTGCGAAGTCAGCCAAGTCCACCCTGCAATCGTTATTCAGTTTGTCCGCCGCCCCAAAAGGGTTTAATACGAGCGCCCCGTGGCGATATTAACGTCAACTACCTCGTTGAAATTACCGTTCGGGGTGGCGAAGTTTATGCCGAAGCTCACAATGCCTGAAGTATCAACGTCAGCGAGGTTGACGTCTTTAACGGAAATACTGTAGGTGCATTGGTCGAGGTCTATCGTTGCCGTCACCAGGTTGTTTGAGTCCTCGGCAGAGCGACTTTTGCTGCACTTATATAAATGCTTACGCCCGACGGTCTTAAAGTTGGCATCCGGGATAGTGAAGGTACTGCTGCCCCAGACGACGTTGACATCTTCGTTGACTATGTTTGGTTCGTTGGCGTCAAGATTCATATCTGCCACCGCAATATCGCCGCTAACGGACAGCGAATCACCCAGCGACTTGGTGCTGTTCCTGGCCTTGGTTTTTCTGACGACAAGGGTGTCTTTGGACAATCTCATAAGGCGAGTCGGGATTAGTGTTTTGGGGCCGTTGACTATTGCCTCATTGACCTCCTGGTTCGAAAGGACGTAGTCGCCTATGGTGAAACCTAACCTCACGGGGCATCCCAGCCCCGTCAGGTCGATATTCTTCGCAACAACCGAAAAGGTGCTTGGGTTCTTTCTGAAGTCGATTTTCAGTGAAGTAATGGCCCCTGCCTCACCCCTGGCAATTCTATGCGAATAACTGTATTTTCCTTTTTTGAGGGCCACGTCTTTGTGGTCGTTGAAATCGATTGACTGACTGTAAATAACCGCGTCATCGCAAACATCGGTAATGGTGACTTTTATCAGATTAATGTCGTTGCGGTCTGCCGGAAAGTCGGCTGTTCCGGACGCTGTAAAGTAATCCTTTATGTTGTTTATGTCGCTTTCGTCCCGTCCCTGGGTTTTGCCGGCCTTGACCGTACACTTAGCGACTCTTATATTTTCGCCCCAGGCGACGATTGAGCCGTTGGACTTCAGGGCAAGAGAGTGTTTATATCCTGCCGAGATGGCGATGAAGTTGTTTCCGTCAGGCGGCGTTGCCTGACCACACCATTTTCCATAATCATCATAGTTGTAGCCCCAGCCGACGATTGAGCCGTCGGACTTCAGGGCAAGAGAGTGGTAAAATCCTGCCGCGATGGCGATGAAGTTGTTTTCTGCAGGGGGCGTCGCCTGACCATAATAATTCCAGCCCCAGCCGACGACAGAACCGTCGGATTTCAGGGCAAGAGAGAAGAAATACCCTGCCGCGATGGCGATGAAGTTGTTTCCGTCAGGGGGCGTTGCCTGACCAACAGGATTGTAACCCCAGCCGACGATTGAGCCGTCGGACTTCAGGGCAAGAGAGTGCATGTATCCTGCCGCGATGGCGATGAAGTTGTTTCCGGCAGGAACATTGCATTCACCATCAAGATTGTAACCCCAGGCGACGATTGAGCCGTTGGACTTCAGGGCAAGAGAGTGTTTATATCCTGCCGAGATGGCGATGAAGTTGTTTCCGTCAGGCGGCGTTGCCTGACCACACCATTTTCCATAATCATCATAGTTGTAGCCCCAGCCGACGATTGAGCCATTGGACTTCAGGGCAAGAGAGAAGTCCATTCCTGCTGCGATGGCGGTAAATTGGCTGCCGAAAAGGGCAGCCGGCGATACCGTCAGAATGCAAAAAACCGAAACAAACAGGTAAAAACCAACCCCCTGCCCCCATCGTTGAATTTGAGTGTTCATTTGATTTTATTTCATCCTAAAGTATCGAAGTATCGTCCGAGAAATATAGACCCAGTCGAACGTATATTGACTATAGCGCATTACCTATCGAATTTGCAAGAAAAAACAGATTATTTACCGATGCAGAAGCGGGAGAAGATGCGGTCTAATACCTGCTCGTCGATATTGTGCTGTTCGATGTTAGTGAGCTGGTTATAGGCGGTTCTGAGCATCATAGCGGCCAGCTCCTCGCTGCCTGCCTTAATTTCTTTTTCGGCCTGAATGATATCGTGAATCGCGTTGTTCAGTGATTGTCTGTGCCTTGTGGTAAGCGCTACGGCGTCTTTTGTGTGGCTGGATGCGGAAGCGATTATCCGTTTGGCGATTTCGGTCTTGAGTTCATCAAGACCTGTGTTGTTATGCGCGGAGACGGGGAGAAAATCGCAGCCGAAAAGTAATTTTAGTTTTAAGAGTCGTTCGGCAGTATCCTTTTCCGAAAGCAAATCGGTCTTTGTCGCGATTGCTATCAGGTGTGTGGGGTTTATCAATTGTCGTATCGCAATATCTTCAGCCCAGTCGCTTTTTGAAATATCGACGCAGAAGACAACTACCATTGCATTTCGTATCGCTTCAATTGCGGCTTGCTGTGCGAGTTCATCGAGTATATTTTCGGATTTTACTATTAAACCGGCGCAATCGAATAAAACGCATCGACAGCCGGGGAGCTCAAATTCTCCTGTAAGGACGTCGCGGGTTGTTTTGCGCTGATGCGAGACGATGCTGCGATGCCTGCCAAGCAGCTTATTGAGCAGGGTGCTTTTGCCTGCGTTTGGCTCACCAGCAATCCCCACGGCGGGTAAATCAATGGTTGATTCACTGCGTATCGAGCCGGCGAGAAGGTCTTTGAGCCGGTTTTTTGTTTCGATTAATCTGGCGATTATGTCGGCCTTGTTTACGGGGGTTATGTCTTCTGCGCTGAAATCGAGATTTGCTTCGAGCCGGCTGAGCAGGTCTAGAATTGATTCACGAATTGATTTGGACAAGTGTCCTAATTGGCCTGCCAGCAGGTTTTCCGCCGCGGCAAGCTGAAACGTGTTCGAGGCGGTAATCACTTCGTTTACGGCCTCCGCCTGTGCGAGATCGACTTTATTATTTAGGTATGCCCTTGCGGTAAACTCGCCTGCGGAAGCGGGGCGGGCGCCGAGCGATAATAACTTTTCCATCAATGTCTCGGTGATTGCCTGATTTGCCCAGAGGTGTATTTCGGCCAGATTATCTCCCGTGTAGGAATGCGGCTGGAGGAAAAGGTAAACAACCGCGTCGAGATTTATATCTGATATACGACAGGTCGTTATGCCTGCTTTATCAGCGACAGGCGATACGCAAATGCGGTTCAGGATATCGAATGTCTGTGGGCCTGTTAAACGAACAATCACCCGATGGTCATTACTCGGCGAACTGATAGCAATAATTGTATCATTAAGCTTATACATGAGATAATGGATTCCTGCTTCCGCAGGAATGACATTACTCGCAATTACATTTTGAAGAACGGTTTTGGCTTCTGCTTTTTAACTTTGCCGCCGGTTTTGCTCGTTACGGCGACGAAGTTTTCGGTTTCCACCAGTTCCTGTTTGGCAATGTGCTTTTTGATTATGTATTGCTCAATGACGCCGCCGAAGACGCTGGCCATAATATAGAGGTTCAGGCCCGAAGGCGAGTTATACAGCATCAAAGGGAACATCACTGGCATCATAAACATCATAATTTTTTGCTGTTGCGCGGCCTGTGGGTCGGCGGCGGCCTGGGCGGGCATAAGTTTCTGCTGGAGGTAAAACGCCACGCCCATCAGAATCGGCAGCAGGTTGAATGAGTCGAGCGTGCCTAACAGGGGCAGCGATACCGCCTTGAATCTGAATAGTGCGTCCGGCGCCGAAAGGTCCGTAATCCAGAAGGGCAGGAATTGTGCGCCTCGAAGGTCGATACTGGCGTAAACTGCGCCGTACAGGGCAATCCAGATGGGCATCTGGACCATTGTGGGCAGCATGCCCATAACCGCCGCGGAGTGGGATACGCCGTATTTTTTCTGCACCTCACCGATTCGGCGGTTCATCTCCATTATATTTTTGCCGTATTGTTTCCTTATTTCCTGCACTTCGGGCAGAGCGTTAAACTTCGCGTATTTGCTCATCGACACCTGGCTTAGTCGGGTGAGCGGGTGGAGAATCAGCCGGACGAGAAGGACGAGGATGATGATTACGATGCCGTAATTGGGGATAAACGAGTAGAGCCATTTCAGCGTCCAGAGGATTCCGAATGCCAGCGGATGAATCATTGCTGCAGGACAGCAGCAGGCCATAAAGTCCATTGTGTTGACAAATCCGAGGTTTTTATACATCGGGACTTTGTCGAACAGGGATTTATCCTTGGGGCCGAGGAAGAACTTGAAGTTGAATGTTTTGTTTCCTGCCGGGGCGAGCGTGATAACAGTTGATTTCAGGTCGATGCCGATGGTTTCATCGCCGCTGTTGAGTTGGTAATCGCCGTCCGGGTTTGTAAACCAGCCGGATTTGTCGGTTATCCAGTTGCAGAAATTCGTATTCGCGTCGGGTGTTGGAATGACGATGGCCGTGAAGTATTTGCAGGTGATTGCCGCCCAGAGAAAGCCCGCGTTGTGCTGGTTGAGTTGCCTGTTCTCCGGCGTTGCGGCCTTTTTGAGCTTACTGATATCGAGAACGGTGCTGATGACCTCTCCCCTGATATCCCTGAACGCGGCGATTGTTTTTCTTGAGTCAGTCCTCGGGTCATCTCTTTTGATACCCGCCGGGCCCGTCAGCTCGAACTGGATTTTATGTTCATCGGACGAGAGATTCTCTACGGTTAAATCGCAGTCGAGGTCATAGATTTTGGGAGTGACGCGATAGGTCTTGATCAGTTTGATAGCGGGCTGTCCGGTGGTCTTGTTTTTTATGATTGCCTCAAAGCGGGCGATTTGTTGGCCGTTCTGCGAAGTTTCAACGTCGGATGCTATCCAGTCGAGTTTGTCTAAACGAAACTGGGACTGATTATCCAGTATAAGCGTCCTGCTGGCCATTGAGAAAGCGGGCGTGCCGTCGAGGTTGACCGTTGGTGATAGTATCGCAAGGGGCTGTGGATTTTTGTGGTCGCGGTCGTCGAATTCACTGAGTTTGGCGTCGCTGATACCTGCGCCTCGTGAGGTGAGGTCGAGCATAAATTTGAAGCCGGTGTTCGGGTCGAGCGAACCGAGAGTAATATTTTTCGGATTTCCGCCGACCGCGCTAAAGCCGGGCTGAGGAGCCGGCTGCATTGAGGGAGTTTCGTCGGCTGCAAGAGTTACGCAGGGCGAACAAAAAACAATTAACACAACCGCCAAAATTATTTTTAATCTCATATTACGTTCTCTTATCTTCCTTCTGCGAGCCGGTCGGCGTTGAAGGTATCAAGCTGGCCCAGCGATTTGATTTTTTCGGCAGTGGTTTTATAATCGTATTCGAGGCGGACGAAGTGCACCTCATTTTCCTCGATGTAAACGTAGCTGGTGCGGTTGTCGCGGTCCCTCGGCTGGCCGACCGAGCCGATATTGATAATTGCCTTTTCGTCTTCCACAATCGGATAGACGTTGCCTAATTCGCTCGGCAGATAGAAATCCGGCTCGTCGAGGAATACGCCGGGCAGGTGCGTGTGGCCTACGAAGCAGACGTGCTTGACCCGCTCGAAAAGCAGGCGGACTTTTACGGGGTTGGTATAAACATCGTCGGGAAAGATATACTCGTTGATTGGCCTGCGCGGCGAGGCGTGGATGAAATCAATTGAGGCCGCGACATCGCCGAGTTTTGCCTTGACCGACCGTCGCATAGGCAGTTTGCCTAAAAATTCCCAGCGTTTATCTCTTGCCTGCTTGTCCGGCTCGCCTTCGAGATTGAAACGGGTCCAGAAGCTGGCTTGTTCCGCGCCGTAATTGAAGTTGGTCGGCTCGTAGAGGGTGGCGTAATCGTGGTTGCCCAGGACGCACCATTTGGTCTTGTTGATAACCAGGTCAAGACACTCGCGCGGATTGGCGCCGTAGCCGATGACGTCCCCGAGGCAGTAAATGGTTTTTATGCCCCGGTTTTCGATGTCCGCAAGGACGGTCGTCAACGCCTCGATATTCGAATGTATATCGCTTATTATTGCAAACATAGTTAACTCACGCTCGATTACCCTTTATGCTTAGGATTGCATAACGTAAAGATAACTTAATAACAGAAAAAGCGTCAAAAGGCCAGAGTATTTGTTGGTTTTTCGCGGTTGTTTGCTGCCGGCTCCGCAATACCTGGTCAGGTTCTATATTGTTGCTTTGAATTTTGCCGGTGATATAATACCCCGAAATAATATGATACTACGATAAGGGGATTATCTTGGCTGATACGAATTTACTCGAAGCTGGCGGATTAGTGAAAAAATATTCCGGAAGGGCCGTGGTCAACGGCGTATCCATCACAATCGCGCATCGCAGCATCGTGGGCCTGCTTGGCCGAAACGGCGCGGGCAAAACCACCACTTTCAGAATGATTATGGGTATGATAATCCCCACCGCCGGCCAGGTCGTTTTTGAAGGCAATGACATCACGGAGTTGCCGATGTACAAAAGGGCTCGCCTTGGTATCGGGTATCTTTCACAGGAACCCAGCATCTTTCAGCGGCTCAGCGTACGGGACAATCTTTACGCCATTCTCGAAACAATGGCCGTTACAAAGCAGCACAGGGATAGTCGCGCCGACGAGTTGATTGAGCGTTTTGGCCTGACCGAAGTGGCCGGCAGCGAAGGGCGATTTCTGTCGGGCGGCGAACGCAGAAAACTCGAAATCGCTCGCGCTATGGTAACGGACCCGTCCCTGATTCTTCTTGATGAACCTTTTAGCGGCGTTGACCCCATTACCGTCCAGGAACTGCAAAGCGACATTCGTCACCTTGTTGCTTCCGGCGTCAGCATCCTGATTACAGACCACAACGTCGAAAGAACGCTCGAGGTGGTCGATAAGGCATATATCATCGACCACGGCAAGGTTTTGGCGGAAGGCACCCCGGCACAGGTTATCCAGAATGAAATCGTCCGAAAGGCCTACTTAGGCAATAGTTTTAACGGCGATGAGTTTGATTAAAGAGTCAAGATGACGATTGATGTTGAAAAATGTCATATAACGCATTACCCGGCACAGGTGCTGGGCAAGGCCTCGCAGCCGGTCGAGAAAATCGACGACAATATCCGTCGGCTTGTCGTTAAGATAACGGACCTTATGGTTGAGCTTAAAGGCGTTGGTTTTGCTGCTCCCCAGGCGGGCGTCCCATTGCGCCTGTTTATAATTTCTCTCGATGGCAGCAGGAATAATGTCCGAGTTTATGTAAATCCGGCAGTTAAGGGCGAAGGCCCGCTTGTGGAAAATGAAGAAGGGTGTCTGTCTGTCCCGGGTATATTCACAAAAATCAAACGGTACAGCCAGGCGACCGTTACCGCCACCGACCTCGATGGCAAAACCTTCACCGACAAGGGCGAAGGACTTTACGCCCGTGCTTTGCAGCATGAGTTTGACCACATCGAGGGCGTTACGATTGTTAATCGTATGCCGACGATAGCCCGCATCTCTTACCGGAAGCAGTTGAAAAAACTCGAAGAGGAGAATGGCGACGCCGGTTCCTGACATCTCTATATTCTGAAAGACAAATGAACATCGTTTATCTCGGAAGCGGCCAATTCGGTTTGCCTTGTCTCGACGCGATTATTCAATCGAGCCATAAAATATCTCTTGTCATTACCCAGCCGGCGCAGCCCGCGGGCAGGGGACGCAAAGAAAAGCCCACGCCTGTCGCCGAATGGGCGGCCCAAAATAACATACCTGTTATCGAAGCCCCTGATGTGAATTCACCCGGGATTATCGATAAAATAAAATCCTGCAAACCGGACCTTTTAGTTGTCATTGCCTTCGGCCAGAAAATCAGCAAAGAAGTAACCGATATCGCCCCCAAAGGGACAATAAACGTTCACGCGTCGCTGCTGCCTGAATATCGCGGTGCTGCCCCGATAAACTGGGCGATAATCAATGGCGACACCGAAACGGGCATCAGTATTATCACGGTTGCCGAAAGAATGGACGCGGGTGATATACTAGCGCAATGCAGGACCGAGATTGATGGCGAGGAATCAGCGGGCGAACTTCACGACCGGCTGGCGAAACTGGCATCGCCATTGCTTGTTACGACCATCGACCAGATTGCCGCCGGGACAGCCAAATACGCCAAACAGGATGACTCTAAGGCCACCCGCGCACCAAAACTGCAAAAAGCCGATGGTTTTCTCGATTTTGCTGAGTCGGCGGAATTGCTGCACAGAAAAATGCTTGGTTTGTGGCCTTGGCCCGGCGTCTCTGCCCTTTACAAGTCGAAAAAATCAAGCCGGGTAGAACGAGTCATTTTCGCCAAAGCTGATATTCTGCGTATGACTAACTCTAAAAATCTTCCGCCCGGCACAATTGATGAAAACCTTAACGTTGTCTGCGGCAAGGACCGCTTGCAGATTATGCAGTTGAAACCGGAAAATTCCCGCCTGATGAGTTTCGCGGATTTTGTCAACGGCAGGCATGTTTCGCCGGGCGACATCTTTATCAGAATCGAAGAATGATATGCCTTCCTCTGTCCCCCTAACCGCACGTGCCCTCGCCGCCTATGTTTTGACGCGGGCCGACCCCAAAAAAGGCGATGTCGTCGAGACGCTGGCGAGTTTTCTTGGGCGGACAAAAGAACCGCAGCGGGCCACTGACATTGTTTTCGGCGTCCTGAAAAATAACTGCCTGATTGATAATTTGATTGAGAAGGTCTCCGCTGTTCCCGTCGGGAGAATCTCCGGCAAAATACTTAATATCCTCCGCGTGGGCGTTTATGAGCTGGTCTATTGTCCCCAGGCCGCGGAATACGCGATAGTTGATGAGGCGGTTGATTATTCGAAACGAGTCGCAGGCGCCAAACAGGCGGGGTTTGTCAACGCGATACTTCGCCAGATGCAAAAACACATAACCAATCGTCAAAAGCCAGGCGAGCAATCTTCGCTCCGCAAACTCATACCGCAAACATTGAATACGGGCTGCGAATTCGATATAGAGATACTTCCAGACCCCCAAAAATCGCCGTGTGAGTATCTTGCCTGTGCGTTTTCACTGCCCGACTGGCTTGTTCAAAATTGGCTCGATGGATATGGCAGGGAGCAGACAGAAAAAATTTGCTTTGCGAGCAATCGCAGGCCAAGCGTTTATTTGAGGCCTAATCCGCTCAAAACCACGGCGGGAGAACTTGTGGAGAAGCTCAGGGCAGCGGACGTCGAATGCGAGATTGCTGCCGAAGCGCAAATGATAAAATTGACAAGTCCCAAAGCGGTAACCTCGCTGCCGGGTTTCGATGAAGGCTTGTTCGTTGTTCAGGATTTGGCCGCGTCGCAGGCGGTGCGGGCCTTGAAGCCAAAGCCGGACTGGAAGATTCTTGACCTTTGCGCTGCGCCGGGCACAAAGACAACGCAGTTGGCGGAAGTGACCGGCGGACGCGCGAAAATCGTCGCGACCGATATTGACTCCGGCCGGCTGAAAATGGTCAAAGAAAATATCACTCGCCTGGGGTTGGCAGGATGCATTACGACAGTCAAATATAATGATGTCGAAAAGCAGGGCGGTTTTGATTGCCTGTTAGTTGATGCTCCTTGTTCGAATACCGGCGTCCTGGCTCGCAGGCCGGAAGTTCGCCATCGAATTACTAAGAGCGATGTTAAAAAACTTGCTAAAACGCAGATGATGCTGCTCTCCATGGCCGCCGGTATGCTAAAACCCAAAGGTGTTGTCTGTTACAGCACCTGTAGCATACAGCCCGAAGAAGACGGCCTGCTCGTTAGCGGGTTTATTAAGGAAAATCCCAGTTTCAAAATTGCATCTGAAAACCTGATTTTGCCGTCTGCTGGTAAATTTGACAGGGATGGCAGTTACTCCGCGGTTATAATCAGGAAATCGGCAGATTGATTTTTTGCCGGATTGCTCTTGACGTGGTTTGGGTAAATTGTAAAGTGATTGCGAGTAGCCGGCGGAGTACCGGCGATATTATGAATTTGAAAGGAGTCCATTATGGTAAGGTTAGCTGTTATCGTATCGCTTATAACGGTATCGTTGGTTCTTGTTGGGTGTAGCGGCAGGGATACGGCCAAACCGCAGGTAGTAATTACCGGCAGCGACGCCCCTGTGGATGCCAACTCCCTGTATGCCGAGGGTGTTACGCTCGAAGAACATGCAGGCCCGATAGGTTCATTGATGGTTCTCAAGGACGAGACCATGTTGAGAATGGCGCTCGATAAGTATAACCAGATAATCAGCAAATACCCCACCAGCGACAAAATAGATGATGCCGCCTTCAGAATGGCCGGAATTTATGAGTACCTCAAGGACTACACTAACGCTGTTAAGAATTACCAGAGAACCTATCAGTGGAACCCGCAAACGCCCACTACGGCAAGGTTCAAGGCGGCGTATCTTCTCGACACCCAGTTAGGCAGAAGAGCTGAGGCCCTGCAGATTTATCAGGATGCCCTGTCGAGGATAACCAGATCGGGAGAGCATAGGCAGTGGGTCTTCTATGCCGAACAACGGGTCAAGGAATTAACCGGGGAAGTTAAATCCGAACCGTAACCTTGGCTTGAATTTGTTTTGAATGAATACTTCGCATAATTATGGGCCTGACCGACAGTCAGGCCCATTTGCTTTTGACGGTCGATGCTGAAAAAACTTGAACAAAAAACAGCGGACTTTATCGCAGCCGAACGGCTTTTGCCGGTGAGCGGAAAAGTTCTGCTTGCGGTATCAGGCGGCGCGGATTCCTCGGCGTTGTTACATGTTCTGGCTGCGCTCCGGCTCGATATTTGCTGCGCACATATCAACCATCAACTCAGAGGCGAAGAGGCGCAAAGAGACGAGGATTTTGTGATTGAACAGTGTCAAAAACTAAAAGTCCCCGTCATCACCAGGAAAATCGACGTGCGTGATTACGCGAAGAAATCAAAACTGTCAATCGAGACGGCCGCGAGAAACCTGCGAATCGAAAATCTGGTTGAGATTGCCAAAGAGCAAAACTGCGCCTGTATTGCCACCGCCCATCATAAAAACGACAACGCCGAAACCATTATCGACCGGCTGATTCGCGGAACGGGCCTCCGCGGCCTGTGCGGCATCTGGCCTGCGAAAAAATTTGCTGATGGAATCACGTTTATAAGACCGTTGCTTTGTGCCACTCGCGATGAGATTATTCAATACCTCAACAGTCGCAATCTGAATTGGTGCACCGACAGGACAAATACGGATTTTGCGTACAGGCGTAACTTCATCCGTCATTGCCTTCTGCCTGCGTTACAGAATGGTTCTCAAGGCGACCTCGTTGAACGCCTTGCGGTCCTGTCGAAAGCGTCTCGCGGATTCTATCAGATGATTTGTAGAACATCAGACACGATTTGGCCCGACATCGCAACTGCAAAAGAGCAGACCATAACACTGGATTCGGTTAAGCTCGCTGCGCAATCCGCTGAAATCAAAATAGAGATTGTCCGCAGGGCTTTGGCTCATCTGGATTGCCGCGAGCAGGACTTTACGGAACAGCATTATACTAACATATTGCGATTGTCGGATGATTCACGGTTGCAGCTTCCAAATCGCATCACGGTGCATAGGCAGGGCGGCAAAATCATCTTTAAGAAACTTCTCAAAACTAAACCGGCCCAACCAATTACGGCTGAACCTGTTGCGTTAAAAGTGCCCGGAGTAACGCAATTCGGCCCCTATACGATCAACGCCGATATTATCGAAATCGAACAGAAAGACCTTGCCTCTTTCAAAAAGACCAAAACAAACCTTGTCGAATGGTTCGATTTTGAAAAAGTGAGGCCGCCTGTGGTGGTTCGACTTAGAAAAAGCGGCGATAAGTTTTGGCCTTTGGGTCTGGCAGGCGAAAAAAGGGTAGGCAAATTTTTGACGACTGCGAAAGTGTCTCAATCATTGCGGAGACGATTACTCGTTGTCGCCGACAGCGACCTGCCCGGCGGAGCGTTAGCGAAGTCGGGAAGAATCATCTGGCTTTGCCCAGTCAGGATTAGCGAGTGGGCAAAGGTAACTAACGATACTCGTAAGGTAATTCAGATTAAAATTTCCGATTCCGTCGGCTGAGTTTACTGCTGACCGGCATCGAACAATTCCGGCTCATCGTCGGCAGTCGGTTTCTTGCTGTATTTCAAACCGAGATGTTCGCAGGCCTGTTTTGTGATTTCTCTGCCTCTTTTGGTCCTGCGAACAAAGCCGATTTGCAGCAGATATGGCTCAACGACGTCTTCCAGCGTATCACGTTCCTCGCCTAAAGTCGCAGCGATTGCCTCGATCCCCGCAGGCCCGCCCTCATATACCCCCGCCAAAGCCCGCAAAAACGACCTGTCCAATTCATCGAGACCAAGTCCGTCAATCTGCTCCATCTTCAACGAGCTTTCGACAATCGCGGTCGTCAGTTTGCCCTGCCCCTTCACCTGCGCGTAATCGCGCACGCGTTTCAAAAGCCGGTTCGCGATTCTCGGCGTGCCGCGCGACCGTGTCGCAATCAGGTTCAGTGTCCCTTCATCGCAATTCAATTGCAGCAGTTGGGCCGAGCGTTTGAGAATTAAAGTCAAATCCGCAGTATTGTAAAATTCGAGATGATAAAGCATCCCGAATCGACTTCGCATCGGTGCGCTCAGCAATCCCGCCCGTGTCGTTGCCCCGATTAGCGTAAATCGCTTCAGCGGGAAATTTATCGTCTTCGCGTGCAGCCCGCTATCGACCGTGAAATCAACCCTGAATTCCTCCATCGCCGGGTACATAAATTCTTCGACAGGCGTGCTCAGCCGGTGAATCTCGTCGATGAAAAGTGTATCGCCCGTATTGATATTGCTCAAAAGTCCCATCAGGTCGCCCTGTTTTGTCAGTGCGGGTCCCGACGTGCACCTGATATTTGCGCCCATCTCATTGGCAACCACGTTGGCAAGAGTGGTTTTGCCCAGTCCGGGCGGGCCGTAAAACAGGATATGTTCCAACGGCTCGTTTCTCTTTTTCGCCGCCTCAATCGCGATTTTGAGCTTGTCGATTACCTTCTGCTGTCCGATGCACTCGCGCAACTGCTTTGGCCGAAGCGAAACGTTGAAATTCTCCTCCGCCTCGTTCTTCGATTCGCTCGTTATGACTCTATCTATCGCCATTTTGATTTTTTACTTCTGCCTTCTGTGTTCTGTATTCTGCATTCTTTGTTCTACCCAAGGCAATCACACAGGATTGCCCCTACATTTTCCGTCTTCCGTCTTCTGTCCTCTGTCTTATACTTCAATTCCCTGTTTCATCCTATACACCAAAGGCACTAACTCTTCCGCGGTTTTTGCATCCGGGTGCTTTTTGCACGCAAGCTCAATCAACTCCATCGCCTCGTTTCGTTTCTCGCCCCAGGCAATCAAAATCTCAAGTGTCTCCGCCTGGTATGGTTTGAATGCCGGAACAGCCACACCCGTCGGCCCAACCCCTATTGCGAATCTGCCGAGTTTACCTTTCAGTTCCGCGATAATCTGCTGCGCGGTTCTTTTCCCTACGCCGTCAAGCGCGGTCAGTGTCTTGTCGTCCCCGTTTTCAATTGCCGAAGCGATACTGGCAATCGGTATTGTCAGCGACCGCAATGCCTTCCGAACGCCGATGCCTTTGACGCTGGTAAACTTATTGAAAAATTCTCTTTCGCCGTCGCTCAAAAATCCCACTATTCTGGGAATAAGATTTCCGCCGAATGACCCTTCGTAGTATTCCATTGTGCAAAGCGTGATACTTGAGCCGATACTGCCCGCCAGCGCGCTTATGCAATACCCCGGCAGCAAAACCTCATAGCCAATTGCCCCGACCTGCACTAACGCGCTTTCGGTATTCAGCTTAACAAGTTTTCCTTCCAACCTTGCTATCATAATTATATTTAGCCCCTGGTTTTACCCGGGGTTCTCATCATTTCCGCACAACACATCGCTGCCGCAATCGCGTCTGCCACGTCATTCGGCTCAGGCACAGCCGACAATCTCAGAAGCGTCTTTATTGTCCTCTGCATCTGCTCTTTCGACGCATGCCCGTTGCCCGTAATACATTTTTTTATCCGCGTCGCGCCGAAACTCTTGACCTCAACGCCCGCCTCGGCACACCTCTGCAATATAACCCCTCTCGCGTGCCCCATCAATATCGCTGTTCGCGGGTGAGCATAATGCGAATACAATTGCTCTACCCCCACAACTTCGGGCTTGAACTTATCTAATATCGAGTCAATATCCTCTGCTATCTGGCTCAATCTCTTCTCAATTGCCTTGCTGGCTGTTGTGCGAATCACTCCGCCTTCAAGCAGAGTTGTTTCGCCCGATTTTGACTCAATACAAGCATACCCGCAAACCTGCAATCCCGGGTCTATGCCGAGAATCCTCATTTCATTCTCCAGCCCGTTACTCCGCCGGGTTTGTCTTCGAGAACAATCCCAATTTCCTCGATTTTCTTCCGCAGCGCATCCGCCGTCGCGAAATCCTTATTCTGTTTCGCCGCTTTTCTTTGCTCGATGACGACGCCCACCAGTTTGTCCAGCATCGCCTCGTTACCTTCGCTTTGCTGCTGGTATTGCTCTTTGACAATACCCAGCACGTCGCCGCCGAGTTTCGTAAACATATTATCTATCGCCGTAAGCGTCTCACTTGTCGCGTTTTTGGCAATCTGCTCGTTGGCTAAACCCGCCAGCTCGAACATCACCGACAACGCAATTGACGTATTGAGGTCATCGTTCATCGCCGTCTCGAATTTTTCTTTCAGCGTTTTCAGTCGCGTTTCAACGTCTCCTGCTGTCGGGCCTTTGGGTGCGTTTTTAACTTGTTTTCTAATTGCGATAACCGCGTCCGTTAGTTTATCGTATCCGCTTTGAGCCGCGTGAAGCGCTTCATCCGAAAAATCAAGCGTGCTCCTGTAATGGCTGGTTAAAATGAATTCCCGAACCGCAAGCGAATCGTATTTTCTGCTCAGTCGCTTGTGCTTTGCGTCCGGCGAATCACTAAAGACCTGTTTTAGCGTAATAAAATTGCCCAAACTCTTGCCCATCTTCTGGCCATCGACCGTAACCATATTATTATGCAGCCAGTATTTTACGAATTGCTTCCCCGTCGCCGCCTCCGCCTGCGCGATTTCACATTCGTGGTGCGGGAACTGGTTTTCCAGCCCGCCCCCGTGAATATCGAATGGTTGGCCTAAATACTTTGTGCTCATTACCGAGCATTCGAGATGCCAGCCGGGGAATCCCTGTCCCCACGGGCTTGGCCACTGCATAATATGATTCGCGTCCGCCTTTTTCCAAAGGGCGAAATCCGCCGGGTTCTTCTTTTCCTGCGAAACCTCCACCCGTGCCCCCGCAATCATATCCTCGACGTTTCTGCCCGATAGTTTCCCGTATTCGGCGAATTTTGAAACGTCGAAATACACCGACCCGTTGGCCTCGTATGCGTAACCTTTCTCGATAAGCGTCTTGACTAATTCTATTTGCTCGACGATATGTCCGCTCGCCCGCGGGCTTATATCAGGCCGGACACAGTTGAGTTTGTCCATATCCTCAAAGAAACTGCGTGTGTACATCTCCGCCAGTTCCATCGGGTGCTTGTGAACCTTTGCCGCCGCCTTTGCGATTTTATCCTCGCCCTGGTCCGCGTTATCCGTCAAATGCCCCACGTCCGTGATATTTTGGACGTATGTTACGTTATAGCCGAGGTATCGCAGGTAGCGGACGAGAATATCGAAGCTGACGTAACTTTTCGCATGCCCAAGATGCGCGTGCCCGTAAACCGTCGGCCCGCAAACATATATTCCTACCCTGCCCTCATTTATTGGCTTAAAATCCTCTAACCGTCTCGTTAAACTGTTATATAATTTCAATCCCATCGTCATTTCCGTTCTATATTCTGTTTTCTGTCTTCTGTCTTCTGCCTTCTGTCTTCTGTCTTCTGTCTTTATATCCTTTTGATTTTCTTTCTCAGCATTGCTATCGCTGTAGCCGCTATTGCTGTGCCTTCGCCGACCTCGCCGAGTCCCTCATTTGTTTTCGCCTTGACGTTTGTTGCGTTAAAATCGATTCCCAATAGCCCGGCGATTACCCGCTTGATTTGCCCCTTGAATGGTTCCAGCCGGGGCTGTTCCGCGTGAATCGTTACATCGACGTTGATAATGTCCCATTTCTTCTCAGCTATTTTCTCTTTGACGATTGATAACAGTTCTTTGCTGTCCGCGTCTTTCCATTTCGGGTCTGTATCGGGAAAAAATGTCCCTATGTCGCCCATCCCCGCGGCTCCAAGCAGGGCGTCTATTACCGCGTGCAAAACAACGTCGCCGTCGCTGTGTCCGAGCAGTCCCATCGGGTGCGGAATCAGCACCCCGCCTAACATCAGCTTCCTGCCCTCGACTAAGCGGTGAATATCCGTTCCTACACCCGCCCGAAACTCAATTGGAACTTCTTCAATCACAGTGTTCCCTTTGTGCTGGGTATGTCCTTGCCTGTTATTTTAACCGCTGCGCCCAGCGCCTGCCCCATCGCCTTGAATATTGCTTCCGCGGTGTGGTGTGCGTTTGTGCCGTAGGGCACGTTTATATGCAGGTTGAATTTGCCCGCGTTTGAAAAGCTCCGCAGCATTTCCTCAAGGCACTCGACGTCGAACTCGCCGATTTTATCCGTCCTGTATTCCACGTTATAAACGCAGCTTGGCCTGCCCGACAAATCAATCGACACATTCGCCAGCGAATCCTCCATCGGCACGGAGCTGTTGCCGTATCTGTTGATGCCTTTCTTGTCGCCCAGCGCATTATCAAGGCATTCGCCTAAGCAAAGCCCGATGTCCTCGACGGTATGATGTGCGTCAACGTCGAGGTCGCCTTTGGCCTTTATGGCCGTATCGATTTTGCTGTGCTTGCTTAGGTGTGTGAGCATATGGTCCAGAAACCCGACGCCCGTATCAATTTCGTATTTACCTGTCCCGTCGAGATTCAGCGTGATATTAACGTCCGTCTCTTTTGTCTTTCTGTGTATTTTCGCTGTTCGCTTTTTCATATAGGTATCCTTTCCAGTCCCGCTTATTTTAACCACGGATTACACGGATTACACGGTTTTTTTGCCACAGAGAAAGCAATTGTTTTAGCCACAGAGGACACAGAGATTTTCTTTCAGATACTAAGATTTTTGTGTTCCCGCGAATTTGGTCCGGTAAATCGAATTTGCAACGCCTTTCTGCTAAGAGCAGATTCGTTCTGCTAAGAGCGGCGTCATTCTGCTAAGAGCAACATCGTTCTGCTAAGACGAGAACCGTTCTGCTAAGAGCAACATCGTTCTGCTAAGACGAAAACCATTCTGCTAAGAGCAACATCGTTCTGCTAAGACGGGAATCGTTCTGCTAAGAGGAAAATCGTTCTGCTAAGACGAGAACCGCGATGTAAGTATGCAAAACGCCGTTTGTAGCTTAAAAAGCCACTTTCACCACTCCCTTAGGGACGGCTTACGCCGTGAGAACGAAGATTTGATTAGGATTTCTTATAACAGGTCTTCTGGCGATTATCAGACCAGAATCTTGACAGCTAAACCCTTTTGCCGGATAATGTTTGGATAATCTTTTCAGGAGAAGAAACAATGCTTAATAAAATCGTGCTGATTTTTTCGTTTGTCTTACTGATATCTATTCCTGCCTATGCTGCTTCACCCGAACAGCCATATATAGCACCCCTCGATCCAAACTTATTGAAGACGATCATCGATAAGGCAAACAAAGGCGATCCAAACTTTCAATGCGCACTTGGAGAAATGTATCACGATGGTCGAGGCGTCATACAAGATCTCAATGAAGCCCTTAAATGGTATAAAAAATCTGCTGAAAACGGATGTACAGAGGCCCAAAATAATCTCGGCTTAATGTACGAAAATAGCGAAGGAGTCATACAAGATTTTAATCAAGCATTAAAGTGGTATAAAAAAGCCGCTGAGCAGGGAGATGTTAATGTTCAAGTTAAACTTGGTGGGATGTATTTATTGGGAAAGGGAACCTCTCAGGATTATAATGAGGCCGTTAGGTGGGTCACAAAAGCCGCAGAACGAGGAGATTCAAGGGCCCAGAATGCGCTTGGCGTAATATACTCGAATGGGTATGGTGTTCCAAAAGATTACAGCAAGGCATTTATGTGGTATAAAAAGGCTGCTGATCAAGGAAACGAGGACGCAGAGGGTATGCTCGTTACAATGTACTATGAAGGGCGAGGTACTTTAAAGAATTTAGAAGAGTCATTTAATTTGTGTAAAAAATTAGCAGAAAAGGGAAATTCAGAAACTTATGCAATGCTTGGTATACAATATTGGAGAGGAGATGGTGTCATTGAGGATTATATCGAAGCATATAAATGGCTTTTGCTTGCAGGCGTAAACGGAGATGATGTTGCCGCAATTAAACAAGATCTGGCTGAAAAAATGACACCTGCCCAGATTTCCGAGTCGCAAAGATTAGCAAAAGAATTTCTTCAAAAGAAAAAACCGAAAACTGCAAATGCTCAAGAAGGACAAAATATCCAACGGGAGGATATGGAGGTCATTTTTAATTGGCTTATAAAAGATGCTGAAAAAGGGAACATAACAACTCAAAAACAACTTGGTGATGCTTATTATTATGGAATGGGCATCCAAAGAAATTTCTTAGAAGCAATAAAATGGTACTCGAAAGCAGCTCAAAAAGGAAGTTCCGAAGCTCAGAAGAGTCTTGCTAATATGTATTATGACGGCCAAGGTGTTGTTATTGATTATGTAGAGTCATATAAATGGGCATTAATTGCAGGTATGAATGGAGAGAATGTTTCTTCCATCCAACGCCTTCTTGTCTTGCAAATGACCCCTGAGCAGATAGATAAAGCCAAAAAACTCGCAAAAGAATTTGTTGTAAATCAATAGTTATGAAAAAAACAGTATGGACGAAGGGTAGATATATTAAAAGCTGAAAGGGCACACTATGATAACGGAAGAAAAAGAACAATGTTGCGATTGCAAGTTCTATGTTATGGGCGATTGTCACGCTCTGCCCCCCGTCGTTATTCAAAATACGACAATCACCTTAAAGGACGCTGAGAAAATAATTAAAAACGAAAATCCTTGGCCCCAAGTGGAACCTGATGACTGGTGCGGATTATTCAAAGTAGCCAAAAAGGTTAATTCGACTGCCGGTGCTTGACATGGGATAATTTGGAAAACTGGAAAAGCGGGGACACAATAATATTTCGACGAATTCATTGAAATAATAGATAGCTGTCTTTAATTATCACTGTGGAAGAGGTGGGATGAAGGAGAAAAAATGCTGATAAACTGCATTAAAACCTTTCCTGATTTTTTTGAATGGTGTTACAAATTAGAACTCCTATTGCCAAACAAATATGTATTTCGCGGTCAACCTAGTGGAACATTGACATCATCATTTGAAAGGGCCATAAAAAAAGTTAGTTGTAATAACTGGGGAGACATCGAACAAAAAATCATACTCGAATTTAAAAGACGTGCGCATCATTATTTATTAAACATTCCTAAAGACGACAGCCATCTTGAATGGTTAGCATTAATGCAACATTACGGTTGCCCAACTCGCTTGCTCGATTTCACAAAATCCTTTTTTATTGGTCTGTTTTTTGCAATCGACGGAGCTGATTCAAATACGGTTTTATGGGCTGTAGATACTACTAAGTTCAAAAAAATGACAATTTTTAAGGAACATTTGCTTTCATCTTATAATGAAGAGTCAGAGAAAAAAGTAAATGAATTATTGGGACATGCTGCGGAAAAAGAGGACGAACCTAACATTATATTAGTGGAACCATTTAGAATGAACGAAAGAATTTCAATTCAGCAGGGTGCTTTTCTTTTCCCAATGAATTTATATAAGTCATTCGAGGAGAATATTTTTACCCCTCTGGGAGGTGTCAATAATTATGAGGATTTTGAGAAGCAGCAGAAAAACGATATTTCTTTATTAAAAATAATAATCCCGAAGGAATTACATACTGAGATCGCATATTGGCTTTCAGCAATGAATATTACAGCCAAAACGTTATTTCCCGGACTTGAAGGATTTGCACGCAGTCAGATAACACACATTAAATCTGCGGAATATGGAGAGAAGAAAATTAGAGCTATCTTAGTAGAGGCCTTTAAACAGTTTGCAAATAAAGAAAGTAGTAATGTTAAATAAGGTGCTAGGAAATCCGGGAATATCAATCTTTTGTGCTTTATGAGTAACAAAAATCTGTGAAATCAGCGTCAAAACTTTTTATGATTTTTGTGCCTTTTTGTGGCTAAAGTCTCTGTGTCCTCTGTGGCTACAAGTCCGTGGTTAGGATTTCTTTCAGTGCTGCCAGCAATATATCATCTTGTCCCGGCGTTCCCACGGATATCCTCAATTTATTTTCGATGCCGGGCAAATCCCAGTATCGCACATAAATATTGCGCTGCACGAGTTTATCAAAAATACTTTTCGCTTTACGTTTTGAATGTCCAGCGAAAACAAAATTCGACGAGCTTTCCGGCAGTGTAAATCCAAGTCCTCTTAACTGCTCACTCAGCCGTTTGCGTTCCGCCTTTACCTTCTCAATCGTTTCCTTAAAGTAACCTTGGTCTTTAATCGCCGCTGTCGCCGCCGCTATCGCTATCGCGTCCGCGTTGTATGAATCCTTGACCTTCAGCAGTCCCTCTATCAATGCCGGCTTCGCAATCGCGTATCCGAATCGCAATCCCGCCAGCGAATACCCTTTGCTCAAGCTGCGAAGTATAATTATGTTATCGAACTGTTTTACTAATTCAATGCAGTTTTGCTCTGCGAAATCCACGTATGCCTCGTCAATCAGCGAAACTCCCTTTATCTCCGCCGCAAGTTCCGCAAGCTCTTCCGTTTCTATAACTGTCCCGCTCGGCGCGTTCGGATTGCACACGATTGTCAACGCTGCTTTGCTCCTCGCTAATTTCGAAGGCAGGTTAAATTCCTCGTCGAAGGGCACCTCGATTGCCTTGCAACCCTGGATTTGGGCTAACACCGGGTAAAGCGAATAAGTCGGCACGGGATATGCCGCTGCCCTCTTTTTGTCGCAAAACGCCGTAAACGCCATTCTCAACAATTCGTCCCCGCCGTTGCACACCATAATCCAGTCGGCTTCCACACCGTTGATTTTCGCCGCTGCCTCGCGAAACACGTTACCCATCGGGTCAGGATACCTGCGCAACTGCTCCGGCTTTATTTCCGCTATCGCCTTCAAAACCGCCGGGGAAGGGGGGTAGGGGTTCTCATTGGTGTTGAGCTTCACCACATCAATCGACGGGGGCTGAAACCCCGGCTCGTAACCCTTCATCTGCTCGATATTATCACGAAAATAACCCATAACTAACATACTCCAAACCATAGGATTATATGCTTTTGACGGGGGAAGAAAAGCCCCCGCTGGTAAATATAACGCACTTTACTATAATCGTCATTCGGATATGAAGATGCTGATTAGAAACATATTGCTCGGCTTGATTTTATTTGGCGGCATCTGCGGATGCTCTTCACCGGCTAAACAAACATCTCCTCTCACTCCATCTTCTCTCGCTCATCGTAGCTCCCCCAAAAACGTCATCATTATGATTGCCGACGGTGGCGGCTTCAACCACTATAAATCCGCCGACTATTATAACTGCGGCCGTTCACCCTGTCAGCCCTACGAGGATTTTCCCGTCCGCCTCGCGATGAGCACCTACCCCTACGGCGGCTCCTATAATGCTAACCTCACCTGGCGCAGTTTCAATTATGTCGATAAGGGCGCAACCGATTCCGCAGCAGCCGCGACCGCTATGGCAACAGGTGTTAAAACCCATAACAAAACCCTCGGCCTCGATACCAATGACCATCCGGTTTTGAATCTTTCCGAGCGGGCAAAACAGCTTGGCAAAGCCGCGGGCGTAATCACCACTGTCTTCTTCGATGATGCTACTCCCGCCGGCTTCGTCATCCACAACGGCGCAAGAGGTAATCTTACCCGGATTGCCGACGATATGGTCAACAATAACTCCGTTGATTGTATTATGGGCGCGGGGCACCCCTTTTATGATTCCGACGGCAGGCCGTTGCAGGAGCCAAACTACAGATATATTAGCGAGGAAACCTGGGCGGCCCTGAAGAATGGTTCGGCAGGTGGCAGCGCAAACCCCTGGACTCTCGTCCAGACACGCGCCGAATTTCAGGCCCTCGCAACGGGCAAAGCCCCCAATCGTGTCTTCGGCCTCATACAGGTCTATGATACTACCCAGCAAAAACGCTCAGGCGACGCCTTCGCCGACCCATATCAGGTGCCTTTCACCCAGACCGTCCCGACGCTGGCGGAAATGACAAACGCCGCACTGAACGTCCTCGATAATGACCCCAATGGCTTCTTTATTATGATTGAAGGCGGCGCTGTTGACTGGGCCGCCCACGCCAACGAATCGGGTCGCCTCATAGAAGAAATGGACGATTTTAACAAGAGTATTGAAGCCGTCATCCGCTGGATTGACACTAACAGCAGTTGGAACGAAACGCTTGTCATCATCACCGCCGACCACGAAACGGGACACCTCACAGGCCCCAATTCCGGGCAAATGCCGGAAAGCCCTGCTATAAATGACATCATCAGTAACGGGCCGGGCAAACTCCCCGCTATGGAATGGCACAGCAAAAATCACACCAATTCCCTCGTCCCATTCTTCGCCAAAGGCAGGGGGGCTGAACAATTTACTGAAACCATCGATGGCAACGACCCACTCCGCGGCCCCTATATCGACAACACCGATATCGCAAACACCATTTTCACCCTCTGGGACGGCAAATAAGCCCCCTCAAACCGGCTTCCGTTACCGCCCCAAATGCCTGTTGTAATTGAACCACTCTTGCCGATATATCCTTAAATTGATTGATATAAAGGTTGTCCTATTGCTCCGGCTCTTGCCCCGGCAAGCCTGATGGAGGATGTTTCTATGTTGCTAAAAATCAGAACACTAAAAATTGCGGCGTTTTTGATTGTTTTACAGGCGGGTTTATGCCTCGCGGCGGGTAATCTTCTTTGCGATTCCGGCTTCGAGCAAAGCGAACCCAACTGGGGCTTTCCCGATTCGGGATGCTGGTTAAAAAATGCCGTTTTCGATGACGTCGCCGGCTGCACAATGGAATCTGCCCGCTCAGGCAGCAATGGCCTTTTGCTCTATACCGGTTTTGCCATAGACCAGTGGCAGTCGCAGATTTATCAGGATAAACCGGCTTCGGCTGGAAAACGCTATTTCGCCAGCGCATGGGTCAACACAAGCGCTGATGTTTCCTGGGTCGATGGTTCCAAAGTGAAGGTTAAACTTGCCTTTCTCGATATAAACAAAAATTTACTAATCGAATATGCCAGCGATGAAGTCAACACCCCCGGCTCCGGCTGGTCGCTGCTTTATTTTGCCGCCAACCCGGCCCCGCGTTTTACTCGCTATATGAGATTCACGCTGTCTCTCGAAAAACCCGAGTCGGGCGGCCTGGCCATCGCGAGCTTCGACGACTGCACCCTGAGGGAAATCGAATGCGATGATTGCATTCAATTCACCGAAATACCATCCTGCGGCAACTCCGACAAGCTCAAAGGTGCCGTTACAGGTGTTAACCCCGCTGATTACAGCATCGGCGTCTATATCCTCAACGCCGGCTGGTGGCCCAAACCGACCTTCGCCTCACCTTGGACCGAGATACAATCCGACGGTTCCTGGCAGTGCGATATCAGCACAAGCCCCTCAGACCTCAACGCTGCCGAGGTAATGGCCTTCTTGGTTCCCAAAGCCGAGATTCCAGACTGGCCCGTCGATTTTACTAATCAAACAGGTCTGCCCGCGATGCCGGGTGAGGCGTTCAGATTTCCCAGTGTCGGCGCATTTCGTCCTTCCTGCGGTTGCAACACGCTTCAATTTGCCGGCTATAACTGGCTCGTCAAAGATTCACTCGATGCCAGAGTGGACCCGGGCCAAAACTGGTTCGATTGCAATAACGCCTGGGTCGATGCTGACGGATACCTGCATTTGAAAATCACCAATACGGCGGGCAAGTGGCGTTGTGCCGAGGTCTTCACCGAGGATTCCCTCGGCGATGGAACCTATAAAATCGAGATGCAAAATAACGTCGCCTCGCTCGACCCCAACGTCGTCCTCGGCCTGTTTACCTGGGATGAATTCGCCCCGCAATATAAAAATCGCGAGCTGGATATCGAAATCAGCCAGTGGGGCAACCCCGACAATAATAATGCCCAGTATGTCATCCAGCCGTGGAATAAATCGGGTCATCTCCATCGCTTCAACATCGACCCCTGCGCCGCCGATACCATAACGCACACATTTGACTGGGGCCTCGGCATCGTTGCCTTCGACAGCTTCTTCGGCAGTATCACGCCAATACAATCCTGGGCTTATTCCGGGACCGATGTCCCTTGGCCGGGCGGCGAAAACTTCAGAATCAATCTCTGGCTCGACGGAGGACTTCCTTACTCCGACGACGAAACAGAGGTCGTAATTAAAAATTTCGAATTTACTCCCTGCGTATATCAGGTCGAGCAGGCCTCAATCGACTTCAATTCCGTCCTTATTTCAAAAACCGCCACACTCCCAGTGACAATAACCAACGAGGGGCAATGCTCCCCGTATATTGTTACCATTGACGTCAACGGCACCGACGCCGCTAATTTCTTCGTGGCCGACTGGTCGTTCTCGCTCCTCCCCGGCGAAAGCAAGCAGATTGACGTCGGATTTGTCCCCGATACGAATCGCGTCTTCAACGCCAATCTCCGCATCACGGGCGACAAACGTTTAGTCAATGTCCCCCTCACGGGAAATGGCGTGCGATTCAATTACACTCGTGTTCCCACTGTCGCAAGCCCCGATTTCCTGCAGGGGACCGTCTCAGGCGTCAAACCATCCGACTATCGCGTGGTCTCTTATGTCTTGACCGACAAATGGTACATCAAGCCGACCTACGCCAAGTCCGCCTTAAGACCGATTTCATCCGCTGGCGCCTGGAAATGTGATATCGACGTTGTACCCACCGACAAGCTCGCCACACAGGTTGCCTCTTTCCTTGTCCCCAAAACCGCCGGCCTGCCTCCTTTATCCCTTGATTCGCTCGATGACTCGCAAATGAGCCAATATCAGCGTATCTCTGCTGATAAGCCGGCGCTGGCGATTTCGAGCGTCGTCGCGAACGCCGGCGCTGCTGTCTCCGACGATTCAATCACCATTAGCGGCCGTTATTACATTACCCTTGCGCAGCTTATTTCCACCACCCAGTTATGTCTCAGCATTTATCAGGCCGACCAGCTCATCTGGAACACCTGTGTTCCCTTCAATTTTAACGAAGTTACAAGAAAGCAGGGGTTCTCCTACAACCAAAACGGCGTTCACATCACAATGAAAAATTTCTGGAACAGGCTTCCCGTTCCTTATGAATACGCCGGCAATATCCGCCTCACTCTCCGCAGAGCCGACCTCACTTGCCTGCGAAGCCCCCTTACCCTTAAAGCCGAAATAGGCGATTTTGTCGCCTCCGCCGTCGCCGACGAATCACTCGACCCCGCCATCATCAACGGCTCAAAGCCCATTCCCATCCAGTTCCTTTCCGGCTGCACCGATTCCTTCAGGGTCGATAAGCTCACCATCAAAAATAGTTCGAGGGCGAATAATGATTCCGTCTATATCAAGGGCGCTATTACCTTCAGGGATGAAGTCCCCGATTTGACCCTCGAAGACGTCAGCATTGGCTGGGGCGATGCAACCTTTACTGTCCCTGCCGGTTCATTCAAACGTGCAAGCAGAACCAGGCCTAAATACTCCTGCACCAAAGCCGAAGCCGTCGACGGCGGTGTTGTCGATGCGCTGTTTGACTTTAAAGCCGGGACATTCTGGTTAAAGGTCAGCAAAGCCACCCTCGATACCGAATCTGATGCCGTCGCCTTTAACCTTGCTATGGGGATTTTTTCCGAGGGCGTTTTTGTTGACACGGGCCGTTAATGCCGTCTAATATAATGTGAGAGACCCGGCGGACCTGTCCTCCGTAGCCCCTTTGCCTTTGGCATCCCTTCCGGGAAGGGACGAAGGAGGATTAACGCTGGTTTACATTGTTGATAAATCTCTTTTCGATGGCCGATTTTTTAATAGGAACATAAAAATGAACCGGATATTCAAAATAGAATTGATTG
This sequence comes from Phycisphaerales bacterium, assembly GCA_003141275.1. GTDB lineage: Bacteria > Planctomycetota > Phycisphaerae > Sedimentisphaerales > Anaerobacaceae > Fen-1362. Next base: position 29,853 of record PLLM01000089.1, read on the forward strand.
TTGGAACGGCATTAATAGTCGCTTTATTGGCTGTGGTTTTTATCACGGGCTGCCGCAAAAAGCAAGCTGAACCGCCCAAAGCTTCCGCCCCAAGCGGCACAAAATCGCCTAAGCAGGATACACAAATTAAAACGCCTGTGGTTGAAGCTAATGGCCCCAATGTGGTCGCTTCGCCGACCGAACCCGCTGTGAATAAAACAAGGACGACCGCTGGCAAGACCCCGCCCAAAGCCGCCGACACGAAACCGGCGATGCAGCGAAAAACTCCCTCGTCTGCTCAGCTCAAAGCTCCTCCGATGCCCCGCCCGGCGGATTTGAAACCGCTCGAATCCTTGAAAGATAACGATGAGAAAATTGAGTATATAACAGATTATGCCGACGAACACCCCGAATCCGCGGCGATTATGGTTTATAATGTCCTCGATGATAATGATGTCGAGGTTCGCGCCGCCGCGATGGAAATGCTCGCGATGAAAGAATTAGATGACCCGAATGTTGTTTTTGTCGCCGACAAGGCTCTCAGAGACAGCGAACCCCAGGTCCGTCAAAGTGCCGTCGAGGCCTGCGCCCCTGTCACCGACCCTGCCGTCGGCAAAGTCCTTATTGATGCCCTCGCCGATGAGAGCGAAGATGTCAGGACCGCCGCCATTGAACTCGCCGACCAGAAGGAGCCCGCTATCCGCCTGGAGGTTCTCAAAGCCGGTATCACAAGCCAGTACGAGGACGTCAGGGAAGGGGCCATTTCATCGCTCACCGATGCCTCCAGCCCTGCTGCTGTGGATATTCTGATTGAAGGCCTTCAAAACCCCAATCCCGAATTTCGTGAGCCATTCAAAGACGCCCTGGATTCTCTCCTCTCCACAGATGGCGACCTTACAACCTACGACCAGTACAAAAAATGGTGGAACGCCAACCGCAGCAGGTTCGATAACGAACTTGTTGAGAAGGACTGATTCCTCGTCGGTTAGCCCCGAAGCCTGCTTCGGGGTCTGTCATTGCGAGCGCAGCGAAGCAATCTCTTGAGTCTTATGTCTGGGGTCTTTGGTCTTAGCTGGTTCTGGGAAGTTTAACTGTGCGAATTCACCATGATATTTTTTCGCCGCGATGTCACGGGCCTTCGCCGCCTCAATTTCGCTTTTGAATCCGCCTATCCAGTAACTTTTCCCCTTATGCTTTATTTTAACGGCCCACCGGTCTTGCGATTTCTCGTAAGATACCCCGATAAACCGCGATGTTGTTTTCGATCTGGTTTTTCGTTTGTTGCTGGAATTCTGTGCATGCGTCGCAATTCTAAGATTAGCCCTTCGGTTATCTAACGAATCTCCATTTTTGTGGTCAACAATTCGCCCCTTGGGTGCCGTCATAATCTCCCTGTGCAAATATACTGTTTTTGCTCCTCCCTTGTTGCTCCTGATGCCCCCTATGGCGTATGATTTTCTTTCGTGACCGCCTAAGCACCATTTGATATTACCCACTCGGTAGTAATCCGTCGGCTCAACTATCGTCCATACCTCCTCCCCTAAATATATCCTGCGAAACTCGTACCCGTATTTGCGCCTTCGATAAACCATCGCCGGCCACGCAAAAATCTTGTCCAACCAACTCGGTATCCCAATTGTTAAATTAACCTTCATTCCTAATATTCCTCCTTGTCCTCGACTCAAGCTCCGTTAGGAACCGCAATCGGGGATCCATTTTTTCGTAGCCTTGCGAAGACCCCCGCGTCTCGTTTTGTTGGGCCTTGCCCAACCCCCGTGTCCTGCTTTCACCAGAAAGCAACGGGGGCGAAAACGGCGGGGGCCGCCGGGTCCCCAACTCAACACTTAACACTCAACACGGAGCGAAGCGACGAGCCCGCTTCGGAAATTAGAATTTGCCTATCTTGGCGTGTCCGCCTTTGGCGAGATCTCGCTCGCCGCTATGCGTCGAGGCGGAAAACTTGGGATTTCTGTCCCGAAATGCCTTGTCGGAGCGAAGCGGAGATCCCCGCATGTCTTTGGCGGGGACCCAACTTCCTTGCGCTGCTGCGCTACTACAGAGGAACAACGTTCCTCTATAATATAGGGTGAAATTGCGTGTCTTTTAAGGAGTTACGAAACATCATTTTTCTGACCAAAGTTTATAAGTTCTTGTGGGAAAAGGAATAAAAAAAATTTCAAAAATTACCGGATTTTTTTTGGGTATATAGGTAATCTCTAAAAAACAGGTTTAGCCGCCGCCGGCACGGCGGCTTCCTTATAATGTTTAGCCCGGCAACTTTATTGCCGGGTCATTCCGAGCGCGGTTGAGGAATCTGTTGAAATCTATCACTATCACCCAAAAGGCATCCAAATAATATTTAGCCCCGCTACTTGTGGCGGGGTTACACAATGAACGCCCGCTTCGGACGTTTGTATTTAGCCCGCCATTTCACGGCGGGTTGCAATCGTGAGGAATGCTTAACCCTTTCCCCGCCCCCCGCCGTTTGGCGTCCCTTACGGGAGGCGGAAACAAAAATGGCCGGACCTGCCCTGCCTGCCCCGGCAATCCGTTGGCCGGGGAGCAAGCGAAGCGACCTGTGGTGAGCGAGGTCGAACCAGTCGAAGGGATTAACACGGCCAACTCCCGTTCCCGAAAGGGACGGCTTACAGTAGGATGATACGGATTAAGTTGTAATAAGAATTATAAATCCACATTGTGGTTTCGGGCAATTTGTTTAAGACGATCCATTCTGTGGATTATTGAATTTTTATCCGGAGATGTCCATTCTGGGTCGTCATGGCTAGGTTGAACACCGAAATTAATTGAATCATTAATATAATCAAAATCAATTCTAGGAAAATTAGGAATAGTGTTCAAGAGTAAAATCAAATTATTACCTGTTTCGCGCTCATATTGTGGAGGGATTGCACGATGTGTAGAGATTTGATAAATAGCTTTTGTAAGGTGTTCACACCATTTGCGAACCAAATGGCACGCAACATCACGTTGTGTATCGTCTCCTTTTGCATTTTCGATTATATGGTGCAATTTCGCACGCAGAGAATTTCTAGGCTTATGGGTTATACCTGAGTTAGAAAATGGCTCAAGTTCGTGATAAAGAGGTTCCAAGCGTGCATAGGCATATTTTAGTCTATCTGCAACATTATAGAGATGTGTCATAATAATAACTTGCTTTGAGTTTTCTTCTATCAATTTTTTTACAACGTGAGAAATTAATTGTTCTCTGTGTTCATCATCAAAAGATTGGATAGGGTCATCAAACATAACAAAATCGAAAGGACAACCTTCAACGGTTGCGGTTGCTATGTGTATGGCTAGACCTAAGCAGTTAAGTTGTGATTGGCTGAAATGAGAGGAGGCGTGTCGTGTTTCACCAAGGATTTCTCCCCATAATCGCATCGTGGTACCTCTCGGGTCAATGCTAGAAAAACTAACTACATCGGAGGTACTACCATAAAGCAAATCAAACCATCTGGTAATATCTTCACCTCTTTCATCAATTCTTCGTTGGTCTTCACTTGCCAGAAAGCCTCTTACCGATTGACGGATTTGGCGTAGTTTGTTTAGCATATTAAAAACAATTTCTGTGGTGTGGATTATGGTCTCTGATGAAGAAAGCTTACTAATCATTTCCCATTGGCGAACCTTTTCGTCGGAAGAAAGAATAGGCCGTAAGATGGCACTAAAACGTTCATAGATGGTTGGGTATTGCACAATCCTTTGTTTTAATAATCGATAAAGTCCAAATAGGTCTGTTATAGTTTCTCTGAATAATAGTTCGAGTTCGTCTTGGCGGCTTGGAGTGTCCACTATTGATAGAATGTTTTCGATGTTGTCTTTGACGCAAGTTACATTGGTTTCTAAGGCATTAAAGTCTGTATATAACTGATTTAGTGCAGCAGTAAACGATTGAATAGAAACTGGGTTATTTGGCAGAAGGCGCTGTAAGGCATCTTGGGTGGATTGGTCTATTTGATTAGGTAGCAATGATTTTACTAGACTTAATAATCTAGTAATGAGACCGCAACAACGCTGTGATGTTTCGAGAACTTGTTTTCCACCATTAGAAAAATCCTTAGTTTGCTCTAAATACCGTGTGATTTCAGCAGCTTTATCTTTAGTAATCGTTGGTTCATTACAGAACGGACAATTCAATGCTTGCCCTTTTGAAGTGATTTGGGATGTGTCTATAAGGCCAAGACCTTGTTCCCAGAGGCGCAGACGTTTATCATCCAATTCAAATGATATTTTGGCATACATCTCAGATCTCAAATTAGCGTAAGTTGAAATCTGTGATTTTAGGGCGGTGATATTCTCTTGAAAGGTTTGTAAAATATCGTCGCAGTTCTCAAGAATAACAGAAGCATCTTGTTTGAGGCTAAATTGAGTTATATCGAAGATACTGCGACGAGCACTTTCCGCGAGACGTGTTGCCTCGATTGCAATTTCATCAGCAGGAATTTCAGGTTTCTGAACGGCTTGCCTACAATATGCAAGAATTTCATCCCAGTCGGCAGGATATTGTATTTCGTCTGATAGCCATCTCTGATAGATACCATGGAGTATATTTTGCTGGTTAAGCGTGTTTTTGAGTTGTCGGAATTTAGTGAGCGTACTCTGGATATCCGGAGGCAGTAAATTCATAAAATTATCACAGGTACTATCAACTGCTCGATCGAAATCCAAAAGCGTCTCTAAACCTAAAATGCGAGATATATAGTTACGTCGTTCAACACCCGTAGTTTTTATAAGGCCTTGAAGATTTTCTTGAATAATTATTGGATAAAAATTCTCGGCCCCTGTCAGGTTTATTATATCGAAATTGGGGACCTCGCTACCATCAATATATGCAACGGTCTGTTCGGTAATACCAGTTATAAGTAATTCGCGTTTTAAAGTTTTTGTCGAGCCATCAGTTAGCTGAAATTCGGCTTGTACGGAAGGAAGTTCACCTTCAGGGCACAAAACACTTTTTAAAGCACCCCTGTGTTCCACTTCATCGATATCGGTATATTTTCTGCGGTATGTATTAGCAAAAAGCAACCACTCTAGTGCTTCTGCAATTGCTGTTTTGCCAGTACCATTTGGTCCATATATTATTGTCAAGGGAGAAGCGAACTGGATTTGGTAATTCGAGCCGAAGCCGCGGAAATAATTGCTGGTAATGCTAAGCAATTTCATCGACTTTCTCCTGGAGGATTGATATAGCTTTTTGTAATACAGCCTCGATAGAATCAGCGTTGGAATCGTGGATTGCATTATCAAAGGTTTCTACAAGTTGCAGGGCAACCTCATCATTTATTTCCCTTGCGAAGGCTTGGAGTAAAGGATCTTGTACCATAGAGTTATCCGCCATTTTTCATCACCAATTTAATATGTTGGAGAGAAAGTGTCAAGAAAGAAGCAGCGTTCAGCATGTTTTGCGATGCTTCATTATTGGTCTATTTATATGCTAAACAAACTTTTTTGAACTCGCTTATCCAGAAGGTGTTTTTATCTTTGAATGTATATCCCAGTTGACGTGCCAAATCGAAAAAACCGGGTCCTGGCATCATATCGCCCGTTTTATGTACCACCAATACAGATAACATACCTCGTCCCGCTTTGTATTCATTTGTTGATACTTCTCCGAGCATATGATGAAAGCGATGGTCATCAGGTCCAATTAATGGCGAGGAATGAATATAGTCGTGAATCTGGTCATGTAACTCGCCGTAAGAAATTGTTTCGTTGCCAACCATTTTTTTGGCGCGATGCGACAATATAGATGTAATTGCTGAAATGGTAGCATCCCATTCTTGCTGGTCAATTCCTTCTGGCATATGAAAATCTTTCTTGTTTTAAATATAAAATATTTTCCAGAAACCGAATCTCCCGGCCTTAAAAACCTGTTTTCGCCAAACCCACTATAGATTTTCACAAACGACGTGTCAAACCTTTGTTTTGCTTTAAAATTTAGCCCTGCTATTTATGGCAGGGTTACTTCTCAAAATTACGATATACTACACGGAGCGACCTGTCTCGCCGTAGCCCTTGGCGAAGGGGGAAGCGACGGGCCCGCTTCGGCAATACTATCGACTACCAACTAACGACTAAGTTAAATCTTTCTGCTGTCGTAGGCCCATTGCAAAAGGGCTTGTCTCTGTTTTCTTCGGCAGGAAATATCGCCCCTGCGGCAGTTTTTGCGTAACTGGCTGACGTGCCTTTTCATTGCTTTCCATCTGGCTATCTGCCTTTTGTCCTCCGCCGCAAGACGCCTTCCCATAAAATACCGGCAATACCACTGAAACCATCCGCGGGGGTCGTCGGGATAAATCCATCCCTTTTCTCGCCACACGCCAAGCGGCTGGCTTGCGCTGACTTTGAAATAATTAAGGGCCGGGTCATGTTTGGCAGGGCTGAGTTTTGCTTTTTTAAACCATTCTCCCGGAAACTCCCCTCGGCAGTCGGTCATATACTTTCCTCCGAACACACCAAGCCGAAGCATCTCTTCAGGGGTAAGCTGCGGCTGAAAATCCGGGTCGAAATCCTTCCCGGCTCGCGACGTAATCTCGTAACGATAATTTTTCTGCATTTTATCGTTGACGACAATTGTTTTGATTTTCGCAGATTTCATCGTTTCATCTTCAGGATAATGCAAAAATATGCACCGGCTTCCACACACTTCTATTTTTCCGGCCTTAAAATAACTGTTTTCGCAAAACTCACTATAGATTTTCACAAACGAGGTGTCAAACGTTAGTTTTGGTTGATTTCCCCGCCGTTTTCCGCTTCGTTTAGGATTTGATATTTTGGTGTTTTGAATTTGTTTAGGATTTAGAAATTAGTATTTAGGATTTCCACGCAAAATGCTTCGCTATCTTGCGTCCATTCGGCTTTTCAATCGCTCCACGCTCTGTAATAATCGCCGTGATATTTTCCGCGGGCGTAACATCAAACGCGGGATTGTAAATATCAACGCCCTCCGGCGTCATCTTTTTACTGCCGCAGAACCGAATCTCATCCGCTGAGCGTTGCTCGATAGGTATGTCTTTACCTGTCTTTGTCTTCAAATCAAAAGTGCTCGAAGGAGCAGCGATATAAAACGGAATTTTATGCGCCTTGGCGAGCACGCTCAGGCCATAAGTCCCCGTCTTATTTGCCGCGTCGCCGTTGGCGGCGATTCTGTCCGCACCTGTGATAACCATATCGATTTTGCCTGCCCTCATCAGCGCAGCAGCCATATTATCGCAGATGACCGTCGTATCTATTTTGGCCCGTTTCAATTCCCACGCGGTCAAACGCGCACCCTGTAATAATGGCCGGGTCTCATCGACAAATACCCTGAACTTTTTCCCTCGTTTTTTTGCTTCATACAGAACCGACAACGCCGTGCCCTGGCCAGCCGTCGCCAGCGCACCTGCGTTGCAATGCGTCAAAACTGAAATTGTGGCACGGCCATCTTGGCCGTGTTTCCACGGGCTGGAAGCCCGTGTTACAAACCTCGCGCCGTTAGCGCCGATTTTGCGGCACATCTCGATATCTTCCAGGCAAATATCATTCGCCTCTTTCAAAACCGCTTTGCGAAGCTCATTCAACGTCCCTGCCCGGTTTTCAGCGCATTTTACAACTCTGTCAATCGCCCATCGCAGGTTTACCGCCGTAGGCCGACTGCTCGCTAAATATTCGCAATCGCGTTTCAACAACTTCACCGCATGGCTTAGCCATCCCTGTTCGGGAGAGACCGCTGATATTTCCAACATCTGTCTTCTGTCCTCCGATTTCTGTCCTCCGTCTTCCGTCTTCTGTCTTCCGGTTCGACGTGCCCTGCGGTTAGCATCCTTCTGGAAAAATTCTTTTAATGATAAAACTGCCCCGTATGCCCCCGCAACCCCGATTGCCGGCGCTCCCCGAACAGCCAATGTCTTGATTGCGTCATATAACTGCTTAACATTGCAACAGCGAAGCGTTTTATACTCCCCCGGCAGTTTCCTCTGGTCGATGATTTCCAAATAGCCATCGACCCCGCCAACCCATTTTAACGTTTTTATCACCATTGCCTCATTCCTTGTTAAAAATTGACGCCTCCCAAAAGGGATGGCCAAGCCCATTGCGTCATCCCCTCGTAGCGAAGCGAAGATCCCCGCATGTCTTTGGCGGGGAGCCAAGCTTCTTTGGTTTTGAAACAGGGGACCCAGTTCAAAATACCATCGCGCAGCGAATCCACAACTAAAGACTCAAAACTCAACACTCAAAACTAAATACTCTTTTCTGCCTTCGCATCATCTTCCAGTTTTTTCCTGAGGTATTTGCCCGTATAGCTAATCTCATTTTTGGTAATTTCCTCAGGCGTTCCCGTCGCGACAACCGTTCCGCCCGCCTCGCCGCCCTCAGGGCCAAGGTCGATTATGTAATCCGCCATCTTTACTACGTCGAGATTATGTTCGATAACAACGACGGTATTGCCCATATCAACAAGTCGCTGCAGAACATTGAGCAGGTTATGAATATCCGCGAAGTGCAGCCCCGTTGTCGGCTCGTCGAGAACGTATAGTGTATGCCCCGTTGCCGCCTTGCCAAGTTCCGTCGCGAGCTTCACTCGCTGCGCCTCACCCCCCGACAAAGTTGTCGATGGCTGACCAAGCGTTACATATCCAAGACCCACGTCGTTGAGCATTTTCAGCAGGCGTATGACCGTCGGGAAGTTCGCGAAAAACTCAAGCGACTCCTCAATCCGCATATCCAGCACGTCGGCTATATTCTTACCCTTATAAGTTACTTCCAGCGTTTCCGGGTTATAGCGTTTGCCCTTACACTGTTGGCAAGTTACATACACGTCCGGAAGGAAGTGCATCTCAATTACCATTGTCCCCTGGCCCTTGCAGTATTCGCAGCGGCCGCCTTTGGTATTGAAGCTGAAACGCCCAGGCTTATAGCCGCGAATTTTCGCCTCGCGCGTCTTGGCGAACAGCTTGCGAATATCATCGAGAGCGCCGGTATAAGTCGCGGGGTTACTCCGGGGGGTCTTGCCGATAGGCGACTGGTCAATCTGAATTACCTTGTCAATCTGCGTTATGCCGAGGATGCTTTTGTGTTTCCCGGGATGTTCGCGGGAACCGTATAACCGTTTTCGCAGCGCCGTCATCAATATCTGATTAACCAGCGTGCTTTTGCCTGAGCCGGATACACCGGTAACGCAGACAAAAACGCCGAGGGGGAATTTAACGTCGATATCTTTGAGATTGTGCTCCGCTGCGCCTTTTACCTCGACGCATTTACGAAGATTGTATTTGCGTCTCCTTGGCCGCAGCCCGATTCTCTTTCTGCCTCCGAGATAATCGCCCGTAAGCGACCTCGTGCAGTTTATAACGTCCTGCAATGTTCCTTCGACGACCAGCTCCCCGCCATGAGCGCCCGCCGCAGGCCCTATGTCAACGATATGCTCGGCGCTCTTTATAACATCTTCATCGTGTTCGACCACGATAACGGTGTTGCCTATCTTCACAAGCTTCTGCAATATGCCAAGCAGCCGGTCATTGTCCCGCTTGTGAAGTCCTATCGTCGGCTCATCGAGAACATAGCAAACGCCCACAAGCCCGCTTCCCACCTGCGTTGCCAATCGTATCCGCTGTGCCTCGCCGCCGGCCAATGTTCCGCTTCTGCGGTCAAGCGTGAGATACCCCAGCCCCACGTCAAACATAAAGCCGAGTCGCGCTTTTACCTCTTTCAATATCTGTTCGGCTATCACCGCCTTTTCTTTTTCGAGCTTGAGCTTGTTGAAAAACTCCTGTGCCTTCTCTATGCTCATCATCGACAACTGATGAATGTTTTTGCCGCCTACTGTTACCGCTATCGCCTCGGGCCGCAACCTTGCCCCATCGCACGCGGTGCAGGGCTGTTCGCCGAAATAACTGTGCAGCCGTTCTTTGACGTATTCGCTGTCGGTCGCCTTCCACCTCCGCATAAGGTTCGGGATGACGCCCTCGAACCAGACGCCGTATTTTTCCTCGTCTTCCTTATTCGTGCCGTTCATCAGGAGCCGTTTTATCTCATCGGGCAGATGCCCGAAAGGCACCGTCTTATCTACGCCGAAATCTCTGCAAAATCTTTTCACTAAGCGGTTATAAAAAATGTTCATCCGCTTGCCGCCCTTGCGCCATGCGTCAATCGCACCGTTTTCCAGCGACCTGGTTTTATCAGGCACAATCAGTTCCGCGTCAAATTCCAGGATTGTCCCCAGGCCGTCGCAGCTCTTGCACGCCCCGAATGGGCTGTTAAAGCTGAATAACCTCGGCGATAACTCCTCCAGCGATGCCTCGGGATGCTCCGCGCAGGCGAACTTCTCGCTGTATATCGACTCGGTCCATTTGTCGTTACTCTGCCCGCCTGCTCTTGGCGAAACCGAAGGGGCCGGCTCCTGGAACAGCACAACGACTATTCCATCGGCCAGCTTCAATGCCGTCTCAACGGAGTCGGCCAGCCGGACCCGGACCGAGTCATTTATAACCAGCCGGTCAACCACAGCGGCGATACTGTGCTTTTTGTTCTTGTCCAGCACGGGGACATTTTTGATATCGTAAATTGTCCCGTCAACGCGCACACGCACAAATCCCTCTCGCTGTATGGTGCTGAAAATGTCCTTGTGCTCGCCCTTTTTGCCGCGAATCAACGGCGCGCAAATCTGGACTTTTGTTCCCGCGGGCCTGCTGATTATCCAATCGACAATCTGCGACGAATGCTGGCTGGTAATCTCTTTGCCGCAAACCCGGCAGTGTGGCGTGCCGACGCGGGCGAACAGCAATCGTAAATAATCATAAATCTCTGTTGTCGTCGCAACCGTCGAGCGCGGATTGGCCGATGCGCTGCGCTGTTCAATCGCAATCGTCGGCGGCAATCCCGTTATCTCAACCACCGCGGGCTTTTGCATCTGCTCCAAAAACTGTCTCGCATAAGAACTCAGCGATTCGACATATTTTCGTCTGCCCTCCGCGTAAATAGTATCGAACGCCAGCGAGCTTTTGCCTGAGCCGCTTATGCCGGTGATGGCGACTAATTTATCGCGTGGTATGCTCAAGCTGATGTTCTTGAGGTTATGCTCCGCCGCACCGGTTATTTTGATGACCTTTTCGCCCAGTTCGCCCATTATGATACCTTCGCAACTATAATGCCAAAATTCATTGATAATCCAAACTTATCATTGTAGCAAAAACGAGCCACAGATTACACGGTTTTTTTGCCACCAAGGCACAAAGACACTAAGAATTTCTAACCACGGATTCACCCCGTGAGATAGGCAAAGCCGCCATCTAACGGGGTTAACACAGATTAACACGGATTTTTGTTAGCCGCGAAAAAAGCTTGTATTCTTTGTCGGCCTATTATATACTACTATGTTGTGGTTGACGGGTATAGAAGGCCACATTTCATCTACTGTCTGAATAGAACTTGGAGGAGAGCAAGATTAAAACCGGAACAACATTTATTCTGTCCCTTGCCGCCATACTAACCCTTGCGGCTGGCAGTGCCTTCGGCGCATATAGCGGCGGGACAGGCGAGCCGAACACCCCCTACCAAATCGCCAATAAAGATGATTTATTGGCTTTGGCCGCCAATACGGCGGATTACGGCAAATGCTTTATCCTGACAGCGAATATTGATATGCAAGGGCAGGTCTTTACAAAGGCAATTATTGCCGCTGATACCGATTTGAACAGTACTTTTCACGGAACGGTCTTTACGGGGACTTTTGACGGCAACGGGCATAAAATCGCACATTTTACTATAAATGGTAATGACTACCTTGGCTTATTCGGCTGTATCAGCAGCGGCGGCTCGGTCAAGAATCTTGGTCTTGAGAATTGTTCTGTCAGCGGTTCTGATTATGTCGGCGGGCTGGTGGGAGCAAACGGCGGCAACATCGATAGCAGCATCACCAATTGCTATTCAACCGGTTTTATCAGCGGTTCTTCTTATGTCGGCGGACTAGTTGGTTTAAATTACGTCAGCATCACCAATTGCTATTCAATAGGTACTGTCAGCGGCTCTTCTTATGTCGGCGGTTTAGTGGGCAGCAGTAATCATTACGGCATCAGTATCACCAACTGCTATTCAACGTGTCAGGTTAGCGGTTCTTCTATTGTCAGCGGTCTGGTGGGACGGAATTGTAGCAGTATCAGCAATTGCTATTCAACAGGTACGGTTAGCGGTTCTTCCGATTCTCAATATATTGGCGGGCTGGTGGGAATTAATAGTGCCGATAGCCAACTTGTTACCGGCAGTATCAGCAACTGCTATTCAACGGGTACTGTCAGCGGTGGTTCTAATTCTTTTTATGTTGGCGGTTTGGTGGGAGCAAACGGCGGCACTATCAGCAACTGCTATTCCATCGTTTCGGTCAGCGGCGATTCCAATTCTTCAGAGGTCGGCGGACTGGTGGGGGACAACGGCCACGGCATTGTCAGTAACTGCTATTCAATGGGTACTGTCAGCGGTGGTTCTAATTCTTTTTATGTTGGCGGTTTGGTGGGAGCCAACAACGGTGGCACTATTAGCAACTGTTATTCCACGGGCACGACTAGCGGTTCTGGCTGTGTCGGCGGACTGGTGGGATACAAGTGGGCCGGCAACATCAGCAATTGCTCTTCGACGGGTCAGGTCAGTGGTACCAGTGACGTTGGCGGGCTAGTGGGAGGTGGTGCCGGCGGCAGTATCACCAATTGCCATTCAACGGGTCAAGTCAGCAGTCCTTCTGGCGGAGGCGGCGGTTTGGTGGGATATAATGGTGGCGGCGGCGGGATCAGCAGCTGTTATTCAACGAGTACTGTCAGCGGCGGTTCTAATTCAGGAGGTATCGGCGGTTTAGTGGGATACAACGAGTGGGGTAACATCAGCAACTGCTATTCAACGGGTACTGTCAGCGGCAATTATGGAGTCGGCGGTCTGGTGGGAATCAACGACGGTAGTGTTAGCAATTGTTATTCGATAGGTGCGGTCAGCGGCCAAAGCGATATCGGCGGTCTAGTGGGTATCAACTACCGCCTAGATCAGATCAACAATTGCTATTCGACAGGTATGGTCAGCGGCACTGAGTATGTTGGAGGTTTCGTGGGATATCATTATTTTGACGGTTGGTACCCAGATGTTTTTTCGGGCAATTTCTGGGATATACAGACTTCCGGGCAAACGGTTGGTATTGGAAATGGTGCATCAGACGGTGTTTCGGGCATGACAACCTCACAAATGAAAACGCTTTCGACGTTTACCTCGGCAGGATGGAATTTTGCTAATGTTTGGAATATTATAGAAGGTCAAACCTATCCTTTTCTAAGAGGAGTCGGTTGGTCAGCAAGTCAGCCGCCAGCTGACCCGCCTGCCCCCAACATACCGCCTATAGGCGAACGTATTGAACCAAACGAACCCGGCAAAAATAAGCTTATTGTACTCGTTCACGGTTGGGTGCCGCTTCTTGATTTTGGGTGGATTACTCCTGGAAAAGAAACCGACTGGCCTATCGAAATGTCCAATGCTTTATGGGATATGATTCATAGCGGGCAAATAGATTCTTCCTGGACTGTATTGCCTTGGGGCTGGTATGACAGAGCATTACAATATTCTCCTGACCTTGCTTTAGTGGAAGGAATAGAACAGGGCAAATTATTGGCAGATAGCATTGCCGACCCCAATAATCCCAACAAGTGGCAGCATGTTCACTTTATTGCTCACTCCGCCGGTTCGGCAGTGATAGCCGCTGCCGCCAGTGAACTGGTTTACCAAAGATTAAAAGGTAAATTTTCTGGTACCATTCATCTGACATTTCTCGACCCTTATACTCCCCTCGGCGAGGAAAATACATACGGAATGACTCTCGGCGCTAATGACTGGGCAGATAATTATTATACGGTTGACAGATGGGGCAATTGGAATCTATCCACTTGGTCGGATACACTTTTTCGTTGGACGTCTAAGGATTTCAAATATGCACACAACGTAAATATATCTGAAAAAGACCCGGGCTTAAACTACCATGATTTTCCCCATCAGTGGTATTATGCTACTATTACCGGCAACTATCCTAACAATGGGAATCTTGGCGATGATAATCTATTTGAAGGCCGCAGATATGGCTTTCCTCGTAGTCGTGAGGCTGGTGAGTCTAATTGGTTGGAAAGTCTCGGCTTGCCGGAGAATGTTACTATCGGTGCGCCTCTTTTACGAGACAAAGTGCTTAAGGCAACGAAAAAAGTAACACAATCCCTTGCGGAAAGTTATATTAAAGCGAATAAACCCGGCGCAGTGTCTAATGTTGGAGGCATTTTGCAGATGTTCACACAATCGCCGGTGTGGGCGCATATACGGGTCGAGATGCCGCAGATGACCAATTACATAAAATTCACATATCAGTTCGATGGCGCCGGCGATGGGTATCTTACAGCCTATTTTAATGAAAATCTGATTCTGATAGGTGACCAGAGATTTGACAGTAATCAGCCGCACGATTCAGGTCAGATAATGGTTGGCGATTTAATGCAGGATTACAACTGGCTTACATTTAGACTCGACCCGATAGGACAGGAACAGGCAAACATATCTATTTCAAATATCGAAATTGGAACGATTACAAATCAAACAGACTTAAATGAGGATTTGATTGTGAATTTTATAGATTTTGCAGCCTTTGCGAACAAATGGGCTATGCAGGATTGCAATGAAAGTAATGGCTGGTGTCAGGGCTGCGATTTCGACCAAAATGGCGATGTTGATGTTAATGATATGGTTGTCTTTGCCGCTAATTGGCTTTGGAAACCCCCGAAACACATAAAAACCGATTTGAACTTCAGCGGAGCGGTTGACTTTATCGATTTTAGCTTATTCGCCAATCATTGGTCCAACGATTGCAATAGTCCCGACTGGTGCTATGGCAGTGATTTTGACAAAAGCGGCAAAGTTGACATGCTCGACTTGGCGACCTTCGCCAGATACTGGCTGGCCGGGAAATAAAAGCAAATAACCCCACCATTGTCCGCCGCGAGGCGTCGAGACGAAGTGGCGGGGCTAAGTATTTTTCTGTGAGAAGAACCAATCCAACCTTATTTCGGATATCCTATTGTCTGAGCCACGATTATCTGTTCGGGCTTAACTTTAATGGTTTCGCCGAATTTTTTCTGGTCAACCATTCCCCGGACTACTGACGCCAGACCCTGCGACGCACAATACAAATAGACGTTTTGAACCATACAACCCACTTCAACATCTCCCCAGATTTTTCGTTTTTCTTCCGGGACAGGGGAAGGTGCGGGCGAATCTTTCGGATTCCTGAGGGTAAAAACGTAAACCAGGTTCACCGGCGCGATGAATACGAAATCCTGCATCCCTGCCGATTTTCTAAAATCGCCTTTCGCGACGGGTTTAAGCTCGTGTTTCGCCGCATCATATAAATAGACGCCTTCCGGCAGCACCACGTAAATGTCAACGCAATATATTCCCATCGCCGCGGGCGACGTGCGTTTGCCATCAGGCCTGTTTGTGCCGTCAGCCGACCAGAGCAGGTCAGACAACTGTTGCAGGGTGAGCTTCTTATCTGAGATATCTCGCGTTGACTTTCTTTTCTTCAGCGCCTGCATTAAGGAAATTTCCCCGTTCAAATCAGGCGGATTAAGTTTGATTACGCCGTCCGCCTCCAGCGAGACCTTGTCCGTTTCGGCAATCGGCTGCGCGGTGTTCGCGTCTTCTGAAAAACTAACATTAGTAACGCCCAGCAAACCCATGGCGGGCACGGCCTTCAAAAACATTCTGCGATTCATAATATTCTCCAATCTTAATATTTTTCGGCGGGGTAATCCGCCTGCGGCGGATAAAATCCCGCCCTACAATACCCGCACCCAATTCTATCCGCCGTGGGGAGCAGTTGCCACTTTTTCAGGCCTTGCGACCTTACAAACCTTTCTACCACTCGCCAAATATCTCTCATATCCCGGCCGTGCATCATCCCGAAGATATTATAAGGCCAGCCTTTAAATCTTTTTCGCTCGTAGCAATGACTGACAATTCCCAGTGCCGCTAATTTCTCGCCGATTTTAATCGCCCGCGATTTTTTTGCTTTGCAGACAAACATCGCGTTGGCGGTAAAGCTCAGCTTATTATGATTTACCATTGCCCCAAGCCGATTGATTACCCCGCTATGAATCATTTCGGCAATATGTATCAAAGCATCGTAATTTTCGAACGCATCTTTACCAAGAAAATTGAACGGCCGTTTAACTACTTTTAATCCCTCTTGCAATCCCTTTAATATCTGCTCATCAATAGAGGACAGCCCTTCGACTTTGCTCAGGGCAGGCGGACAGCGTTCAGCGTTCAGAGGGCAGCGATAGCGGGCAGGCCCGTTCGACAAGCTCAGGGCAGGCAGCAATCGTTTTCCGCCGCTTGTTGCGTCGAAACGCGCATCTAATTTGAAAACCCTTTCAACGGGCAAAGTATTGAACCTGACCCCGAAATGCTTCGATAATTTTTTCAAAATCGCATCGATATCTCTTTGCGAATCCGCCCGAAGGGTAAACCAGAGATTGTAATAATGCTCTCGCAGATAATTATGCGAGACGCCCCGTAATTTATTAACAGCGGAGATGACCTTTTTTAAATCTTCCTGCTCGATATGGGCCGCGACGAGGGTGCTTGCCTTACCAATCGCCCGCCAGTTTATCGATACGCCGAGACGCCTGATTACGCCGAGTTTGATGAG
Organism: Phycisphaerales bacterium; assembly: GCA_003141275.1. Classification (GTDB taxonomy): domain Bacteria; phylum Planctomycetota; class Phycisphaerae; order Sedimentisphaerales; family Anaerobacaceae; genus Fen-1362. The sequence continues at coordinate 46,552 of PLLM01000089.1, forward strand.
TGCTCGTGTGCGTTCGAGGACTTTTGCTTCGCTGCTTTTGAGAATGCGGGCGATTATCGCGAATGGTCTTTCGGCTATCGGCAGGCCGATTTGCAGCTCGTTGCACAGCCGCTTATCAAATGCCGAGAGATTGTTCATTGTCAGCGTCCTCGTTTAGGCACATATCCGCAAATGGGGTCGCCGGCCAAGTAGCTGCCCATCATCGTCATTGCCCGCGCTTTGCAGCCGCCGCAGACCTCGACGTATTCGCACTCGCCGCATTTGCCTTTATATCCTGCGGTATCGCGGATTTCGTTGAGGAATTTCGATTCGCGCCAGATTTTTTCGAAGTTATAGTTATTATCAACGAGATTACCCGCCGGGACATCGAGGAAGCCGCAGGTCTGGACGTCGCCTTTGAAGCTAATAAACCCGAACCCCTTGCCTCCCATACATCCCGTGCCTTCGGCAACGAGTCCCCGCGCCTTTGCCTGCTCGCAAATCCTGGCGAATGCGGGTCCGCATGTGACGCGGATGTCGATTTCCTTTTTGAATTTTATGCGGAGCAACTCGTTGAGGATATATTCGTATTGAATCGGGTCGAGGACGGCGTCATCCATTTCCGTGGCCCGGCCGGTGGGGACAAGCATAAAGGTGTTGAAACATATAGCGCCGAGACGTTTGGCAAGTTCGGCAATCCCGACGATTTCGCCGGCGTTTTGTTTGTGTATAGTGGTATTTATCTGGAAAGGCATCTTCGCTTTGCGAGCCAATTCCGTCGCTTTAATCACAGTGTCGAAGGCGCCGGTAGTATCGCGGAAATGGTCGTGGGTCTCAGCAGTGGCGCCGTCGATACTGAAGGACAGCGCCGAGACGCCGGCTTTTTTGAGTTTGGCTATCGAGTCGTCATTGAGAAAATAGCCGCAGGTCGCCATCACGACGCGAAGGCCCTTTTCTTTGGCGTATTCGATAATCTCATACAAATCGGGGCGTTCCATCGGCTCGCCGCCTGTTAGTATCAGGATGGGCTTGGCGAACTTTGCTATCGAGGCGATTATCTTTTTGCACTGCTGGGTGGTCAGTTCTTCGCCGCCCTGAAGCCCGGCGTTTGCCCGGCAATGCTTGCAGTAATACCGGCACCGCCTTGTTACCTCAAAGGCAATAAGGTGGGGCTTGGTTTGGTCCTTCGTAGTTCGCATTTTGCATTTTGTCTTATGAGGTTTGGCAACCATAGCGATAACTTTAGTCGATTGGGCAGGGGCAGTCAACGGTCCGCGGACAAAGTGTGCAATTTTGCGTTTTGGGATGTTAAATTTGCCGGGAAAATTGCCGAAAACAATTGACAGAGTAGTGCGTAAACATTACAATTGAGCAAAATTACGGGATTATAGCCGGGCCTGTAACTTCGTATGGGCAGGTTAACCCTGTGGTGGGGTTGACAGGTCTTATGAAAGAGGCCCGAAAAGCTGTAATTTGCCGGAATGTGTTGCGAAAGGAGTATGTAATGAAGTCCGATTCCTCACGGCCAGTCGATTCGGCTGGAAAATCCTCGATTCTAAAATCTGGCGCTGATATAGCTGTTCAGGCACTTATTGACCAGGGTGTTGATACGATGTTTGGCTACCCTGGCGGGGTGATATTGCCATTTTTCGATAAGCTGTATGATGCGCCGATTCGTTTCATAATTCCGCGACATGAGCAGGGCGGGGCGCATATGGCGGACGGATACGCGCGTGCGAGCGGGAAGGTCGGCGTGATAGTCGCGACGAGCGGGCCGGGGGCGTGCAATCTGGTAACCGGGCTTGGGACAGCGATGATGGATTCGGTTCCGCTTGTCGCTATAACGGGACAGGTTCGCACGGACCTGATTGGCAATGACGCATTTCAGGAGGCCGATACGACGGGTATCACGCGGCCTGTTACTAAATACAATTGCATAGTCAAGGACGTAAAGGACCTTGCGCGGACGATTAAGGAGGCGTTTTTTATCGCCTCGACGGGAAGGCAGGGGCCGGTGGTTGTTGATTTGCCGGTTGACGTTCAGGTCGCGAAGACCGAGTATGACGCCGGGGTCGAGATGAGATTGCCGGGGTACAAACCGAAGATAAAGGGACATTTACGCCAGGTATCGATGGCGGCAGAGGCGATAAACAAGTCCGAGAAGCCGGTGCTTTACGTCGGCGGCGGTATTATTAGCGCCAACGCCGGCGAAGAGCTGCGCGCCCTTGCGAAGAAGGCGCATCTGCCGGTAACAATGACGCTGCTGGGTTTGGGCAGTTACGACCAGAACGAGGCCGAATCGCTGGATATGCTCGGAATGCACGGGACCGCATTCGCGAATTACGCGGTGCAGGAGTGCGATTTGCTGATAGCGGTGGGCGCCCGGTTCGATGACAGGGTAACGGGCAAGGTCAAGGCATTTGCGCCGCACGCGAAGGTGATACATATCGATATTGACCCGGCGAGCATAGCGAAGAACGTTCGGGCGGA
>PLLM01000084.1 GCA_003141275.1 Phycisphaerales bacterium
ATCACCTTTATTTTGCCTTCGGCGTCGAGGGGCATCTGCGGTTTTGCCTGCTGGGTTTCCTCGGCTCGACCTTTCTCGCCGGGGGCGGCTTTGTGTTTGGTTTTCTGGGCCTCAGCCGATGATTTTTTCTTTCCCACAATAAGTTTCCTTAAAAAAACTGATTATCGTCAAAATTACAAAATCAAATCATTCCCATATTGCGACGGTCCTGTTTTGCGACGTCGCAAGTCAAATCGTGTTTGCTGCCCGCTGGTTTATTTTTCTGCTGTTCGACGTGTTCCAGCGCAGCCAATGCGTCTGCCAGTCGTTTGCTGAAGTTGCCTTTTTCCGCGCCTTCGTGTTCGAGCGTGGTCATCAGGCCCGCAAGCTGCGGGTCTTCGACTGCCGAGCAGATGGTTTGTATCGATGCCCGCGTTTTTTCGGAGAGCGTCTGGAAAACGGCCTGCGCGACCCGTTCGAGCGCGGGGACATCGAAATTTTGGGGCGAGATTTTATCTTTTATATCATCGAACATCGAGGGGTGCGCCAGGAGCACTTCGAGGATTTCACGCTGGGCGTTGGCGGAAAGGCCCTCGCCTAAATCGAGAGGCGTATGCGAATCGTCGGCTGCGCCGGAATACGCGGAAGCGGTTCTCGCCCTGCTGCTTCTGCGGGTCAGCTCGTTGTGTATTTCTTTGGCGTCGAGGGACATAACGCGCGACAGGTTATTAACGATGAGACCTCTTTCGATTGCGGAGACATTGCCTGCGGTGATGGCGGTAGCGATAGCGTCGAGGTATTCATCGACGGCCTGCTTTTTGCCCGCGAGGGTGGGTTGTGAGCCGAGATTGGCATTAAGGCGGGTCCATTTGAATGCGAAGACATCGGTCGCGTTCTCGATGATTTTCGCGAAAGGTTCTTTACCCTGGGCGAGAAGGAAATCGCACGGGTCTTTGCCCTGCGGGACTGACGCAATAGCGATATCGATATGTGAGCCGAGTGCGACCCCAAGGGCGCGGTTGGCGGCTTCGAGGCCCGCGGTGTCACTGTCGAAGAGCAGCACCACTTTTTTGGCGTATCTGCGCAGGATTCGTGCGTGGCCGATGGTGAAACTCGTGCCGAGTGTCGCGACGACGTTTGAAACGCCGAACTGATGCGCCATAATGCAATCGGTGTACCCTTCGACGACGACGGCGGTATCGGATGAGACCATCTGGTGACGGGCGTGGTCGAGGCCGAAGAGCGAATTACTTTTATCGAAGATGGCCGTGGTCGGCGAGTTGATATATTTGGCGCCTTCGCCTGAGAGTGTTCTGCCGCCGAAGGCGATGATTTTGCCCGTAGCGTCCGCGATGGTGAACATCAGGCGATTGACGAATTTATCGGATAGCGATGAGCCGGCTCCGACAACGAGACCTGCTGCCAAAAGCAATTTGTCCGGGATTTTCTTTTGTCTGGCCGATGCAAGCAAATCGTTATCAGCGCCGAGGGCAAGACCGATTTGCCAATTCTTAACGCTTTCATCGGAGAGTTGTCGTTCGGCGACATATTTTCTCGCGTCTTTGCCTTTTTCGGGGTGCGCGAGATTGGCTGCGAAGTATTTGGCCGCCCAGGCGTTGGCGCGTGCAATCTCATTCGGGTCTGTATCTTCTTCCGTCCTCTGTCCTCTGTCCTCTGTCCTCTGTCTTTTTTCTATTTGTATCCCTGCGCGGTCGGCTAATCGCTGGAGCGCCTGCGGGAAGGAGAGGTTTTCACGCATCTGGATGAATTTGATGACGTCGCCGCCCGCGCCGCAGGCGAAGCATTTGAAGATTTGCTTTGTGGGGTTGACGTTGAAGCTGGGTCGATGGTCTTCGTGGAAGGGACACAGGCCGAGCATTTCGCGGCCTTTGCGTTTAAGCGCGAGGTGCTCCCCGATGACATCGACAATGTCATTGGCCTGCTGAATGCGCGAAATTAAACCCGTGTCGAAAGTTGGCATATACCCCAATAAGAAAAAAGTTAAGCCACTGATTACACTGATTCCACTGTTTCATTTTATTATCTGTGTTCCTCTGTGGAATCTGTGGCCAAGTGTAATTTCGTAAAACAACAAAACCCTCCAATAAATTGGGGGGCTAAATTATCAGAAAAGGGTTACCGAGCCATTATATTATAGGGGGCAATCGCCAAAAGTCAAGTTTTGACCAAAAATGGCGTTTTTAATACTGAAAAACAGGGTTGATTAGCAATTGGACATCTGTAGCAACAGGACAACAGTAAATCAAAAATCAAAAGGCAAAAGGCAAAAATGCGGAGAGGGGGATTGATTATTCCTGATGCTTATTTATTCACGCAGAAATTTAATTTTAATTTTGTAGTGTATCTTTTTGGCTTTAACAAATTCAGCATGCCCAACTTTTACTTGGCAATCATCTTCAAAAACTATTGGGAGGTATGTAAATTCGCGACCACTGCTTCCATCTAAGGTGTCTTGAATACCTGCAACATAATCGATTAATACTTTTCCTTTCTCAAAGGATGGAGCCAACAGAGTTACATTCATTTCAATGGGACCAAAATACCAGGCTCTACCTTTCATAGTTATTATTGCGGTATTTCGTAAACGAACGAAAGCTTTGTAGTTAAGGTGTCTTGGATTGCGCATCGAAAAGTGTTCATCTTTATATGGGGGGTAACCAGATACTTCGATTAAAAGCGTTTCGCCTGCGCTAGGAGAAGATCTCGTAGGAAGTACGCCTGGGTCGTAAGGTAAGGTTTTCATATTCTGAGTATATGGTTTCCGCACAATGCCCAAATAAGAGGATATTTTTATACTTTTTGTTCGTTTGGAAGAACCATTGGAATACCGAACTTTATACGATTCTGAGCAATACTTTCTTCTCCATGTGTTCGGGTGGCACCAATACCGATATTCCCAAAAGCTACACCGATTCCTCCTTTTTTTTCTTTGTCTTTGGTTGCAGTTACTAAAACGTCGAATTCAATAAGGTGAACAGCACGCAGCCGTTCTTCTGTCTCTGTAAGCCAACCATAGGTTCGAATGTTTCCGTCTTTGTTATAGTTGACGTTCTTCGGATTTACGACCGCGGAGCATTTTGATAAAGTCGAATTGGCATTTTCTACACCTTTAGCGATTTGCACAAGGGTCTCTGTTATGAACTCGTGTAGTTCCATTTTAATATCTCCTTCACAGGTGATATTATAAGCTGTTTAGCGTTATACTATCACTTTATGGCCTTAAGATAAGAAGTTTTTGATCTCTGCGGTTATTGGGATCAATATTCAGGTTTCCAGTTCTTTCGCAGATCTTCCAGTTCTCCCTTAATCTGTTTTAGAGTCTTGCTTGTATTAGTATCCGAGTACTCTTGAGTTATGTGGTACTTTAGATGGTCTTTCCAGTGTTCAAGGGATGATACAAATAAATCGTCCATTAACTTATCGAAAGCTGCTGCCTCTGGCCCAACATAACCATTCCCACAGATGAAGGTCTCGTGCCTGACCACAATGCTGGGATCGTTGATAAGTTGGTTAAAAGGAGGGCTTTGTCTCAGTTCAAAATTCCCCTGCACATTCAAAATGAGGCAATTGTGAGTTGAGTCGTCCCCTGACGCAATGGTACTCTTTAGTTGTGCAAACGTTGGTTCTTTAGGGTAGATCCGTCGGAATACAGAAGAAGAGTAAGAAAGGTATTTTTTATCACCAAAGACCTCTATTTGATCTGGGGCGACCTCGTACACTGTGCCATTGATCTCAAGCATACCCTTTTTATCGCTGCGTCTTGTAACTTCGGATGCAGCGGCACAAGTAAGATCAGATTCTTGCAGGTTTTTATCACGGGTGCATTCTCGCCATGTTCCATCTTTTTGAAGACGAAAATGGGGTTCTATAAAATCGAGTTCGACTGTAAATAACATTTATTTTACTCCTTTTGAAAATAACCGGGTACAGACATTTTTTCGTCTTGCCATAATTTAACTTTCTTTTGCTTCCTAATTCTACCGACAAAACCTGCCCGAATACAATCATTTTTACCACGAAGGCCACCGAGAACCACGAAGGAAAATACAAATAAACAACTTCGTGTCCCTTCTTTTCTTCGTGGTAAACCCCGAAAAAACAAGAACTTATGGCAGTATACATAAGCTTTTTCAAAAAAGTTAGATTTTTCTTGACTTATAAGCATTATTTGGTAAAATTCCAACTCGCTGGGCCAGGAGCCCGGCGTAGTAGCACAGCAGTGCAAGCATTTCGCCCCAGTAGGGGCAAGGCATCAGGAACAGAAGTTCTATTTCAGATTTTAATTAAACCAAAGAAACTCTGTGAACTCTGTGGCCTCTGTGGCTAAAAAATTTGCTCTGTGGCAAAAAAGAAGAGAGGATTGATTATGTCTGCACAACTAACAATAAAAGTTCCGAACTGGCTTGACTTTCTTTTCACCTGCCCCCTTCTCGCCTATCGCCTTGTCCGTTTCGGCTACACCTTCCGCAGGATTTACGTGAGCGAAGGCAAATACGCTATTGTTGACCAGAAGGATTTCTACCGGCTAAATAAATTAGAATGGTTAGTCAAAGAGGACTTTGACAGTATTTACGCCGTGCGTTTTTTCAGACGCCCCGGCGACAGCTCGAAACTAATATCCATGCACAGGTTTATTTGTAATCCTCCGGCGGGCCTGCTTATCGACCACATAAATTGCAACGGTCTCGATAACCGCAGAGACAATTTACGATTAGCGACACATTCACAGAACAACTGTAACAGACCAAAGAGAAGAAACACCACGTCCCGGTTTGTCGGAGTTCATTTCGCGAAGAAGATGAACAAATGGGCCGCGCAAATCAAACATAGAGAGGGGAAAAAATGGCTCGGCTATTTTGATAACGAAGCAGACGCCGCAAGAGCGTTTGATGCTGCCGCCAGGAAATACCACGGCGAGTTTGCAAGGTTAAACTTTGCCCCGTGAGATAATCCGTTCTTATCTCATGGGGTTCCCGCGGGAAGATTATATTAACGAAATTGCCGCGTCGCATTATCTGTAACCTCTAATATACAACTCCAGCGGACAAAACTAATCGGCATTGACAAGACCAGGCCTGGGATAAGCCCCGTAGATAATGTTTACAGCCAATGGACGAATAGATGTGCGAACCACTCGCCGAGGCGGGGAGAGACGGGTCGTTTTTCCCAGTCCTCCAGTTTGATTTGATCGGACCGCCAGATATCCTTTTCAAACAGCGTTTCCATTTCATTCGCGAATTGGCGATCTATGACGACGGCGTTGATCTCATCATCACTTAAAAAGCTCCAGTAGTCCATATTTGTGGAGCCTACCGTTGACCAAATGCCGTCGATTACGGCGGTCTTGGCATGCATAAAGGCCTTGCGCTGTTCGTATATTTTCACGCCTGCCTTCAAAAGCTCGGAATAATGAGACCGTGCGGCATCTATGGACATCGGGGAATCGCTGATAGAGGAGAGAACTATCTTTACGTCGACGCCTCGTTTGGCGGCATCTGTCAATGCTCTCATCGTCTGGGCATCGGGGATAAAATACGCGGTAGTCAGATGCACGGAATGCCGGGCAAAGGTGATGGCTGAGACATACATAACAAAGGTCATCCTGTTATGCTCCCCGGGAGTGTTGGATACTACTCGGACAAGAACGTCCCCTTCTTCTTTCAGTTTTGGGAAATAGCTTCGTTGAGGCAGTTTTGGCCCGCCTCGCTGCTGCCAGATGTCGAGAAATAGCTTTTGGATTTGGGCAACAGCAGGGCCTTCGATCTGAACGTCGGTATCGCGCCACGGTACCGGCTCTTTCCCTTCAGGAACCCCGGTCGAGTAACCCTGGCTGGTGTTGACGCCTCCCATGATTGCCAGTGTGCCGTCAACGACCAGAATTTTGCGGTGGTCGAGACGCAATTGCAGCCATGGCCCCGGAGTCCCGGTAGGACTTGTCGGATGGAATTCGACTACGTTAATCCCGGCGTCCTGCAGGCGTTTGAAAAAAGAAACGGGAGTGTCGTGACTGCCTATGCTGTCGTAGATGAGATTAACCTGGACACCCTGTGCCTGTTTTTGCCGCAAGAGTTCCGAAAATCTGTGGCCGACCTTGTCATCATCAATAAAAAAGGTTTCAAGATTAATATGGTCTTTAGCGTTCTGTATAGCTTCTAACATGGCGGCGTAAGAGGCGTCATCATCGACCAGGAGTGTGACCTTGTTGCCGCTTGTCAGAGGCGTTTTGCCCCATAATTCCATGACCGCCAGATAGCGAGTCAGAATATCGGTAGGAGGGACCGCTTGCTTTAACTGGTCAATAATGCCCTGGCTTTCGCCGGGAGATAGTGGTCCCTGGGCCGAAACGATTTGAGGCGGTTTGTTCATGTCCGGCGCCGAAGCGATCATTTCAGAAACATTTGGCAGGGATGCACATCCGCCGCCAAGATTCAGAAATGAAACCAGCAGAGAGAACAAAATGAAAGGTCTGACCCGTGTCACGAGATGCCGCGTGAAGATATTTTTCCCATGCTCAAACCGCATATGTCTTGTGTACTCCCATTGTTTGGCTTTAAGCTTCGATCCTCTGGACGGATCGATTTCACACTTAATCTTACAAGATCAGCGTGACAAAAACAATTATACGCCGGCATTTATCATTTAAAGCGCAAAATGCGACCAAATAGTTCCATCGGCATACCCATTACGTTTGTCATAGAGCCATCGATGTGGTCAACGAATGGGTCGTTATCGCGGATGGAATAGGCGCCGGCTTTATTTTGCCAGATGCCGCTTTTGATATGCGAGGCAATCTGGGCATCGGTCAATTTTCTTGGGTAAACAATCGTCGTCTCGGCTTCGACAATTTTCAAGTTGCGCGATTTACAGATAAGGGCGAGGCCCGTGATGACCTTGTGGGGCTTGCTGAAGAGCATTCTTGTAATCTCTTCGGCGTGTTTCGCGTCACGGGCTTTGCCGATGATTTGGCCCTCGAAATCGACGACGGTATCAGCGCCTATGACAATCGAATCGGGATACTTGTCTGCGACGTCGTTTGCCTTGGCGAGGGCTAATTGTTTGGCGTATTCGACAGAAGCGATATTTTCAGTTGGGAAAATGGATTCATCGATTTGTGAGATGACTACGGTGAATTTGTAGCCGGCGTCCGTGAGGAGTTGTTTACGCCTTGGGGAAGCCGATGCGAGAATCAGGGGTAAATGTTCAATGTCCAACATCCAATACCCAATAATGAAATATCTATCTTAACTGCACGTAGTAAACGATTTTTCGGCAAAAGACGAGGTATTGTTTTTCGATTTTATCGAATGGGACGACTTCCTGGTCTGATTCGGTTTTTTTCATAGTCGATTCCGGGCCGATAATATAATGCTCGAACAACATTTTGCCTACGGCGCTGTTCCAGCCGACGGTGATGGGTATATTTCTGTCGGCGGCTATTCTGACATCCCGTTCGGACAGCGGCCACTGGCCGTTGAGGCCGTCGAAGAGCAGCTTTTGATATTGGGGAAAGCGTTTGCCGTAATCGTCTTCGCGGAGGAAACGGACGAGGGCGTATGCCTCGCTGTAGAAGGCCCCGACGGCATCATCGCCTTCGGTTACGACTTCGCCTGGGTTGAGCTTTATGAGGGTACTAAGGGGGATAACTTTATTATTGAGAAGGGTTTTTTTGAGCGGGCCGAGGCGGTAGCCATTGCGGTCGGACTTGAAAGTAAAAAAGCCCCCGTCGTATTCGGCTACTTCGAACTGCATAGCGATGCCCTCGTCGAGCCAGCTCGGCAGGCGGTATTTGAAAAGTCGCGAGTTGAACTGGTGCCAGCCCTCGTGCCCGAGGCTCGAGAAGGTGCGCTCAAGGCCGATGTTATAGGCGACGCACGCGCCGTTGAGATAATATGCGCCGGCCCTGATTTTGAGATACATAGGCGCCTGCGGGCCTGTGAAATCTATAGTGAACGCCTCCCACTGCTGGCGATTCGCAAAGAGGTAAACGGTGAATGGGGTTGAGGTCTCGATCGGCCTGGGCAGCTGGTTTTGATAGCCGCGATAGGCGGATTCAACGAAACCGGGAACCTCTGAGAGCGTAAGGGGCTCAAGAAACGTTGTGTAGATTTCGTAGTGGGCGGTGGTAAGTTTTAACCCAGTGCCGAACTGGCTTTCCCATAAATCGACTGCTTTAAGGGCGGGAAGCTGTTTATTTTTCAGGTAGGCGGACATACCAGCCGGGGTATTGATGTCGGCGGCGAATGATACGCCGGCAAAACAAAAACAACCACAGATTACACTAATCACGCTGACTGGCACCCGCCTTCGCTTCGCTTCGTCGTGGCAGGCGGACTTAAACCCGCCCGCAGGCGAGGTCTCGCCAAAGGCGGACACGGACCGACACCGACCTCCGTTTTTTCCTTTCTCATTTTTACTTTTTACTTTTGGTATCATATATCTTTGAAGGGTGAGCCGAAGACCTCGGCGGAGAAAAGAAACACTTCGGTTTTCGGGTCTTTCCATGCATCTTCGGGCAGACCCGCCTTGTGGGAACAGCAATATGACAGGAACTCCTCTTTGCTCCAGCCGGTTTCCGTGGCAACCTGTGGTAAAAAACATCCTGAGAAGTAACCTTTTTTTATGTAAATGCCATCGATTCCGAGGCGAAGGGAAAGGGGGTCGGCGGTTTTTTTCAACGGGGACAAGACGGAGATTTCGATATCGAGGTCGGGCAGGTCGTCGAGGGTGATTGGATTGTCGAAAAAGCGGGGGTCGGATGTAGCGGAGGCCTTTGCCATTTCGACAACCATATTTACGAGTGGTTTGTCGGCGGTGAACTGGCCGATGCAGCCGCGAAGCTCGTCGCCTGTTTTGAGTGTAACGAAGCAGCCGAGGTGGGTGGCAAGGTCAGGGTCGTCGGCCTCAACTTTCGGAAGGCGTTTGCCGGTGATGACGGCCTCGACAGTATCGCAGGCGACTTTGAGGAGTGCGTGTTTCTGTACTTTATTCATAATTAGTCATTAGTCAGTAGTCGTTAGTCGATAGTTTCCGCAAGGCGTTTAATAAGAGCCATTGTCATTTTGCTGATTTGTTCGATTTCATCTATCATAACTTCAATAATCTTTTCTGGTGCATAATGCAATCGTGATGCAATTACAAGCTGCGTTGTAAGTTCGGCACAGCTGCCAAGAGACACGTACAAGAACCGTCTGTATTCCTTATTATGAAAACGGGCAAACCCCTCCGCTATATTCGACGGAATGGATACCGCCGACCTGCGCAATTGGCTGGTTAGACCATAAATCTCATCCTTAGGAAAAGCCCTGGTAAGATTATAGATTTCCTCTACCAGTTTCATACTGCGTTTCCAGATTTCAAGGTCTTGGAAACTTTTTATCTTCACTGATGGACACCATAACACTAAATACTATCGACTAAAAACTAATCACTGTTTTTTGGCGCGACGTTTTTCCCTTATGACTTCAATGACGGCGGGCATAATCGAGAGAATGATAATCACCAGGATGACAAGCGTGAAATTGCGTTTGACGACGGGAAGATTTCCGAAGAAGTAGCCGCCGAAGATAAAGAGCGTAACCCAGGCCAAGCCCCCTACGACGTTGTAGGAGAGGAATTTCAGATAGGTCATTTTGCCGACGCCCGCGATAAAAGGGGCAAAGGTTCGAATTATCGGAACAAACCTGGCAAGAACGATGGTTTTTGCACCGTATTTTTCATAGAAACCGTGGGTGCGGTCAACATGTTCTTTTTTGAGGAACCATTTACCCTGGTGTTTTAAAATAATATCGCCGAAATATTTGCCGACGGCGTAATTAGCGCTGTCGCCGAGAACGGCGGCGATTGCGAGGACGATAAAAATCGAGGCGACTTTTAGAGAGCCGGAGGCGGCGATCGCTCCGAGTGCGAAAAGGAATGAGTCGCCGGGGAGAAACGGCGTTACGACCAGGCCCGTTTCGGCGAAGATAATGAGGAAAAAAATCACGTAGCACCACAAACCGTAGTTTTCGATAATGAAATTGAGGTGCTTATCCAGGTGCAGGATAAAATTTATAAACTGAAGCACCCACTCAAATAAATGCGTTATCATTTCCATGCTTTTAGAGTAAGGGAAAATGAGGAAAATGTCAATGTGGTTAGTACTTAGTCGTTAGTTGATAGTCGATAGTATTTAGTCGATAGTCATTAGAAATTAGTCGTTAGTCATAAGTCGATAGTCGTCAGTTGATTCCGCCATAGGCGGACGGATTGACGCTGTTTTTTTATTTAGCCACAGAGACCACAGAGAATTATTTTTTAGACACGGATTCGCACGGATGGACACGGATTTTATTTTAGCCGCAGAGAACTTTTTTAGACACGGATTTACACCCCCGCAGTTTTGCTCCGCGCCGCTTCGCATAACTAAGCGCGGGGGCTACACAAGGCTTCGCAGATTTACACTGATTTTTTGCCCTGCCGGTTTTATCTTTGAATCGCCAAAAAACGTTGAACACGATGTTATTCTTGGGAATTATGTACTTAACAAAGCAAAGGAGAAATAATGTTAAAGAACACAAACACATCTAAAATGCCAATGGTCAAGAAACGGTGTATCGTTTCCACGGAATACGAGAAGCATCAATCGAGGCCAAAAAAGCAACGATGTCTTTGCGGCCCTGATATTCAAAAACTCCATTTGAATCCTGAGATGCCAAAATCAAAGGAATCCCTGCAAAATCTTGAATCTGGGCTTGCAAAGCTGCCCGTGTTTTTGCTGCGGCGGAGGAATTAGACGTGACTGATGATTTCACAATCACAATTCCAAATATCTGTCCCTGTTCTTTAACTATCGCACCATCTATAGTCATACTATCCTCCTTTTTTCAATGCTATCGAAGGGTTCTATATTATTACAAGAAATATCGTATGGTGTTTTCGTCGGCTTTGTCAAAGACATAATTCCCTTATTCTTTATGCAATTTAATCGTCTCTATTTCATTAGGGTCAATTTCCCTCTCGTCTTCCATTTGTAAATGAGTTGAATTAAGAACTACCTTCCCATTAAATGTCTGACCATCTTTGAGCTTTATATCTACAAGTTGGTAGCCCATGCCTGTTTCAGGCAAATTTGCCAATAAATCTATTTGTTCTTGTAACAACTTAATTTTCATTTTCCATATGGCTTTTTATCGAAGTAAGTATCAACAGATGTTCCATTCTCAAAAAATGCTTCTATTCCACCCCCAGCGTGACCAAACGCAGGCTGAACAACACCTCTTTGTAGTTGGTCTTTTGTTTCTGGTCGAACGTAAAAAGCCCACTCAACAGGGTCATCATTTGGTAGAGCATATCTGTCAATAGGATCATCAGGCAGTCTGACACACTCTAAATAGTCTAAATAGGTCGTGGTGTAACTGCCTTCTACGAGTCTCTTCTTTACAAAGTCAATTCTACGGTCATTTTCATAAGCGGAAAGTCTCACAAAAATTTCTCTTCCATTTGCAGACTCTTTTGGATGTTCTCTAGCTCCACTGCCCGAATGTCTCTTCTTGTCTTTTTTCTCGGTTTCACTTAAAACTCGTTTTTCTAATAGTAGGCTTTTTGAAACTAATGAAATCGATTCTGTTTCACAAAGCCAGTTTTCTGCTTCACTTAAAGCTTTGGAAAATCCTTTTATTTTTATTTTTTCCTTGAACTCGAGAAGTCTGTTATCTAAATCGATGACAAGCTCTCCATTGTAGACAACATATTTATTTTTGTAAATTTCGCCGCTTCGTTTTGCCTCAATCACTTGATAACCCATGCCTGTTTCAGGCAGAGAGAGAAACTTTTGCGTATCAGAATAAAATGCTTTATAAATCATATGTTTTATCTCCCTTTCTTATGCTATTGGAGCCTTATAAAAATAACTATCGCGTTCTAATTTTGTTTTCCTGCTTTACGCCAGTTTGTAGGCGATTTGCTCGTCGAGGATATCTTTGACGGTCAACGCGATTATGCTTTTGCCGGACTTTTTGAAGAACGACTGTATTTCACTCATAGCATCGGATGAGTAGTCGAACGCAACAAAGAACCCCTTTGTTCTGTCTTCTCGCGTCATAACCGCCTCAAAGGAATCGATGTCAGGTCTGCCGACCTTGTCTTTCTGCTTGACCTGAATGGGATACCAAACATCCATAAAGCCAAGCTCTCCCTTGTCCTTTTTCGGCGTGGCCGACACCGGATAGATACGCCCGTCGATACCCATATCGCCGACCTTGGCGACATTGGGCCTGCCGCCCAGAGCAATAACGGCCCAATTCTCAAACTCAAACGGCGGCATCGCTCGCAGCTTTGCCTCCGTCCACGGTAGGTCACGGACAACAAAGCCGCGACCAATTCGCCAGAGTTTTTCATCCTCTTTAATTTTGCAAACATCACGCAAACGTTTTGCCATTACTCGACAGGCAGTCGGCGAAACATCAATACCAATCCATTGACGTCCAAGATTTTCAGCAGCGACTAATGCTGTCCCGCAGCCGCAAAAAGCATCGAGAACAATATCGTTGGGTTTGGATGACATTTCGAGAATACGTTCAAGCAACTTAAGGGGCTTTTGTGTTGGGTAGCCGAGAGATTCATCGGATGCAGATTGAATGGGGCCTATATCATCCCATACAGTTCCTACCGGTACACCCTTACCCTCATCAAGATAACGCTTTTGACGTGGAACTGCTCCGTTTTTTGCCTGAACGATTTGACCTTCTTTGTAGAGACGCTCCATTTCCTCTTTGCTGAATCGCCAATAACGAGTCACACCAAGAAACTCATAATGCGGGTTTCCCTTCGATGGTGCCGCGCCACCTGGCGCTGTGATATCTCCTAAGGAATATCGACGGCCAGTACCTTCTTCAACGTGCTTGTAAAACTTTTCGAGGTATTCCTGATCATACGTCTTGTACAAGTGAGTGAAAGCATACTCATCGCTCTTGGCATAAAAGAAAATGGTGTCATGGACTCGACCAAGATGTCGAGCGCCTTGCTTTGCATCGTTATGTGCTGATTGACGCTTCCAGATTATCTCATTGATAAACTGGTTTTCGCCGAAAATCTGGTCGAGCATAATTTTGACGTAGTGGGAGGCGTGCCAGTCGCAGTGGTAGTAGAATGAGCCGGTTTTCTTGAGGACGCGGTGGAGTTCGACGCATCGGGGACGCATAAAGTCGATATAGGCCTGCGTTGAGGCGTGGCGGTCATCGAAGGCGCGTTTTTCCTTTGTCTCGCCCCAGAAGACCTCGTAGTTGCGGTTCGAGTTAAAAGGCGGGTCGATATAAATCAGGTCAACGCAACCATCAGGTAACTTTTTGAGTTGTTCGAGGTTATCGCCGCAATAAATGACGCGTGTATCGACAAGCGAAGAAGGTTTGCCCGCAACAGGGGTTTCCTTTGGTTTGGATGCAGGTTTCTTAGCCATAGGTAATTAGTGTAAGGGATATGGGGATATTTGCAAGGCAGAATCGGCCCCCCGCCGTTTTGCCCCCGTTGCTTTCTGGTGAAAGCAGGACACGGGGGTTGGGCAAGGCCCAACAAAACGAGACGCGGGGGTCTGCGCTACGGAAAAACTGGACCCCAGATCGTAGTCTGGGGCCTTCGCTGCGCTTCGGGGGGCTAAATACGGATTCGGAAAGAACTGGATTCCGAAACGGCATCGGGCAAATAACGACGTTTTGTCCCGCATTCGCGGGAATGACAACAATAATAATCCCCGCCGCGCGGGGCGGGGGCTATATACACCGCTGGCAAGGGCGGCGATTTAAGGTTAGAATTATAGAATGGCAAAAAATATTTGGTGAATTTATAAATACTGGCCCCCCCTGCTGCAAAACCAAAGCAGCAAGGGGAGAGAAATACTGGGTCCCCTGTTGCAAAGCCAAAGGAGCAACTTCCCGGGGAGAGCCAGACGGATATGGAAAACTATGGCGATAAGTGAACAGTTTGAAAAACGTGGTGAAGGTTTGCTGGTGAGGGCGCCGGGTAAAATCAATTTGTCGTTGCTGGTGGCGGGGAAGCGACCTGACGGGTATCACGAACTCGAAACCATAATGGCGAAAATCAACTGGTATGATGAGATACTTATAGAGGAGAAGAGGGAAGGGAGAAGGCAGAAGGCAGAAGGCAGAGGGCGGAATGATGAGCCGGGTATAGAGTTGATATGTAAGGGGCCGTATAAAGTGCCGGAGGGAGAGGACAATCTGGTTTATAAGGCAGCGAAAGCGATTTTAGAAAAAGCAAAAAGAAAAAATAAAAAAGGAAAAATAAATAAGGAATCAGAAAAGAGAGAGAGGCATCTCAGGATAACGCTGACGAAGAATATGCCGGCGGGGACAGGATTGGGGTCGGGAAGCAGCGACGCGGCGGGGACATTGATGGGCATCAACAGGTTTTTGAAGCTGGGATTCAGCAAGAAAAAGCTTATGGAGATGGCTGCTAAATTAGGCAGCGACGTGGCGTTTTTTTTAGGCGGGCCGCTGGCAATGTGTACCGGTAGAGGGGAAAAAGTGCAAAAATTACCAAAAAGTGAATTTAGGGTATTTTTGATTGTGCCTGACGTAAATGTTTCCACTAAAAGGGTTTATGAAAACTACAGGCACGATTCGGCGGAATACGAGCGTTTGCACAGGGAAATAAATGGGTATATCAAGAAAAAGAAGATTGATTTAGTTTGTGAATTGTGCGCAAATATGCTTCAGGAAAGTTGCTTTGAGTTGGATACGGAACTTAGAGAGCTGAAAAAGGGAATCGCAGGGACAGGAATCAGACCATTATGCCTGAGCGGAAGTGGTTCAGCGATGTATTGTATTATTGACAAAGGCAATGAGGAAAAGATAGCGACATACCAAAACAAGCTTGCGCGAGAATTCGGCTGCAAGAGCATAATATTAAACAACAACAGTTGGTAGTTAATTGGCGAGGCATGACTATGCAGATCAGCGAAGTGAGAGTAAAGTTAATAGAGAACAAGGATGACAGGTTGAAGGCGTTTTGCTCGGTAACGATGGACAATGAGTTTGTGGTGCGTGACATAAAGATAATCGAGGGGACCAACGGGTACTTCGTAGCGATGCCGTCAAGGAAGATGAGCGACCATTGCGAGAAGTGCGGCGGGAAAAATCATCTTCGGGCGAAGTTCTGCAACAACTGCGGGGCAGGGCTTCCTGAAGACCGGGCAAGGAAGGATATTAAAGGCAGGATGAAGCTGCACGCCGACATAGCGCATCCGATAAACGCCGATTGCAGGAAGAAGATTCAGGACAAGGTAGTGGCTGCGTTCACGGAAGAGCTGGAAAGGTCGAAGCAGCCGGGGTATAAGCCGGTGGAAATGGATGAGCCGGATGACGAAGTTCCAGAGATAGTGACGTAGTCGGGAGCACGGTGCCAGACAGCCAGATAATATAAGGCCGCCGAGATTAGAAAGAGACAGTTCCGTTAAATTCGGAACTGATAGCGCGGCCGGGTGCGGTGGGGTAAACCCGGCTGTTTATTTAGATTTTCAAGTCGTCGAGCACCTTTTCGAGGGCAAGGTCTAACCGTTCGGTAAGGTTGTATCTGCCTTCGGTGAGCTGTTGGCGGACATTAAGAACCTTTTGCTTTCGGACTTCAGGCATTACGGCAATCTTCTTTAACACCTGGCCGAGCGGGGTGCTGTTCATATTGTCGAGAATCTGTTCCATAAGCAGATCATCATCTGCCATCAGGTCACCAAATACGGATTCGACAAGTTCACCGTCGGCGGGTTCAAGGTTGAACCGCTGGCCTGCAAGCCAATTGTTACGAGTAGAATCGGACATCAATATTACCTTGTCTATCGAGCTACAGGCGAAAATTTCCGTCTTTTCGACCATAAGCTACCAACCACTATATCTTGTATGTCCCATAATCCTTTTTGGGACCCCAATCTTGTTTACAGTGTTGTTATCGACAACGGTACCTTAAAAACTTTAGCGAATGCGAGGGGCAGATGTAGTTTTGCTTAACCATTTGTAAAACCGGGAATTACGTTCGTTTTTGGCAAAAAAAACGGGTATCAATACTGAAAATTGCACAAAAAAAGTAGAAATGGCTGGTTAAATCTCGTCCAAAATGAAGGAACAACTAAGGTTTTTAAGCAAAAAGATACACACTATATGTAGTGGTTGCATCTGAGACCGGAAAATATGGGTTTCAGGAGGTAAACCGGCAGATTTTTCCGGACTTTCATAAGCAGAGGACAGAAAACGGAAGACGGAGACCGGTGACGGGCGAATGAGAAATGGCAAATGGCTTAAGGGTTATTAGCGGCGTTAATGGCGTCGGTCAGGGTAAGGGTGCCCTCGTAGAGGGCACGGCCGACAATGGCACCTGCTGCGCCGAGTGAGGCGAGTTTCCTGATATCCGGGACGGTTGTAACGCCTCCTGAGGCGACGACGGGCACCGAAACGGTATGGATGAGGACCTTAGTTCTTTC
>PLLM01000002.1 GCA_003141275.1 Phycisphaerales bacterium
ATCGAAAGATACACTGTGCTGAGAAGTCCTCATGTTGACAAGAAATCACGCGAGCAGTTTGAATTGCGGACACACAAGCGTCTGATTGATATTCGCGAGGCGAATGCGCGGACGGTTGAGGTGCTTAATCGGCTGGTAGTGCCGGCCGGTGTTTTCGTAAAGATTAAGGCATAATAAAGCAGGTCAGTAACAAGGAAGACAAACGTGGCAATGCTGCTTGGAAAAAAGGTTGGAATGACGCAGGTTTACGATGAGAAGGAACGGCTGTTGCCTGTTACGGTCATACAGGCCGGTCCCTGTGTCGTTATGCAGGTAAAGACCGTTGAAACGGACGGCTATAACGCGGTGCAACTGGGTTATGACGATACGAAAGCGTCGCGCAGGACAAAGCCCGCGATTGGACACGCTGAAAAAGCCAAGACCCTGCCGAAGAAGTATATCAGGGAGATGCGGCTTGCCGGCGATGCCAAGGCAGAGTTGAATCAGGGCGATTCGGTAACGGTTTCAGCTTTTGCCGAGACGAAATTTGTGGACGTCATCGGGACAAGCAAGGGCAAGGGATTTACGGGCCCGATGAAGCGATGGCATTTCGGCGGTATGCCTGGTTCACACGGCACAGAGCGCAAACACCGTTCGCCGGGTTCTCAGGCGGGTTATGGAACCGACCGTGGTCACGGCGGAGACATAAAGAAGGGTAAGAAAATGGGCGGGCACCTGGGCGCTGCACGGATTACGGTCAAGACCCATCGCCTTGTTTCGATAGACCAGGAAAATAACCTGCTGGTAATCAAAGGGTCGGTGCCGGGGCCTGCGGGCGGTTACGTTGTAGTGAAAACTTCACAGAAGAATAAGGTATAGATATCAGCGCAGGGATTAGCGGATGATTAGTTTATCTGTTTACGATAAAAACGGTAAAGAGGTTGAGAGCTTGAAGGTTGACGAGTCAACATTCGGCGGGCGAGTGAGGTATTCACTGCTGAAGCAGGCGATAGTTATGTACCAGGCGAACAAACGGGTAGGAACCGCGGCGACAAAAAGCAGGGGTATGATCGCAGGTTCGACCAAAAAGATATACGCGCAGAAGCACACCGGTAACGCGAGAGCCGGCACAATCAGGACGGGCAAACGGGTTGGCGGCGGCGTGACGTTTGCGAAAGTGGCGAGAGATTTCAGCCAGGTGATGCCGAAGAAGCAGAGAAAGCTTGCGAGGGATTCGGCGATACTGTCGAAGCTTTTGAGCAATAATGTGGTTATCGTTGACCAGTTAAAATTTGAGAAACCGAAGACCAGGGATTTTGTGAATATACTGGGGAATCTTAAAATCGATAGAAGCTGCCTTGTGATAATCGGAGAGTACAACGATACGCTTTGGCGTTCGGCGAGGAATATAGCAAAGGTGTCGGTGATGCCTGTGGTCGAGTCAAACGCGGGGGATATTTGCAGACATACCAAATTGCTGTTTACCAAAGAGGCGTTCCTGTCTCTTATTAACAAAAATGAGTCAGGTGAGAATTAGCTGTTGGCATTATGAAAGACCATAATATCATAGTTAGGCCATTGATTACGGAGCAGGGGACACACCTTGCCGGCAAGGTAAGCGCGTATGCGTTTGAAGTGAACAAGGACGCCAACAAGATGCAGATAAGAGGCGCTGTTGAGCGGCTGTACGCGGTGAAGGTTGATAAGGTGAGGACCGCGAACAGGAAGGGCAAATTCAGACGCAAGGGCAAGACGTCGGGTTTCACGCAGGACTGGAAAAAGGCCGTCGTGTACCTGAAGCCCGATTATCATATAGACCTGTTCTAATAAAGAGAGCAAGAGAAGCGATATGGGAATTAAAATATACAAGCCGACGAGTGCAGGACGCAGGAACAGTTCGGTCAACGATTTTGCCGAGCTGACCACCGACAGGCGGGAAAAGACCCTGTGTATTCGCATAAAGAAATCAGGCGGCAGAAACCACAGCGGTATGACGATGGTGCGTTTCAGAGGAGGCGGTGCGAGNNGCAAGCGTGGAATACGACCCGAACAGGAATTGTTACATATCATTATTGCACTACGTTGACGGCGAAAAACGATATATACTGTCTCCGGAAGGCGTAAAGCTGGGCGATAAGGTTGAAAGCGGCATGGTTTGCGAGCCGAAGGTCGGCAACGCGATGCCGTTAGAGGCGATTCCTAGCGGTCTTGAAGTTCACAATATCGAAATGTCAGCCGGCCAGGGCGGCAAGTTAGTGCGTGTTGCCGGCGGCGCGGCGAGAATAATAGCCAAAGAAGGCGACTGGGTAACGCTTCAACTGCCCAGCGGAGAGATGCGAATGGTTCGCAAGGAATGCCGTGCGACAATAGGCAAGCTGAGCAACACGGACTATCAGAACATCAGGTGGGGCAAGGCGGGGCGGACAAGACATAAAGGTCGCAGGGGCCACGTAAGAGGCAAGGCGCAGAACCCGGTAGCGCATCCGATGGGCGGCGGCGAAGGCAGGAGTAACGGCGGACGTCATCCATGCTCGCCGACCGGCGTACTGGCAAAGGGCGGAAAGACAAGAAACCCGAGAAAGGTCAGCAGCAAGCGGATTATTCGGAGACGCAGAAGCAGCCCACATGGACAACAGGCAGTTTGATTTGAAGGATGTTATCGAGGCCGGTTGGCCGGCCTGAGGAAATCGAATGGGAAGATCACAGAAAAAAGGGCCGTATGTTGACGTAAAACTGTTTGCAAAGGTTAACAAACAGATACAGACGGGGTTGCGCGACCCGATAAAGACTTGGGCACGAAGGTGCACGATAATTCCGGAATTCATTGGTTATACTTTTATGGTGCACAACGGCAAAATGTTTCACAAGGTATATGTCACCGAGGATATGGTGGGGCATAAACTTGGGGAATTTTCGCCGACCAGGGTATTCAGAGGCCATTCAACAAGGAAGGTAGAAGA